>JASHOL010000221.1 GCA_030041135.1 Streptosporangiaceae bacterium | reverse complement strand
GGGGTGCCGGCCAGCGCATACACCGCCGCGATGATCGGGGAGGCCACGCTTGTGCCGCCCACGGCTTCCCAGTCCAGTTTCTGGCCGAGTTCTGGATAGCTGTCGTAGAACCAGACCGGCGTGTTCGGGTCGGCGACCGCCGACACGTCGTTCTCGGTCCGGTTCAGGCAGCCGCTGGCCGCGCTGTCGTCCATGGTCTGCCAGGCCGGCTTCGCGCCGGCGTTCGGGTCGAACGCGCAGCCGGAATCTGTGCCGTCCCACGCGGTCTCCCGCCAGCCCCTGGCCGTGCCAGGAGCGGGCGTCAGCGTGGTGCCGCCGACCGAGGTGACCAGCTGGCTCGAGGCTGGATAGTACGTGCCCCCGTACCCGAAGTCCCCGGCCGCGACGGTGATGGCGACGCCCGGATGGTCGAAGTACCGGTTGTAGGAGGCGTTGCCGGCGCCGCCCCAGCTGTCGTTGACGAACCTGGCGCCGAGCCTGACCGCGCTGTCCTCGGCGACGGCTAGGCCGGTGATGTCCGGCGTGTTCGCCTCCACTAGCAGGATGTGGCACAGCGGGCAGATGGCCGTGACCATCTCCATGTCGACCGACTCCTCGACCTCCCACTCGCCGTAAGGATCGGCGCCCGGCAGCGGATGCGCCGCGCCGTGCTCGTTCACGACCGTGACGCAGCCCGCTCCGGTGGACGAGTCGCAGGCGGCCAGGCCCCACTCCTTGCGATACACAGCCAGGTCAGCCGCGGCGTCCGGATCGTTGTAGGCGTCCACGACCGCGACGGTCTCCCCGCTGCCGCCCGAGGCGGCTTCGGCGGTCAGCTGGTAGGCGCTCTGCAGGTCGGCTGGATCGTAGATCTCCGGGTTCGGCAGGTCGGGGTGCACTCCGCCGTGCTCGCTCTTCGGCAGCAAGGCCATGCAGGCCATCTGGCCCGGCCTGGTCGGAGCGGGGCAGACCTGGCGAACTCCGCTGGGCGATGCGGCGGTCCGGGCTCGGACAACGGAGTGAACGGCCGCCAGGCCCGGCGGCGCGGTCGCGACCGTCAAGACGAGCGGCAACGCCAGCGCCGCCGCGGCAACCGACCCGATTAAACCCCACTTGCTACCCCGCACGCGCATGTACTGCCTCCCGTAATGTGCACTGCCAGCCGCCGCGCCGAGTCGCCAGCGTTACCTGCGGACCGTTCCGCGCCGGGGCCGGCGCGAACTTGACGTAACGAGGTCGCCTTATCGCCGCGTTTGCGATGAGCAGCCCTGGACTCCTCGTACAGATGACGCCTGCACGGTCCTTTTGCTGACTTAAAACGAAGACTTCCCCCGCTGCGTTGACGTCGAAAACTTCCCAACTTGCACCGGATGCGGCACAGGGCCCAGGAAGGCGAACGTCCGCGCGCCGACCGCCACGGTCGTGACCAGCGGCGATCTGTGGCTCAGTCGGTCTGGGTCACCTTGCTCAGGCCGCGCGGCGAATCCGGGTTGATGCCGAGCCGCCTGGCCAGCGCCTCGGTCAGCAACTGGCCGGGGACAATGAGACCGATCGGCGCGAGCCACTCCGGCAGCGCGGGTGCCGGCAGTGAGCGCGAGCACGCGGCCGCCAGCGCAGGCCCGCCGCCGATGCCATAGGCCCGTGCTCCCGCGCCGGTGACGCGGCGGGCCAGGTCGACCGTCCCCGCGAGCGTCGGGCCGGAGTCGGCCGCCATCACTATCGCCGGCGTGTCGGCGTCCACGACCGCTATCGGCCCGTGCAGCAGGTCAGCGTACGACAGCCCCATCGCGTGCAGGTAGCAGGCCTCCTTGAGCTTCAGCGCCAGTTCCAGCGCGGCCGAGTAGGCCATGCCCCGGCCGGAGACGACCACGCCGGGCACCTTGGCCAGCTCGTCCACGATCGGGGCCAGGTCCAGCTCGCCGGCGAGCAGCGCCGAGATCGCCTCGGGCGCCGCGCGCAGTTCACCGAGATCGAGCGGTGCGCCCAGGCCCAGCCCGAGGACCGCCAGCGCCGCGAGTTCGGTTGTGAACGTCTTCGTCGCCGGCACCGCCCGCTCGACGCCTGCCTTGGTGACGAACGCGACGTCCGCGGCCAGGGCCAGCGGCGAGTCCGCTCCGCCGTTGGTGATCGCCAGCGTCCGCGCGCCGTTCGCCTTGGCCCACTGCAGTGTCTCGACGATCTCCGCGGTCCGCCCTGACTGGGACAGCCCGACGGCAAGTACACCGCCGAGGTCGATCGTGGCCTTGTACGTGGTGGCGATCGACGGCGAGGCGAGCGACGCCAGCCGGCCGGCGTAGGCCTGGATCAGGTAGCTGCCGTACACGGCCGCGTTGTCCGAGGTGCCGCGCGCGATCAGCAGCACCTGCCGGGTGTCGGCCGCCAGGGTAGCAACCTCGTCGCGACGTGGCAGCAGCGAGTCGATCGTCGCCCGCAGCGCCTCGGGCTGCTGACCTATCTCCTGCCGCATCAGCGAGGGACCCGGCCCGTTCCCATCCGTTGCCATGCTCTTCCTGATCCCTTCCCTCAAGCCGCCACCGCGGCGAGCGTGTCCGCGGCACCGTCGGTATACACCAGCCGGCCGCCCACCCACGTCGCCCTCGCTACCAGATCCTCGCCCAGCCAGGCCATGTCCGCGGCCGCGCCGGGAGCCAGGCGCCCGAGGTCAGGACGGCCGATGAGATCGGCCGGGATCCGGGTGGCCGCGGCGACCGCGGCCGCCAGCGGCAGGCCGCACGACACCGCATTCGCGACCGCCAGATCCATCCGAAGCGCCGACCCAGCCAGGGTGCCGTCCGCACGCACCGGCGGCTCGCCGCTGCCCGCGGGCAGCGTGATCGGCTCGCCGCCGAGCAGGTATTCACCCGGCGGCATGCCCGCGCACGCGGCCGCGTCGGTGACCAAGGCGATCCGGCCGGGAGCGGCAGCGAACGCGATCTTGGCCACCGCGGCCACCACGTGCCGTAGGTCGAGGACTAGGCCGCTGGTCAGCAGCGGGTCGGTCAGCGCCTGGCCGACCACGCCCGGCTCACGCTGGGCGAGCCCGCGCTGCGCGTTGAACAAATGCGTCACCTTCCGCGCTCCGGCCGCGCTCGCCGCCGCGACCTGGCGGGCCGTGGCGTCGCTATGCCCGACGCTGACTAGCACGCCGGCCGCCGACAGTTCGCTGATCGCGGCCAGCGCGCCCGGCAGTTCCGGTGCGAGGGTGACCAGGCGCAGGGCGCCTCGGCCGGCCGCCAGTAGCTGGGTGACGGCGGCCGGGGTCGGGTCGGTGATGTACGCCGGGTTGTGCGCGCCGCGCCGGGCCAGGGAGATGAACGGGCCCTCCACATGCACTCCGAGCACCCGTGCGCCGTCGCTCAGCGATGGCAGGAACTCCGCCGCGCCGGCCACCGCCGCAGCCAGGTCGCCGACCGGAGCGGTGATCATCGTCGGAAGGAACGCTGTGGTCCCCGTCTCGGGCAGCCGGCGGGCCACGCTCGCCCAGCTGCCGGAGTCAGCGACCTGGAACTCGACGCCGTAATAGCCGTTGACTTGCAGGTCAACCAACCCTGGTACGAGCACGCCTTCTGGCAGCACGACATCGGCGGGCTGAGGCGGCTCGCCCGCCCCGACCGCGGTCACGGTGCCGCCGTCGATAACGACGTAACTTCCGGGAACGGGCTCGGCTCCGGCCTCGGCCGTCTCCACGCTCGGGGCGCTGATGATCATGATGTAGAGAGGTCAGCGGCCAGGCTGCACCGCGCCGGCACTGTCATTGGTCGCGATCGCCTCTGCGGTGGCCAGGAACCCGCGCATCTCGGCGGCGACCAGGTCTGGGCGCTCCATCATCGCCACGTGGCCGACCCCCGACAGCACGACAACCCGGCACCACTTGAAGGTCCTGGCGGCGCGGCCCGCCGTCGACGGGTTGACCAGGCGGTCATGGCTGCCGTGGATCACGAGCGTTGGTGCGCTCACCCTGGCCGCGTCCCACCACAGCGACCCAGGACCGCGGCGAACATATTCTGCTACCAGCGCCCGGCCCGAGTTCAGCTGCACTTCGGTGGCATAGCCGAGGTCATCGCGGCGGATGAGCTCGGCTATCGCCTCGGCCCGGCGCTCCGGCTCCATCCGGCTCGGGTCGGCATACAGGTCGCGGACGGACATCTCCGTACGGCGCTCGGGCGGCAGCTGCCGGAAGTGGTCTATCACCATCCGGCCGATGCCGGGCGCGCTGACTAGCGCGAGCCTGGCCGGCAGCAGCCGCGGCCGGAGGTCGGGCAGGGCAGGAGAGATGAGCGTCAGGGTCCGGACAAGCTCGGGACGCCTGGCCGCGATCCGAGTCGAGATCGCGCCGCCCATCGAGTTGCCGATGAGATGGACCGGCCAGTTGCTCCGCCGCTCGATCAGCTCGATCACGGCCTCGGCCCGCGCGGCCAGCGAGTAGTCCCCGTCGGGCGGAGGGGGCGAGAAGCCGAATCCGGGGAGGTCAATCGCTTCACCGGCCATGCCCGCGGTCCCCGGACCGAGCGCATCGGGCTGGCGAAGCAGGTCCATCAGGTCGGTCCAGTTCGCGGCCGAGCCGCCAAGGCCGTGCACGAAGAGCGCGGGCTCGGCGTCGTGCCGAGCCGGGGCGGCGCGGACGAACACCTCGCCGGCGAGCAACGGCACCGGCTCGCCCGGCCATGCCGATATCGGCGCGACCCTGCCGCCCGGCGCGACGCTGCCGTCACTCGGCGCGCTGCCGTTGAGAGCCCGGCCGCCGCCCTTCAGCGCCGCGTGCGGGCCATCAGGACTAAGCGTCACGCCAGTATTCGGCACGTTCCGATCGGTCATGCTGTCAGAGCGTACTCGGCGGTAGTGGGGCGGTTATCCCGCGCCCGAACTCTCGTGGCACGCTCACGCGGCCCGGCGACTGCGAGGCAGGCCGCACCTCAGTCACGCTGCGGCTCAGGTCGCGCACCGCAGGTGGCTCACGCACCGCCGCTCAACTTGCGCGCCGCGGCCGGCGCTGTGCAGCGGCCGGCTCCTCGGCATCACGCTTTGTCCTGGCAGTCTTAGCCGTCCCGCCGGCTGCCCCCGCTTGGCCGGCCCTGGTCTTGGCACCCGTGGTTCTGGCAACCGCGGTCTTGGCCCGCGAACCCGATCCGGCCGCCTTGGCCGTGCTTGTCTCAGCGCGGCCGGTCTTCCCTGGGCCGGCCTTCTCTGTGCTGGCCTTCTCTGTGCTGGCCTTCGCAGTGCTTGCCTTAGCCGGGCGCGATTTTGCTGTGCTCGTCTTCGCTGTGCTCGTCCTCGACGAGCCAGCCTTGGCGCTAGTCCTGCTTGAGCCGCTTGCCGCCGACCGCGTCCTGGCGCGGGACGAGCCCGCCGTGGCGTCCTCGTCCTCGTCGCCGTCGGCACCGGAAGACGTAGCGGCGGGCACGCTGCCAAGGCGACCGCCACGGGCGGCGGCCAGGCTGGCGCGCAGAGCATCCGCGAGGCTGGATGTCTCGCCCGACGGCTGCGCCTCCGTTTCAGGCTGAACGACCTGACGCCCCTCAACCTTGGCGTTGACGAGTTCCTGCAGAGCCTCGCGATAACTGTCGTGATACTCGTCCGGGTCGAAATCCACCGTCATCGACTCGATGAGCGAACTGGCCATCCGCAGTTCCTGCGGGCGCACCTCGATGTCGTCGTCGAGGAATCCGAATGCGGGCACGCGGACCTCATCCGGCCACAGCAACGTCTCAAGCACGAGCACGTCATCGCGCACCCGGAGAATGGCCAGCGACTCGCGCTGGCGCAGCGCTACCTGGGCGATGGCGATCTTGCCCGAGTCCTCAAGCGCATCCCTGAGCAGGCAGTACGCACGGACTCCGGCGGCCTCGGGCTCCACATAGTAGCTGCGGTTAAACAGGATGGGATCGAGCTGCTCAGCCGGGGTGAACTGCACGACCTCGATGCTCTTGGTCGTCGGCAGCGGCAGTTCCGCCATGTCCTCTTCGGTCAGGATGACGATCTCGCCGCCAGGCAACTCGTAGCCCTTCGCGACATCCTCGTAGGCCACTTCGACGTCCTCGATCGAGCAGAACCGGCGGAACCTGATTCGTCCGCCATCCTCCCTGTGCACCTGCCGGAACGCGATGTCCTTCTGCTCTGTGGCGGCGTAGAGTTTCACCGGGATCATGACCAGCCCGAAGGAAACTGCCCCCTTCCACATGCTGTGCATGACTTCTCCCTACCCTGGCGGCACTGTCGCTACTGATAGCACTGGCGCTACTGATTATGGTCTCGGATGCCGCGCGGATGTCAGTCCCAAGGCCGGGTACTGATAGAACCAGTGTTGTCCGCATTTTGTCTTTCGGCAATATGTTCGATTGCCGCAATGACGGGAGGATCCGGATGAGTGACATGGGACTTGAGGCACCGGATGCCGACGCGGCGGAGCAGGACCAGGACGCAATCCCGGGGCCGGGCGACGCCGACGAACTCGGCGAGTTCCCGCTCGAGGCTAGCGCGGCCGACCGGGCCGAACAGGCCCGTGAGCTGAGCCTCGACGACGACGAGTACCGCTAGCAGGACTCGGCAAGCTACCCGGACGTAGGATTGCAAGAACATCGCGGCGCACTCGCGTCGCGGACAGCACCACTTCCGGAGTGAATGTGACCGCATCGCCCCAGGCCAGGCCCGCAAGCACGCGCATGCCGCGGCCTGCGCGCCGGCTGCAGCTACTCGGGGCGGCTCGCGACGTCTTCGTGGCTCAGGGCTACCACGCGGCAGCGATGGACGAGATCGCCGAACGCGCCGGCGTCAGCAAGCCCGTGCTCTACCAGCACTTCCCTGGCAAGCTCGAGCTTTACCTGGCGCTGCTTGACGAAAGCGCGAACGAGCTCGTCAAGATCATGAGTGAGGCGCTGTCATCGACGTCTGACAACCGCCAGCGGGTGCCTGCCACGTTCAAGGCGTTCTACGACTACGTCGCCGATGCCAGAGAGGCGTTCCGGCTGGTTTTCGAGTCCGACCTGAGCAACGAGCCAGCGGTGCGCGCCCGCGTGGAACGCGCTATGTACGAGTGCGCCGACATGGTGAGCCGGTTTATTCGCGAAGATGCCGGCGTCAGCAATGAGGAAGCTCATCTGCTGGGCATGGCACTGGTCGGCATGGCACAGGTGAGCGCGCGCTACTGGCTGAGCACAAATCAGGCAATTCCGAAGAACGCCGCGGAGCAGCTGATCGCCAGGCTCGCCTGGCGCGGTATCAGCGACTGGCCGCTCTCTGCCTGACCCTCGGCCGCCAGCCGCTCCGCGGCCGCCAACTCGCGAGCGGCGCAGAGCCTTTTCGCTCGCGGCGTAGCGCGTCCGGGGCTGGGTCCAGCCCGTCCTGCGACCTTGCCGGTTAGCCTCGTAAGGTCCGAGGTTAGGAGAGCCGTGGAAGTCAAGATCGGGATACAGTCCGCGCCGCGCGAACTCGTCCTGGAGACGAACGAGGCAGCGGACGAGGTGGAAGACGCGCTCAAGGTCGCGGTCAAGGAAGGCGGGATGTTCACGCTGACCGACGACAAGGGCGGCCGGGTTCTCGTGCCCGCGGACAAGATCGCCTACGTTGAGTTCGGCGGGACCGAGCCGCGCCGGGTGGGGTTCAGCAGCCTGTAGCGGCAGCCAAGCCCGCGAGCCCTGCCAGGCCAGTCCGCGCCGACTCCCGGTACGTTATCCGACGCCGCCCTTGCACGTTCTCCGCTTCCCGGTCGCTTTGACCTGGTATGCAGGGGAAAACTTACAGGGCATGCGACAGCCTGCAGGCAAGCCCGCTGGGCTAGTCCGCTAGGCCCAGAGCGGCCATCCGGGCCGCATGCGCATCGGTGAGCTGGGCGAACATCCGACCAATATCCCCGAGCTGGCTTGTGGCATCACCGACGAGAAGCCGCGCCAGCGGCTCGCGATCGGCCGCGACTCGCTGAGCCTGGCCGAGCGCCTCACCGACGAGCCGGCGGGCCCAGAGCCCAAGCCGGCCCGCGACCCGCGGGTCGGCCTCGATGGCCTCGCGAACCCTGGCCACGATGAACTCCGTCTTGCCGGTATCGGCGAGCACGGCCAGGACGAGCTGCTGACTGGCCGGGTCGAGCACTCGCGCGACCGCCCGGTAGAAGTCAGCCGCTATCTCGTCGCCGACGTAGGCCTTAACCAGACCCTCTAGCCAGTCCGACGGCGCCGTCCTGGCGTGAAAGGCGTCAATCGGCCCCACGAACGGCTGCATGACCGTCGTCGGATCCGCCGCTAGTTCCTCGATGCGGTCGCGTAGCAGCTGGAAGTGGCCGAACTCTGCTACCGCCAGCTCGGCCAGCGCGGTCTTGTCGGGCAGCGACAGCGCCAGAGCGGCATCGTCGGAGATCCGGAAGAAAGCAGTCAGCGAGGCGTACGCCAGCAGCCCGAGCAGGTCGAGCACGCCTTCGGCGAGAGGCTCGCCCGGCACTGGATCCTGCTCGTCGTGACCCACCTGCGAAGCGTAACAATCCGCCACGTCCGAAGGCCGGTAACGGTTCCACCGGAGCGCTTCCCAAGTGCACGAAGTCGCTCTTGCTACACTGTGACGCGATCCACATGAGGAATGTGACAGGCCCCCGGAAACGTTATACAGATAGCTCAGCGTGACGATCACTGAGGCAAACGCCCGGAAGACGGCGCGCTACTTCTCCTTCGCGAGTGCGCGGCTGCCGCTGCGCTGCGGCGGTGCCCGCCGCGCAGGAGAGCGATATGCATTCCCGCGACAGCAGGCGGCGGCATTCTGCGAGGCTGCCGGTCGCGGGCCATTGATGGAGGCGGAAAGCCCTGACTGCGTACACGACCATAGATGACAACCAGACCCCGGAGACGGAGATCGCGCCGCTGCCCAGCAGCGATAAAGCATTCCGCGATTTCGGCATCGCCGAGCCGATCTGCGCTGCCTTGGAGGCTGAGGGCATCGTCACCGCCTTTCCGATCCAGGCGCTGACCCTTCCGATCGCCTTGGAGGGACACGACCTGATCGGCCAGGCCAGGACTGGTACGGGCAAGACCCTCGCGTTCGGCGTCCCGATCCTCGAGCGCATCCACGACGTGCCGAGGGAGCCGGCCTCGCCCCGAGCCCTCGTCGTCGTGCCGACCAGAGAGCTGGCCATCCAGGTGGCTGACGACCTGCGAATGGCGGGCGGCAGGATCGACGTGAACGTGGTGACGCTTTACGGCGGCCGGGCCTATGAGCCCCAGATAGACGCGCTGGCCACGGTCGACATCGTGGTCGGCACGCCGGGGCGCCTGCTCGACCTCAGCCGTCAGGGCCATCTCAAGCTCGGCCGGGTCCGGGCGCTGGTCCTGGACGAGGCGGACAAGATGCTCGACCTCGGGTTCTTGCCCGACGTGGAGCGGATCTTGCAGCTGACGCCGCCGGCCAGGCAGACGATGCTGTTCTCGGCCACCATGCCCGGTGAGATCGTCACCCTGGCCAGAAGGTATCTCAGCCGACCGACGCACATCCGGGCCGAGCAGCACGACGAGCCGGCCCACGTGCCGACCACCGAACAGCATGTGTTCCGGGCCCATCAGATGGACAAGATCGAGGTGCTGGCCCGCGTCCTGCAGGCCGAGGGCCGCGGCCTGACGATCGTCTTCAGCCGGACGAAGCGGTCGGCTGATCAGGTCGCCAGCTCGCTGACCGCGAAGGGGTTCGCTGCCGCCGCGGTGCACGGGGACTTGGGCCAGGGCCAGCGCGAACGCGCGATGCGCGCCTTCCGGTCAGGCAAGGTCGACGTCCTCGTGGCGACAGACGTGGCCGCCCGCGGCCTTGACGTAGACGACGTCACTCACGTGGTCAACTATGAGTGCCCAGAAGACGAGAAGGCTTACCTGCACCGCATCGGCCGGACCGGCCGGGCTGGCCGGGACGGCGTTGCCGTCACGTTCGTTGACTGGAACGACCTGCACCGCTGGAACACGATCAACGAAGCCCTGAACTTGGGCTTTGCTGATCCGGCCGAGACGTACTCTACGTCGGATCACCTGTACGCCGCCCTTCGGATCCCGAGGACCGCGGGTAGCGTGCTGCCCCGAGCCCAGCGCGACCGGGCCGGGCTGGAAGCAGAGGACCTCGAGGACATCGGCGAAACCGGGAAGACCCGGTCGCGCAACAACTCGCGCACTCGCCACGCTGACGCCGGCCATCTCGGCCGTCACGACCGGCAGCCCGTCGGCGACGGCGGGCGCCAGCCCCGGCAGCGCAGCCAGCGATCGCGCCGCCGCACCAGGGGCGGCCAGCTGACGCGCCCCGGTACGGACGGGGCAGCCCCGGCCCAGCACAATACGGCTCAGCGCGCGCCCGCCCAGCCGGGCGGGCATGAGTCCGAGACGGCCGCAGGTACGGCCCGGACCGCGTCGGCAGAGGCCGCAGCCGGTGGCTCGCAGACGGTGCAACGGCCTCGCCGCCGCAGGTCGCAAAGGCAGAGCAACTCGGGAGCTGCCGCCGCCGACTGATGGCCTCAGGCCGATCTCGTCCGGCAGAGCTACAGGTCAGCAGTGCTATTGGGGCCAACCCGCCCGGCTGGCTGGCAGTGCGCGGTTGGCCGGGACCGGGCCATGTACGGCTAGGGATCGGGCGCCCTCAGGAACTCTTTCAGCGAATCCTGCGTTATTTGTCTGTTACATTTCGGCCAGTTGTCGGTAGGCTGCGACCCCGTGAGTAACCTCAGGTCCCTGCAGATGCCCGAGCAGGTTCGATCCGCGACGCTCATGACGGCCCGCGGGCCGTTTGCCATTCTTGAGGCGCAGCCGACACGCGGCGTTACCCACCGCAGGCCCGCCGTGCTCATTCCCGGCTATACCGGCAGCAAGGAAGATTTCCTGCCGATCCTGGAGCCCCTGGCCGCAGCCGGACGGACTGTCGTGGCGATCGACCAGCGCGGCCAGTACCAGAGCCCGGCTGCACCCGACCGTGCGGGCTACTCTCCTGAAGGACTAGGCGCAGATGTGCTCGCGGTGGCCGAGGCGGTTGCCGGGGGCGGCAGCGTCCATCTCGCCGGGCACTCGCTGGGCGGACTTGTCGCACGCGAGGCGGTGCTCCAGCGAGCGGCCGGTTTCCTGTCGGTCACCCTGCTCGGTTCAGGGCCCGGCGCCATCGGCGGAGACCGCAGTGACACGCTCAAGCAGGCGCTGGGGCTGCTTGACCCGACCGACGGCGTGCAGCCCGATGACAGGACTCTCCTGACCGCACTCGTGAGGCAGGCGTGGCACGACCGGGACGAGCCGGAGGCCAGAGCAGAAGGCACGAACGAGCACGTCCTGGCGTTCCTGAAGGAGCGCCGCCTGCGCACCTGCCCGGTCCAGCTGATCGTGGCGGCTCGGTACCTGCTGACCTGCCAGGATCGCACCGACGAACTGGCCGAGCTCGTGGCGGCGGGGCTGCCTGCCCTGGTCGTCTACGGGGAGAACGACGACGCCTGGCTGCCAGCAGAGCAGGACCAGATGGCCAGGCGGCTGGGCGCTGAGCGCACGTGCATCCCCGGCGCGGCACACGCTCCGGCCATCGAAGCGCCGGTGACGACCGCGGCCACCCTGACCAATTTCTGGAACGGGGCGGAACAACGTCAGCCCACCGTCCACTCCTGCGGCCGCGCGCGCCAGAAGGGCGCCGACGAGATGGGCCGGAGCAACGATGGGCACCCGCCGGTTAACCGGGCCGCCGGCCTCTCGCTCGCTTGACTTCGCATCAGGGCAAATCTGCCCTTCGCGTCGTGAAACTCAGACTCGGTTATCGTCGCGAGGCCGCCGCCCCGGGCAGCTCAGCGTCGGCCTGGACACCCTGGCCTCAGAGGTCGCGTCGTCGATCGCGGCCGGGAATGCCGATGGCGGCCTGGCGGAAGATGCCGAGGCAACCAACGCAATGAGGGCGGCGACCAACGACTGCTTCGGCTCACGCCAGGTACGGTTGGCGCTACGCGGTCGCCGCCAGCGAGGGCCCGGTGTCGGGCAGGTCGGCGAGGCCATCCCAGGGCCGCCGCGGCCTGGCTGCCGCGGCGCCTTCCGGGCATTGAGCCCGGAAGTCGCACCAGCCGCAGCCAGGGCCGGGCCGCGGCGGAAAAGTCGCCGCCGCCATGGGATCCCCCAGGTAGCGGTCGTCGGCGGCCGCGCACTCGCCCGCTATGTCCTCGGCCCTGCGCAGCTGACGGGCAAGCGACTCCGGCGTGTGCCCCCACGCCAGCACCGTCCCGGTAGGCAGGTGATGCAGTTCCACTCGCAGGCACGGGCGGCGCATCACGCGCTCGGCCGCAAGCGCATATAGCGCCAGCGCGAGTGAGCCGCGCGCGTCATCCACGGTCAGCACGTGCCGGCCGGTCTTGTAGTCGACGACCACGAGGTCGCCTGGCCCGCCGTCAGCCGCGGGCCTGGCGTCCAGCCGGTCGATCCGGCCCGACACCGCGATCAGGTCGGTCCTGGTGGCTACCGTCCGCTCCACGCCAAGCGGCTCGACGGCCGGATCCAGCCCGGCGACGTAGTCCTCGACCATGCGCCGGCACTCACGCCGGTGCGCGGCCGACTGCGCATCATCGGCGAAGCCGTCGGAAATCCACCCGGTGTCGAGCAGGTCGCCGGCAGCGGCCACGGTACGCTCGCGGCGCGGCAGCCGCCACCAGCCGGCGAGCGCGTTGTGGACGCTGGCGCCCAGGCTGTTGTGAGCCCAGGGCGGGCCCTTCGGCGGCGGCGGCCGGTCCAGGTAGGTCATCCGGTACCGCCGTGGGCAGTCCAGCCAGGCGGCAAGCCTGGTGGGCGTGCATGGATAAAGCCGCCTTGGCATGCCATCGAAGCCGAGTTGCTCCACCTTGCCATCCTGGCCCGAACTGGCACTGACGGCCAGCCGACACCCGCACCGAGCGCTACACGGACCCGGTCCCGATCGCGTCAGTCGGAACTGGACTCAGGTTCGGTCCCGGTCTGGCCTGCTGCAACCCAGCCATCGAACCGTTTCTCCGCGATCGCCACCGTGAATTCATCGCCGTGGGCCGGCAGGATTCTCGTCTGCGGCGGCAGGGTCAGCACGTGCGCGCCGATTGCGTCTAGCTGCCTGCCCCAGTTCGGATATTCATGGTCGCGGGGCACCGGCCCGGTGTCGGAAACCACGTCGCCGGTGAAGACGGCCTCCAGTTCCTCGCAGTACAGGCAGACAGATCCGCGGCTGTAGCCGGGCGCGTGCAGTACCTCGAGCGTGACCCCGCCGACCTCGAACGTCCCCCCGTCCTCCATGTCGATGTCCGGCGCGCTGTCGTGAACATCGCGCCATTCCCTGCGGTCGCCTGGGTGAAGGGCGACGGGTGCCTCGTCCCGTTCCGCTACCTCGACCGCCGCACCGCAATTTTCGGTGTGCCCGTGCGTGCATATGACGGCCAGGATCTCCCGATCGCCGACCACGTCAAGCACGGCGCCCGCGTCAGTGCCGGGGTCGATGACGATGACGTCCTCGTCATCTCCGACAATCCAGCTGTTCGAGGTGCCAGGCACCATGTCAATCCGTGCGTCAGGTCCGCTCATGTGCGCACTGCCTCTCGGGCGTCTGCGTTAGCTCTGCGCAACGATAGTCGCGACCCAGCCGGCGTGGGTGAGCGAACGGCAGCAGCTCAGGGTGCCGTAACCGGGACGGCTCCGGACGCGCGATCGACCAACTGGCGGTAGGCATCCTCAGGTGCGAGCACCGTTCCGATACGGAATCCGGTCAGCGCGCCGTGGTCGTCGCTGCCACCAGAGACAACAAGACCCAAACGGGAGCCGAGTGCGGCCAGGCGGCCCCGTTCCGCCTCATCATGCTGCGGATGGTAGACCTCGATTCCCGTCAGGCCGGCCGCCGCCAGCTCGGCTATCACATCATCCGGGGTCCGCCAGCCCCGTTCCGACCCACGCGGGTGCGCGAGAACCGTCACCCCGCCCGCGGCAATGACCAGCCGGATAGCCCGGAACGGGTCAAGGGCGTACCTGGGCACGTGCGCGCGGCCTCCCGGCCCGATCCACTCAGGGCTGAACGCCTCCCCGACCGTCGCCACGACACCGGCATTGACAAGCGCGCGGGCGATATGCGGGCGGCCGACTACTCCGCCTCCGGCGATCTCGCTGACCTGCTCCCAGGTCACCGGCACGCCGAGCGCGGCGAGCTTGTCCACCATGGCGCGGGCGCGATACAGGCGGCTCTCCCTGATCTCGGCCATCTCGCCGGCCAGCCGGTCATCACCGGGGTCGAACAGGTAGGCCAGGATGTGCACGCTGTGGCCTTCCATCCGGCACGACAGCTCCGTGCCG
Organism: Streptosporangiaceae bacterium; assembly: GCA_030041135.1. Lineage (GTDB taxonomy): Bacteria > Actinomycetota > Actinomycetes > Streptosporangiales > Streptosporangiaceae > JAJYUU01. The sequence goes on along the minus strand of JASHOL010000221.1, from coordinate 37,336 downwards.
GGCAGCAACGTCAGCCCCGGCGGGAGCGCAGCCGCCGCCTCGCGGTGCCCCGCCACCGTGTCGTGGTCGGTCAGAGCGATGACATCGAGATCTGCCGCAGCGGCCCGGCGCATGACGTCCGCGGGCGGCTGCGTGCCATCGGATGCGGTGCTGTGACTATGCAGATCGGCGCGCATTAGGGGGACATTAACCCGGCAGCAGCGGCGACAGTGCCCCGAATGGCAGGTCTAGGTCCTGACCTGGATCGCGCAAGTCACGCAGAGGCAGCGGCTCCACCAAGAGCAGGCCCGCGGTATCTGGCCACAGAACCAGCCACAGCCAGGTACCGCTGACCTCACCGGCGAACGCGGCACGACCCTCTGTGTCGATGTTCCAGAGCGGAAACTCGTGATTGCCGAACTGGACCACGCCGGCGGGCGGCCCCTTCGCGAAGTGCGTGCCAGGGTCCGGCCCGCACAGGCCGGCGAACCTTGCTCCGAGGCCTACCCCCGGTTCTTCAGAAATGAGCATCATCTCCGCCGGGCCGCCGACCGGGTTCGGGCCAGAAAGCGCCACCGAGCAACCACGCGTACCGGTGCGCTCGTCTCCGGCGGCCGCGAATCCGGTTACCAGCCACCCCTGCGGCAACGGCCACGGGACCCAGACCGGCACGCGCGCCTGGCGCAGGACGCCCTCAAGGCCCTCCTGAGACGGGCTCAGCCCAGACCGCAGCGGATGAACTTCGCCGTGCTGGCCGCAGTGGTATGCACTCGACCAGACGCTGGGCTCGCGTACTACTGAATTGCAGCGCGGGCAGATCAGTACGGGTCTCATTTCACTCAGCGTTATCCCCCGGATCGCCTGAGTCAAATACCTACTCGGCAGTACCGGGGCAGCCTGGGGCATACTGGCCTCGTGATGTCGCCGAAGTCACCGGCCGCCTGCGCCGCGGGGCCAGTTCAGTGCGTCGGTGCGGTCATAACCGACGGAGCCGGACGAATACTGCTGATACTCCGCGGGCATGAGCCGAGCATGGGTCTGTGGTCCATCCCTGGCGGCCGGATCGAGCCGGGCGAGAGTGATCAAGAGGCAGTAGTCAGGGAAATCATCGAGGAGACGGGACTGGAGGTGACATGCGGCCGTTTGCTCGGCACCGTCGACCGGCCGGGCCTGGTGATCAGGGACTATCAGGCCTTCGTCACGGGCGGCACGCTGCTAGCGGGGGACGACGCCGCTGCGGCCCGCTGGGCCAGCCCAGCTGAGGCTGAGGCGATGGACGCCGCCGGCGAACTCACATCCCAACTGCTAGCGACGCTGCGCTCCTGGTCCGTTCTGCCGCCCGCTGGCCCACCTGAAAGCCCGCCCGGCCAACCCAAGTCCCCCGTTTCTGGCTGAGGGCGGTTAGCCGGGCACCGGCGGCTCGAATCGCGTTGTCCTGGACAGCCCGGCCGCCCTGCCTCGGGCGGCCGCAACCATCGCCATCTTGCGCGATGCCTCGTCGATCATCTCGCCGTCCAGCATCGCCGCACCCAGGCCCCGGCCGCTGTAGTAGTCGGAAGCCTCCAGGAGCACCTCAGCCCGGTCGTACTCGGCCTGGCCGGGAGAGAACTCACGGTTGACCACGTCCACCTGAATCGGATGCACGACCCACTTGCCGTCGTAGCCAACCGCGGCCACGCTGGCCGCGTTTCGCTGCAGCCCGGCGACATCCTGGATCGCAGCGTAGGGCCCGTCAATGGCCTGCAGTCCGTTCGCCCGCGCGGCCACCAGGATGCGCATGTGCGCGTAGTGAAAGGCATCGCCGCCGGTGTATCCGCCTGGCTGCGCCCCCACGGTGAGCGACCGCATGCCCAGACTGGCCATGAAGTCGGCTGGGCCGAAGACAAGCGCCTCGAGCCGCGGCGAGGCCGCCGCGATGTCGTCCGCGCTGGCCAGTCCGGCCGCGTCCTCGATCTGCGCCTCAATCGCGATGCGGCCAGGCGGCAGCCCCGTAGCCAACTCGACCTGGCCGAGCAGCAGGTCCAGCCAGGTGATGTCGCGCGGCCCGCTGACCTTCGGCAGCACGACCGCGTCCAGGCACTCACCCGCCCGCTCGACGACCTCCACGACGTCCCGGTAGGCCCAGCCGGTACTGGTGCCGTTGACCCGAACGGCCCTGACCTTCGCCCCCCAGCCGCCTTCCTTGAGCGCGTCGGCGACTAGTTGCCGGCTCCCGGCCTTCGCCGAAGGCGCTACCGCGTCTTCGAGATCAAGGAATACCTCGTCGGCCGGCACATCGCGGGCCTTCTGCAGGAACCTGGGGTTGCTTCCGGGAACCGCCAGGGTTGTCCGGCGCGACCTGAATGCCCGTGCGCTCACAGGCGCCGAGCCTATCGGGCGCCCGGCCCTGCGGCCCGGACAGGCGGGCTGGCTTAGTACTGACCGGGCACGAGCCGCAGCTGCGGCTCCGGCTCGAGCGGCCGGATCGACAGCTCCCTGAAGTCGTCTGCCGCGTCGTACTGCCCCGAGTAGTCGCACAGTTGCGCCAGCACCTCGACGAGCGTGTCGATCCGCCCGTCAAGCCGATGGATGTCGAGTTCCGTATAGGCCAGCCTGGCCTGGACTTCGCGCCGCCGAGCCCACGGTCCGTGATCGCGCAAGTACCTTAGCTCCGCCGCGATGGTGGCGGTCAGACCTTGCCGGGCGGCCTCATGATTGGGCATAGCGAGATCCCCTTCGTCGTAACACGGCGTGTCCAGCCCGCAGTCCCCCCGCTAGCTGGGGCCGGCCCCGTGGACAGCGAACCCCCGTTGCCCGTATGGCCGACGCAGCAATAATGTCCGACCACAACCACGCCAGATGGCCGAACGGCAGGCTGCCCGTATTCGCACCGAATCACTCCGGCCTGGCGGTACGTGAACCGGCACGCCCGGTCGGGCCATAGCATGGGACCATGTCTACAGACTCGCTTGCTGCGGCGGCCGGCGTCGACGGTTTGCCGACGATTGAGCAGGTCACGCGGGCCCTGGCCGGGGTGAATGACCCGGAGATCCACCGTCCCATCACCGAGCTCGACATGGTAAAGCACGTCGATGTCGCCGCCGACGGCGCCGTCGTGGTGCAGGTCTGGCTGACGGTGGCCGGCTGTCCGCTCCGCGAGACCATCACCAGGGACGTGACCGCGGCCGTCGGCAAACTGCCGGGAGTCAGCTCAGTCCGCGTGGACCTCGACGTCATGAGCGAAGATCAGCGCCGGACGCTCCAGAGCAAGCTGCGGGGCGGATCGGCCGAACGAGAGATTCCGTTCGCCAAGCCCGGATCGCTCACCAAGGTCTTCGCGATCGCCAGCGGCAAGGGCGGCGTCGGCAAGTCGTCGGTCACCGTCAACCTGGCTGTCGCCATGGCGGCGGCGGGGCTGAAGGTAGGGCTGCTTGACGCCGACATCTACGGGCACTCGGTGCCGAGGATGCTCGGCGTGACCGGCCGGCCCACCCAGGTCGAGCAGATGATCATGCCGCCCACCGCGAACGGCGTGCTCGCCATCTCGAGCGGCATGCTGAAGAAGGGTAACGAGCCGCTTCCGCTGCGTGGCCCGATCCTGCACCGGCTTTTGCAGCAGTTCCTCGCCGACGTGTACTGGGGCGACCTGGACGTCCTGCTGATGGACCTGCCTCCCGGCACCGGTGACGTGGCCATCTCCGCTGCGCACCTGGTGCCTGGAAGCGAGCTAGTGGTCGTCACGACGCCGCAGCTGGCCTCAGCCGAGGTCGCCGAGCGAGCCGGATCGCTGGCGCTGCAACTACATCAGCGTGTCGCTGGTGTCATCGAGAACATGTCCTACCTGCCGTGCCCGCACTGCGGCGAGCGCGTCGACGTCTTTGGCTCAGGCGGCGGCCAGGCGGTGGCCGAGACGCTGACCAGGCTGACCGGCGCTCCCGTCCCTGTGCTGGGCGAGATTCCGATCGACACGAGGCTGCGCGAGGCTGGCGACGCCGGCCGGCCGCTCGTGTTGTCTGACCCAGATTCGCCTGCTGCACAGCAGCTGCGCAAGATCGGCGAGAACCTGGCCGGGAGGAGCCGAGGGCTGGCGGGCCGGCAGCTCGGCCTCTCGCCGGTCTGACCGCAGCCGGGGCCGGCCGCTGGGGCCGGCCCCGCCGCTCAGGTGGCCTCGGCGTCGTACGGCGGGCTTTCGCCGGGCTGGAGCGCCGTGGTTTGCATGACCTGACTCGGCCCGGCCCCGTTCCCGACGTCCACTGACCCGCCGAGCAAGCTGCCTTCCCCGGTCAGTTCGTTGATGACGTGCTTCCTGACGAAGTGCTTAGGATTCAAGTCGGCGATGTCGAACTGCTGGCTGAACTGGGTGAACTCAGGGCCCAGGCTTTCCGATAGCTCGGATTTGGCTCCCTCGGCCATTCGCCGGAGCTCACGCAGAAGGCGCCCGGCCTGCGCGGCCATGCTGGGCAGGCGCTCTGGGCCGAAAATGATCAGCGCAAGGACGCCGAGCACGAGCAGCTTGAGGAAGGACAGGTCAAGAAGCACCAGGCGCTCCAGGTAGCCGGACCGGCGAGCATGCGCACCGCTTCGATCCAGACTAAACCGTCAGCGCCACTCGCCCGAATGCCCTGCTCGCGAACGGTCGGCGTCGGTCAGGAAAACTGCGTCAGGACGGCGCGGATCCCAGCTGGATTGTGCTCGTATGCGTCTGCCCAGCCTGAGTGTAAGTCACACCCGTCCTCGTGCCTGGTGCCAGCGAGCTGATCGCATCAAGCAAGGTGTCGGCGCTGTTGATGGTCTGTCCATCGAACTTAACGATCACGTCGCCTGGTTCCAGCCCGGCCATGGCAGCCGGGCCACCGGGCGTGACCGTGGCCGTGCTGCCGGCCTTGGCGGGCATGATCATGGCGCCGTTGCCACCCCAGCCGGCGGCGATCTGGGCGCCGATGACCGAATGGGTGGCAAACCCGGTCCTGATCAGCTGAAGCGCCACTCGCCTGGCCTGATTAATGGGGATGGCGAAACCGAGCCCGATGCTGCCGCCCTGGGTGCCGGTGAGCGGGTTGTCGCCGAGCGTGTCGATCGCGGCGTCGACTCCGATGACCTGGCCCCGGCCGTTCACGAGCGGGCCGCCCGAATTGCCAGGGTTAATCGGCGCGTCTGTTTGGATCGCGTCAAAATAGACCTGCGGCGAGCTGCCGGTCTCGCCCGGCTGCACCGGCCGGTTGACGGCGCTGACGATTCCGCTGGTCACAGTGTCAGCCAGGCCGAGCGGCGAGCCCACGGCGATCACCGGATCGCCGACATCGACGCCAGTCGAGTTGCCGAGCGGCAAGGCAGGGAGCGTGGTAATGCCCACGGCCCTGATGATGGCGATGTCGGAGTACGGATCACGGCCCACCAACACGCCAGGAGCGGACTGGCCGTTGCTGAAGTACACCCGGAGCGCGGCGTTGTTGAGCTCGCCGTCCAGCGTGACGACGTGGTTATCGGTCACGATGTAATCGCCCCTGATGATGAATCCCGAGCCCGTGCCGATGCCACCGTTGACCTTGATCATCACCACGCTAGGCATGACCCTGGCGGCGATCCCCGCAACAGACGTCGCGGGACGGTTGGTGAGCGCGGGCGGCACGGTTCCGAGGCTGTAACTCGGATTCGTCGTCGGGACGCCGGCCGTGTGCAGCGCTATGAATCCCCCGATCACGCCGCCCAGCATCGTGCAGGCCAGCGCCAGTCCGCCCGCGGCCAGGGCCAGCCGCCTGCCGCGTAGCCCGCCAGGCTCGCTGCCGGGACTCGAGGTGGCCGGGCCGGACGGGCGCGGCCTGCGTAGCTGATGCAGCCAATTCGGCAGCCTTCCCCGTCTCTGCTTCTCGCCTGGTAGCTCTATGGCCCACGTCGCGCCGTCGGTCACGCTCCCAGACGAGGACGACCCGGCGGTATCCGCCCCGCTGGCACCGTTGACCCCGCCGGCCGCTACGGCCTGTCCCGCGCGGGCTTCCTGGCCAACAGGCGCGGCCCAGGCTCCAGGCAGCAGCGCTCCTGACTTGCGGCGCCAGGAGCCCCGCCGGGCGCGGCTGGCAAGCACCCGCTCATCGACCTCGCCAGACTTCGCGAACCGATCAAATGCCTCGAAATCGGCGACCCGGTCCGCTCCGGACGGGTCGTGCGCGCTCCGCCCTGAAAGCCCCGGACGGCCGTCGCCCGATTCGCGATGATCGTCAGAGTTGCCGGACTGATCTGGCCTACCAGGCCCGTCGACCGCATCATCGTCCCCCGGCTGCCCGGACATGATCTGCCTCCCCCGTGACGGCACCCCGTGACATGAGCGACCAGCTGCCGTCGCTGGATATGCCCTATGCCGGGACGATTAGGCGTCGTCAGTGGAACGGGTTTGCCCAGGAGGCAAGTCGGCGAAAACCGCGCCCGATGCGGGTCCAGAAGTCCTGCGACTGACCGTGCGCCAGCGCGGCAACGACCGAGTCAACCGTCGCGGACGGCGCGTCCGCGACCACCGTGATCACGTAGCCGTCACTCGACCACGCAACCGTCTGGTCGTCCGAATCGCTGGCATATGCGTCATGACCTGCCACGGCGATGCGCTGCCAGCCCGCCATGTGGGCCGGCAAGGCGCCCCGCTGCACGAACAGCGAGATCACGGACAGCCCGTCTGAGTACGACAGGCCGATCACCCGGCCCGAGGCCGAGCCCGTCTGGCTGGCGGCAAACAGCACCATCTGGTTCGGCAACTCGACCGGGAGAGGCCAGCCCTGGCGTCGCAGCGACATGACCGAGGCCTGGCTGAGCTGCCGGTCCGTAGGCAGCGCCCGCACCGCAGGCATGCCGCCGAGGGAGGCGGGCCCGGTTCGCAGGTCAGTGAGGCTGATATCGCTGACCAGGTGAGCGTGATCGTCGAAAAGCTGCCGGCGCAGGGGCAGCTTCGTCTGACCGTCGAGCCAGTACCTGGCGGCAAGGGTGCCATCGGGCCGCTCGACTGCGATCAGCACCGCCGGGCGCCCGTCCGCGGAACTGGGCCCGGCGTACTCGAGTACGTAACCCGACTTCAGCAACGCAAGCTGCTCGGCCGAGATCAACATCGGGGCAGTCGGCGCCGGCTGGGCAGCGCTCGCCGCCGAGTCCGGGCTGCCGGAGGCGCTGACCGGCTGAGCGACGGTCTGACCGCCTGGCCGGTGCCAGACCTCGGCCATCGATACGCGGGTCCCTGCGGGTCCCCACGAGCGGGAGACAAGGACCGCGCTGAAGGCGGTGTCACGGCAGGCAGCGGCGGCCTGGCTCATAAGCCGGAGCCCTGCGCGTGCCTTCCCGCTCGGGCGCGCCGCCTGCACCCGCTGTGCGGCGGCCCCCTTTGGCCAGGACTGATACGCGACCGCTGTCCCGCCAGCCCGGTCGTGCACCGCCAGCGCGACCGCAGAGGAGCCAGCGAGCACGAAGACTGCCGCCGCGCCGGCGACTCGCCAGTGGGCGATCTGCTGGGTCACGGAAGTGTGCGAGATCGATTCTTGGCGCTAGCAGGGCCGGCCTTCGACTGCAGCGGGTTCTGCATGTAGAGGCCGTTCACACTGTCGTGCTCGAGCAAGAAGACATCGACCGACGGCGTCACCTTGGGTGCGGGAGCCTGGGCCTGCGGGTCACCGCCCGCGATGAACGCGGCCGTCCCGAGGCCGACCAGGAACACCGCGAACGAGCCGGCAAGCAGGTACCTGGCTACGCTCCTGGCGTCCGCGCCGACGGCGGACTCGGCTGAGCTCCAGGCGCGTGCCGTCTGGGGCCAGACCCGGTCCTCGCTGCTCAGACCCATAAGCCGCCCGGTAAGTGCGGCGTCGGCCGCGGTCTCGCCGAGGGCATTCATCCGGCGCTTCAGCGTCCGGAGAGCGGCAGCCTCGTCCCGGCACCAGCTGCATCTCGCGAGGTGCCCGAGCACCCGATCACGCTCTTCACAATCGAGCTCTCCGTCAATGAGGGCGGAGAGCCGCGGCCCGAGATGGGTCATGGCTGGCCTCCCTGCGGCAACGGCGGCAGCGGCAGGTCAATGTGCAGGCGCGCCTGCGGTACGGCCGCCGCGATCCGGCGCGGCCTGCGATGTTCCAGAGCCTGGCGCAGCTGCGCTCGCCCGCGGTGGATCCGGCTCCTGACCGTCCCCAGCTTTACCCCGAGCGTCGCCGCGATCTCTTCGTACGAAAGTCCCTCGATGTCGCAGAGGATGACGGCCGCCCGGTACTCGGGAGCAAGCGCCTTGAGCGCAGCGTGAATATCTCCGTCAAGATGGCGGTCATCGAAGGCCTCGGCTGGAGTCGGCTCGGTCCCGCCCAGCCGTGCCTCGGTTTCCTCGGCGAGCCCCTCGAACCTGATCCGCTGGCGCCGACGGGCCATGTCGAGGAACAGGTTCGTGGTGATGCGGTGCAGCCAACCCTCAAAGGTTCCGGGGGTATAGCTGTCCAGCGAGCGGAAGACGCGGACGAACACCTCCTGGGTGAGGTCCTCGGCATCGTGAGTGTTGCCGGTCAGCCGGTAGGCAAGCCGATATACCCGGGCTGAGTGCTCCCTGACGACAGTCTCCCAGCTCGGCGGGGTCCACGCAGGCGCCTCGATGTCGGCTTCCTCGGCCTGGTCCACGGCTTCCCCCTTCACCGCTCCCACTTGCTCCAACACTCTCGCGTTCCCAAACCTTCCGCGATCGCCGGCCTAGCCCACCGCGGGCCGGCTAGTCCTCGCTCGCCTGCCACCGCGACAAGCATCCGAGGCCGCCGGAGTGGCCGGGCACCTGGCCCTGGTCCGACCGGTTGCGGCCTAATGAAACGATATTCCGTGCGAGTACCGTCTTGCCAGTGACTGCCCGTGACCGGGCGATCTGCATACCTCTGTTGCGTCAACGCCCCGGCTGGCGGCCTGGGTTCCCGATCGGAGGTTAGCTGGCTAGATTGCACGAAGACAGCCGCGGCCCGCTAGGCTGCCGCCCAGGCTGGCTGGCCGCCCGAGGCACGAGCCGGCAGCCAGCCGGACCCGGTGGAACCTCTTTGCGTCAGGGGAGGCAGCAATTTCGATCGGGGCAGGCACCCTCGCCTACATAGACGACTTCCTGCCGGAAGACGAGGCCCTGGTCGGCGCCAGGCGGAACGCGGCCGAGGTCGGCGGGGCCGCACCGGTCAGCCCGCTCGCGGGCGGCACGCTCAGGTTTCTGGCCGCGGCGATCGGTGCCAGGGCCGTCGTGGAGATCGGCACCGGCTGCGGCACATCGGGGATCTGGCTGCTGCGCGGAATGCGGCCGACCGCCGTGCTGACCACGGTCGATGTTGAGCCAGAGCACCAGCGGCTGGCCAGGGCGGCGTTCCTCGCGGCCGGGTTCCAGGGCGGGCGTTACCGGCTGATCGGAGGCCTTGCACTCGAAGTGCTTCCCAGGCTCGCCGACGGCGCTTACGACATGGTCTTCTGCGACGCCGACCGGCAGGAGTTCCCCGGCTACCTGATCGCTGCGCTGCGCCTGCTGCGTCCGGGCGGCATCGTCGTGTTCAACGCGACCCTGCCGGGCGCCGCGGCCGCCGATCGCCCGCCCGGCGAGGCGGAGATGGCAGCCCTGACCGACCTGCGGGATCAGGTCCGCTCCGATGAACGCCTCGTTCCGCTGCTGCTCCCGGTGGGAAACGGCCTGCTCACGGCGGTTAAGCAGGCCTAGAAGCAGCCGGGGCGGCCTGCTCAGCCGGCCCGCGAGGGATCCCCGGCCAGCCAGCTGAGCAGCAGCCGGGTGCCGAATCCGGTGGCACCCTTGGTGAGTTCTCCGTCGTCCGCGCCGGCCCGGCCGGGCCCGGCAATGTCCAAGTGCGCCCACGGCGTCGCCGCCGCGAACTCACGCAGGAACAGGGCGGCCAGGATCGACCCGGCTCCCTGGCCGGACCTCGCCACATGCGCGATGTCGGCCACCGGCGAATCCAGCAAAGGCCGGTAATCCTGCTCGAGCGGCATCCGCCACAGCCGGTCGCCGCTGGCCTCGCCCGCCGCGATCAGCGCGTCCGCCAGCGAATCACAGGTCGAGTACAAGGCCGCATAGGCGCCGCCGAGTGCCACTCTGGCCGCGCCGGTCAGCGTCGCGATGTCGACTATCTGGTCAGGCGCGAGCCGAGCGACCGCGTAAGCCAGCGCGTCGGCCAGGACCAGGCGTCCTTCGGCGTCGGTATTGAGGACTTCGACGCTTCGCCCGCCGTATTGCCAGATCACGTCGCCTGGCCGGTAGGCCGAACCCGACGGCATGTTCTCCGCCGCCGCAACCAGCCCGGTAACGCGAGCCTCGACGCCCAGTTCGGCCACCGCCGACAGCACAGCGATAACGGCACCGCCGCCCGCCATGTCGGTTTTCATCAGCTTCATGCTGTCGGTCGGCTTGAGTGATAGCCCGCCACTGTCGAACGTGATGCCCTTGCCGACCAGCACCACGTGCGAGGCCGCGTCGGGGGGGTTATAGCTGAGCTCGATGAGCCGCGGCGGGCGTGCCGAGCCTGATCCGACGGCCATGAGGCCGCCGAAGCCATCGGCTGCCAGCTCTTCCTCCGCCCATACCCGGACATCAACACCACGACCTGCAGTAATCCTGACTGCCTCGTCGGCCAGCCACTGCGGGCTCTTGCCCGCCGATGGGGTGTTGGCCAGGTCCCTGGCCACTGCTACCGCTTGGGCCACGGCCACTGCCCGGCGGACCGCGGCGGCTGCCTCCGGGTCGGCCGATAGCAGATGGACTGCGCCAGGGATGGCCTCGTCAGGCTCAGACCGGATGCGGAAGCGGTAGCCGCCGAGCAGCACGCCCTCGGCGAAGGCCTCGATGTCTTGCCCTGGATCGCCGGCAATGTCAGTGACCGCGGTCCGGCCGTCTGAGCACGCGCGGGCTAGCTCCGCTCCGGCCCGGCGCAGCGCTCCGGCCGACCGGTCGCCGACGCCGAGCAAAAGCACCCTGACCACGCGATCAGCGACGGCAATCGCCGAGTCGGCAATCTCACCCGGCTTCCCTGAATGGCCGTACGCCTCGGCAAGCCGGCTGGCACTCACCGGGAGCAGCGCATCCAGCGGCGCGGAGGCAAGCGGCGAGCCACCGTCCTGGACGCCGACAGCGATCAGGTCGGCAGGCTCGGCCTCACCGGCCGTGATGGCCGACATATACGCTTCAAGCGGACGCGGGCCGAACGGGGGCAGACGTGAGCCGAGCCGGGGCAGCAGGCTGGCCCCGACAGTGAGCGGCAAGGGTCAGCCGACCGCAGCCGTGAGCGCATCACTGAGCGCACGCGCCTCATCCGGAGTCAGCTCGACAACCAGCCGCCCGCCGCCCTCAAGTGGCACGCGCATTACGATGCCGCGCCCCTCCTTGGTGACTTCAAGCGGACCGTCACCCGTCCGCGGCTTCATCGCCGCCATCCAGCTCCCCTTCCCTGCCCAGGGCCGCGCCGAGCCGCAAGCGCCGCGTTCGCGGTCGACGAGCGGTCCCTGCCGGTACTCCAGCCAGCCACATACATCTCGATCAGTCCCTCTATTATCCAGGGTTCGGCCTCGCGATGGTAACGATCAGCGTTCCCCGCCTGTTCACCCCGATACCAGGCGAGACTGGGACACACCGAATTTGATGCTGGGCCGGTCCAAACCTGGCAGCGGGAAGGACATGCAGTGACTGACAGCGTGCTTCGCCAGATCGACGGCGCAGTGGCCACGATCACAATCAACCGGCCAGAAGCCAGGAACGCGCTGACCGCGCAGAGCAAGATTGCCCTGCTAGAGGCGCTGCGGGACTGCGGCGCCGACCCCGGCGTCCGCGCCGTCGTCCTCACCGGGGCCGGCCAGGCATTCTGCTCGGGCCAGGACCTGCGCGAGCATGCTGAGCTGCTGGAAGCGGGGGCAGCGCCGTTGAACACGGTGCGTGAGCACTACAACCCGATCATCCAGACCGTGACGGCCATGCCGAAGCCCGTGATCGCGGCGCTGCCTGGCGTGGCCGCCGGGGCCGGAGCCTCGCTCGCCTTCGCCTGTGACTTCCGGATCGCGGCGCAGCGGGCCAGCCTGCTGCTGGCGTTTGCCAGGGTCGGGCTGGGCGCCGACTCGGGAGCCTCATGGACGCTGCCGCGCCTCGTCGGGCCGGCCAAGGCAGCCGAACTGCTCATGCTCGCCGAGCCGGTGGACTCGGCCACAGCGCTTCGCATCGGCCTGGTGACCCTGGTCGTTCCCGACGACCAGCTGACCGGGGCCACCGCTGAGCTTGCAGCCAGGCTGGCCCAGGGCCCGACCTTGGCCTATGCCGCGATCAAGGAGAGCCTGCAGTACGGGGCGACCCACCGGCTCGGCGAGTCGCTGGAGAAGGAAGCCGAGCTTCAGACCAGGCTTGGCGACACCGAGGATCACAAGGCCGCGACCCTGGCCTTCGTGAACAAACGGACGCCGACTTTCCATGGGCGCTGAATACGCGGCGAACGAGGCCCAAGCGAGCCGGCGCGGCGCGGCGGCGCCTGGACTGAGGAGCGCAGTTTGCGACGAGGGAAGGCGGCGCGCTAGCGCGCCGCGAGGGCTGAGCGGCAAGCACGGTCTCAGCGGGCGACGGACAGATTGCCGAACCCGGCCGGCCCGGGACCGCAGGCAAGCGGGTCGGCGGCCGCGGCTTCCTCGTTGGCACACACGATCTGCTCGGCGACCTCCACGGTATCCGCGACGTCAAGCCGCTGATACTCACCGGTTGACGTACGCCAAGAGATGGCCGCGCCGTGTCGCCAGACGGTCAGGTGCCGGCTGATCGACAGGACCGAGATCCCGTCGGCATCCGCGCGCACGATGCTGGTGAGCCCGCGGCGGACAAGCATGTCCTCAAGCTCGTCGACGAGCCACTCAGGGCTGAACCGCGGCCGGCCGAGGTGATCGGGGAGCGCAGCCGGCGGGATCCTCAGCGCGAACCAGACGGCCTTGCCTGGCGACTTCCACGAACTCAGGCGGGACAGGGTGAGGTGACACCCCCAGTGGCCAGCAGACAGGCCATCCACGACCTGCAGCCCTCGTCCGCTGACTGACTCCACCGGCGCCTTGTCCATGCCGGTCTCGATCCCACCATCCCAATCGCGCTCAGAGTCGAACACCTTGCATACGAGCTCGCAGTGACGGCCGTCGCCGCGCAGGTAGATCCAGATCTCAGGTACGCCGGTTGCCGCTCGCTGCAGGGCGGAGCCCATCGCGGCCTTGCGCTGAGCATGCAGCGTGTTGGCGGCGAGTTCGCTGGCCATGGTGACGCCGTCGTGCAGGAGGCCACTCTGGATTGGCAGGCTCGAAAGGGCTTCCCTGAAGAACCTGCGGGCGGCCGAGGCGCATGTCGTGTCCGCAGGCAGCGGCCGGACGAAGCAGCCGCCGCCGCTGACGCCGGCATCCTCAAGACTGGCCGCATGGGGCGGAAGCACCGCGAGAGCCTCGGCGAGCGGCGCGGCCAGAAGCCCGGCGGCGGTAGGCGCGCCCGCCTGGCCCATCGCGCTCCTACTGCTGCCGTCAGGCGTTGGCGGCCGCATGCTCCTCCGCCCTCCAGAGTAAGGCTTCTGTGAAGCACAGATTATGAGTATTGTACGAACTTTCGCAATACCATCACGGGATTGTCGGGCCAATTGGAGACAGTGTTTACTTGCGATCTGACCTGGCCAGAGCGGGAAAGGCCCTCATGGCGGACCAGCCCCGGCCTCGGGCCCGCGGGCAGCCATCCCCAGTGTGACGCAATTGCGGCGCCCGGGCCGCAAAACCCGAGCGCCCGCACGCATCGGGCCCCCGCTCCTGAGCCCGCTGCGTGCCTGCGGTGCCGCGAACGGCGAGTTTTAGTCAGGCGCCTTCCAGGTCATAACGGCCGGCCTGGGCATCGGCAAGGAAGGCCGCGAAGGCCGCCGTGCTGACAACATGCGCGCCGTCGCCCGGCCGCTTGCTGTCCCTGATGGCGATCACGCCGGGAAGGTTGGCCGCTACCTCAACGCAGCCCCCGTTGTTCTGACTGGCCCTGGCCTTCCGCCAGTCGGCCCTCGACAGATCAGTCATTGCGTCTCCTCCAGTCGTTGGGTCAGGAATTTGAGGTAGGCAGTGGTGTCAAGCGGCTCAAGCGCCGCTTCCCTCGCCCGATCGAAAGTGTGTGAGTAGCTGGTGACAAGATCTGGCTGGCTCACCTCCTGAATCGCAGTATCCGTCTCTGTGAAGACGATGCCGGGCTCGTCGTCCGGCAGGTCGAAGATGTTGACCGGCGAGAACATCCCCTGCGGCGGGCCGTCCTCGAACCGCTGGATGCGCAGGTCGATGTTGGACCTGGAGGACAACTCGATGAGGTGCTCGATTTGGTCGCGCCTGTCGCCACGCGAACCCCACCGGTACATCAACGACGCCTCGGTGATGACCGCCTGGATCACGGGCAGTCTGGCGTCGGCCCGCTCGAGCACTTCCTGCCGCCGTAGCCGCGCCACCATCGCACGCTGGCGCCACGTCGGCGGCCTCGCCCCGAACCGCAGATGCGCCTCCATGTAGTCGCGGGTCTGCAGCAGGCCGGGTATCAGCAAAGGCATGAAGACCCGGATCACGGCGGCATCGTTCTCGAAGCCGGGAAACTCGTTCTCGAACACGTCGGGATAGTCCCGCCACCAGGCCCGTGACCTGGCCAGCAGGGCGAGCTGCTCCAGTTCGTCGTGCTCGGCCCCTTCGACTTGATAGACCCGCAGCAGATCCCGGATATCGCTCATCTCGGGCCGCTTCCACATGTTGGCCTCGAAGCGGCCTACCTTGCCCCGGCCCCAGCCGAGCAGGTCACACACGTGGTTGGCGGTATGACCGGATGCATGCCTCAGCTCGGTCAGCCGTCGCGCCAGCCGCCGCTTGGCTACCGTTGCGCCATAGGCGTCATCGCTCATCGTCACCCCAGGGCAGGTCCTGGCCTGCCATTTCATCACTCAAGTTGTGAATCACAAACATCGTATCTAAGCAAAGAACGGCGCGGAAGCGCTTACAGCGCAATTGTCATGCCATTTACTGCTAATGGATCATGCGATAGCCCTTCTACCAGGGAGTCTTATCTCGGTACCTCGAACTCGCCGTTCCTGACCCCATCCAGGAAGCAGTCCCACTCATGCTCGTCATAGACAAGCACGCGGCCCGCCGGATCGCCGGCCACGCGCAGCAGCACCAGGCAACTTCCGCCGACCGTCCGCGCCATCGCGACCTCCAGCGTGCCTGGCTCGGCGGCGGCCCCGCCCGGGCAGCGCCACCTCAGGCTCGCCAGATCGATGCCGAGACTCTGGGCGGCCGGCTTCTCGCTCACAACGTCCTCTTGCCCGGCCGCCATGCGCGGCGCAGATTCGCGGTTCGACGCCCCCGCCTCGCCGGGTCTGCACAACACCCCACCAAACCCTGATCCTCCCAACTTGCGGGCCGCCAAGGGAGGCAGTCGCGAACGTCGGCCTGGTTCCTGCGCCGATCCGAAGCCGCCGGACCGGGGGCGGGCTGCTGAGATCCGCGGCGTCCGCGCTCCGCTCGCGCAGCTGGCGGACTCGCGGGTACGTCTGAGGCGCCAGGCTACCTGCCATACCTGGCATCCACGATCACATGCGCAGGAAACGCCTCCGTCACGATGGGGCAACGGCATCATCAAGCGCCAATTTTGATGCTATGCCGGGCGCTCCTCCTGGCGTTGTACGGGCTAATCCGGTCGGTGTCCGGCGACGGAATCATGAGCGCCGGGCCAACCCGCCTGGACTACCACGAGCCTCATGAGGAGGCGACCCGGCCCGGGTCCCTGCTGACGCACCCGGCCAGATGGTCGTTCACGACTCCGCAAGACTGCATCGTCGCGTACGCGGTCACCGGTCCGGTGAAGGAGAATCCGTGCCGGCGCAACTCCTTCGACAGGGCCTTGGACTCCGGCGTCGAGGACGGCACGTCGGACAGGCTGACCGGCACCCGAACGTCATCGGGCGCGAACTTCCAGATCAGCTCGCCTAGGCCAACCGGCAATGCCACGGCGGCCCTGGCATTCCCGATCGCCGCTTCGATCTTGGCCCGGTTTCGCACGATGCCCCCGTCAGCCAGCAGGCGAACGACATCCCCCTGGCCGAAGCTCGCCACAGCCTCGATTTCGAAGCCACTGAACGCGGCCCGGAAGTTCTCCCGCTTGCGCAAGATCGTCAGCCACGACAGGCCGGACTGGAATGCCTCGAGGCACAGGTGCTCGAACAGCATGTTGTCGTCGTGGACCGGCCTGCCCCATTCGTTGTCGTGATAGCCCAGGTAGTCGGGAGCGCTGAGGGACCATGGACATCGCAGCAGGCCGTCAGGACCGGGGACGGCCTGGTCGGCGCTCATGATTGGTCACCGTTGCTGGCAGACTGGGTGACCGATTCAGACCACCGGGCCGGCTCCGGTTCGTCGCCGGCGTCCGGAGCCTGGCCAGGGCCTGGCAGGTCGCGCAGCTCACCCTCGCGGCGCTCGCCCTCGGGCTGCAGCTCGCTCAGCCGGGAGCGCAGCCAGGCGATCTCCGCGTCACGGTCGGCCAGAACCCGGCCGGCGAGCAAGAACGCATACTCGGTGGCCCCGGCATGATAGCCAAACAGCGCGGGCGGTGGCCGGTACCGCGCCACGTCAGCCCCGGTTTCGAAGTCGGCGATGGGAGGCTCGTCGGCAGTCGGGCGCGCTAGTTCGCCACCACGGCCCATGGCGGCCACGACGATGCCGCCGAGGATCGCCAGGGCCGCGAGGATGATGACAACCGGCACAGAAGAATCGTGCCATGCGATGCAGTGTGCTCGTGCACGCGCGCGCTCGGTACTCAGGTCATGTCGAAACCGCTGTGTCGGGCGGCGTCCTGGCTATGGGCGTCGACGATGATGCGGACGACCTCGGCCGGGTCGTCGACGCACCTGACCAACTCCTGGTCACGTGGCGAGATCTTGCCCTCGGCCAGCAGCGTGCCGGTGATCCACTCCTGGAGCCCGCGCCAGTATTCGCTGCCAACGAGGACGATCGGGAACTTCGTGATCTTGCCGGTCTGCACGAGCGTGACCGCCTCAAATAGCTCGTCCAGGGTGCCGAAGCCACCTGGCAGCACCACGAACGCCTGCGAGTACTTGACAAACACTGTCTTGCGCACGAAGAAGTAGCGGAACTCCAGCCCGATCTCGACGTATTCGTTCAGGCCCTGCTCCAACGGCAGCTCTATACCGAGCCCCACCGACACGCCGCCTTCGCCGACGGCGCCCTTGTTCGCGGCCTCCATGACTCCAGGACCGCCGCCGGTGATCACGGCGTAACCGGCCTTGGCCAGCCCGGCGCCGATCTTCTCGGCGCACTCATACTCCGGGCTGCCGGCCTGCGCGCGAGCCGAGCCGAACACCGAGACGGCCTGGCCCAGTTCGGCCAGCAACCCGAAGCCCTCCACGAACTCAGCCTGGATGCGCAGCACCCGCCATGGGTCGGTGTGGACCCAGTCGCTGGGCCCGCGCCAGTCGAGCAGGCGCTGGTCGGTCGTGGTCTTCGGGATGTGCTTGCCACGGAGCGTGGCTGGGCCCTGCCGGCGCAGCCGCCGCCTGGACTCGGAGTTGACGCTCATGACCGCTAAGGTAGCTGGCGCCCAACAGTGACCAGGCCCGCACTCGCCGGCGGACCCGTGGCTGCTGGTGACCGCCTCGTTCCGCGCTAATCAGCCGCTAACCCCGTGATCGCGCAGGATCTCATTGAGCGCCGCCTTGTCGTGCTTGCTGCCCTCGGGAAGCCGCCTGAGCACGAGCACGCACGGCATGCCGAACTCGCCGCCGTCGAATTTGCGCGTCCTGGTGCCGCCGACGCAGACCGACCAGGCCGGCGCCTCGCCGCGCGTCAGTTCCTCGCCAGTCTGCACGTCGATGACGTGGCTGGTCCTGGTCAGGATGGTGCCCGCGCCGAGTACGGCTCCGGTACGGACCCTGGCGCTCTCTACCACCATGCACCTGGACATGATCGTGGCGTCGTCCTCGACGACCACGGGGACGGCGTTCGGCGGTTCGAGCACGCCGCCGATGCCGACACCGCCGCCCAGGTGCACGTTCCTGCCAACCTGAGCGCACGAGCCGACTGTGGCCCAGGTATCGACCATCGTGCCGGAGTCGACGTATGCGCCGATGTTCACGAACGACGGCATCAGTACCGCGCCGGGCGCGACGTATGCGCCCCAGCGGACGATCGACCCTGGCACCGCCCGGACTCCGTCCAGCCGCGTGGTCAGCGGCACGCGGTCGTCGTAATGGAAGTCGCCAACCGCGGACTCGACCATCGGCAGGAGCCGGAACGCCAGCAGGATCGCGCGCTTGGCGCGCTCGTCGACCATGACTTTGCCGCTATCGCTGGCCACCCATGCGGTGCGCGCCTGACCCGAGTCGATCATGTCGACGGCCGCCACCACCTGCTCGGATGCCACCGTGTCGTCGGGAGTAAGGTCGGCCCGGCGATCCCATAGCTCGTCGATGACCGACGGCAAGGGCGAAGCCGCGGCCGAGCGGTCGGTGTCGTCGGCCGAAGCCGACGCGTCAGGCAAAGCGTTCATAGGCACGGAGCCTAGCGTGCGCGAACAGGGTAGCTTCGTACCCGTGCGCAGCAGCCCGCAGCCGGTCCGCTCGCCGCGGCTGGCTCGCGCGGCGGCCGTACTTGTGGTCCTGCTCGTCGTGGCGGGCGTGTTTTACGTAGTGAAGACCAAGCACGTTCCGCTGATCCCGCAGCCGACCTCGTGCACGGCGGTAGCGGGCAACCAGGAAGTGCCGCTCACCGTCAGTCAGGCCGGCATCGCGGCGACCATCGCCGGCGTGGCGGCCCGGCATGATCTGCCCACCAGGGCGGTGACGATCGCCTACGCGGCCGCGCTGCAGGAATCCAAGATGGCCAACCTCGACTACGGCGACCGGGACTCGCTCGGTGTCTTCCAGCAGCGGCCATCGATGGGCTGGGGCACACCGCAGCAGATCATGAACCCGGTCTACGCCACCGGCCGGTTCTTCGCGGCGCTTGTGGCCGTCCCCGGTTACCTGCGAATGCCCATCTACCAGGCCGCCCAGGCCGTGCAGCACAGCGCCGACGGGTACGCCTACGGCCAGTACGCGACCGTGGGCGCCCAGCTAGCCACCGCGTTCTACGGCATCCAGCCCCACGCACTGTTCTGCTATTACGACAGCCCAACCGGCAAGCCACGGCTGGCGGCGGCTGCAAACGCCCTGGCAAGCGCATTCGGTCACCTGCGCAGCGATCGCGTCGGCGACCCGGCGATGGCGATCGCGGTCAGGCCGGCCAGGGTCGGCTGGGCGGTGACAGCCTGGCTCATCTCGCATGCTGGCAGCTACGGCATCAGCAATGTCCGGTACCTCGGTTATGAGTGGTCTGCCAGCAAAGCTTCGGGCAACTGGGTCCGCCAGCCGGCCAGGACCGGGCGCTCGTCCCTGTCCGCCGCTCAGGCGCCGGCCCCGGCTACTACCGTGGTGTTTGGCTGATAGCCTGCCATCCCCAAGGACCGGCCCCTTGCGCCGCGGTCCGCAGGGATACCGATACTGGTGGTAAGCCGCAACACTTGGGTCAGTCGAACGCTGAGTGCAGCAGGACTGCTGAGTGCAGCAGGGGCGCGGAAGCGAAGAGGGAGCTCAGAAGTGACGTACATCATCACTCAGCCTTGCGTCGATGTCCTCGACAAGAGCTGCATCGAAGAGTGTCCGGTCGACTGCATCTACGAGGGCGAGCGGATGCTCTATATCCACCCGGATGAGTGCGTGGACTGTGGCGCCTGCGAGCCCGTTTGCCCGGTTGAGGCGATCTTCTACGAAGACGACGTGCCGGATCAGTGGAAGGACTACTACAAGGCCAACGTCGAGTTCTTCAATGATCTTGGCTCGCCTGGGGGCGCATCGAAGACCGGGAAGATCAACGCTGACCACCCGCTCGTGGCCGCCCTGCCGCCGCAGGCGGCCGAGTAGCGGCATCCTGGCCGGGCAGAGTGCGCAGTACCGAGCCGGCGCCCACGAGGTCGGCGGCCGGCGGTCAGATTCCGCCGACGCTCGGTAGCAGGCTGCCGGCTTTCCCCTGGGACGCGCTGGCCGCGGATGCGCGGGTCGCGCGCGCGCATCCGGATGGGATCGTCGACCTGTCGGTCGGCACGCCGGTTGACCCGGTCCCGCAGGTCGTGATCGAGGCGCTGGCGGGCGCGGCCAATTCGCCTGGCTACCCGGCCACCGCCGGCACCGCGGCGCTCAGGGAGGCGGCCGCGGGCTGGCTGGCCCGCCGGCATGGCGTCACCGTCCCGCCGGACACGATCTTGCCGGTGATCGGGACCAAGGAGTTCATCGCCTGGCTGCCGACGGTCCTCGGCTGCGGGCCGACCGATGCCGTCGTTTTCCCTGAACTGGCATATCCGACCTACGAGGTCGGCGCCCGGCTGGCCGGTGCCCGGCCGGTGGCCGCCGACGGCCTGTTCTCGCTCGGTCCTGAGCGCGTACGGCTGGCCTGGCTGAACTCCCCTTCCAACCCGACGGGAAAGGTGCTGCCGGCTGAGCACATGCGCAAGGTCGTCGGCTGGGCGCGGGAGCGCGGGACGGTGCTCGCCTCGGACGAGTGCTACCTGGAGCTCGGCTGGGAGGCGACACCCCTGTCAGTCCTGCAGCCGGATGCCTGTGACGGGTCGCATGCCGGCCTGCTGGCCGTCCACTCGCTGTCGAAGCGGTCCAACCTGGCCGGCTACCGGGCCGGGTTCGTGACCGGGGACCCCGCGCTCGTCGCCGAGCTGCTCGAGATCAGGAAGCACGCGGGGATGATGGTCCCGGCGCCGATACAGGCCGCCATGGCCGCGGCGCTGGCCGACGACGGCCACGCCGAGCAGCAGCGGGCCAGGTATTCGGCCCGCCGGGCCCGGTTGCGTCCGGCCCTGGAGGCGGCGGGTTGGGCCGTGGAGCACTCCGAGGCCGGCCTATACCTGTGGGCCGCACGGCCGGGACTTGACTGCTGGGCCTCGGTCTCCAAGCTGGCCGGGCTGGGCATCCTGGTCGCGCCGGGCGAGATTTACGGCCAGGCCGGCATCGGCCACATCCGGGTCGCCCTGACCGCCACCGACGAGCGGATCGACGCGGCCGTCGCCCGCCTGGCCAGCCTGAGCTGAGCCAGCCCGAGCCGAGCCAGCAGGGGTCCACGCCAGCAGGGGTCCGCGCCAGCAGGGGTCCGCGCCAGCCCGAGCCGCGCCAGCAGGGGTCCGCCGGGCGCGGTCGGGTGGCGGCGCTATGCGATCTGGGTGGTTCCGCCGGTACGCCAGTACTCGCCGTGCGCGCGGCCGAGGAACTCCGCGTCCACGAGGTAACGGCGCAGCGCGGCGTGGTCGTCATGAAGCTTGCGCAGGAAGTCGTTCACCACGGGCTCGGGATACCGCACGCCCGGCTCGAATGCCTGGGCAACGACGTCAAGCAGGTCACGGCGCCGCGACATCTTCGCGGGCAGCGTATCGATCACGCCGTTACGCACGAACACCTTCAGCTTCGGATCGCTGGCCAATGCGTCGATCACGGCATACGGCTGAATATCAGGCACCACGCGATTATGGCTGGTACCGCTTCTGCGCGTCAGCCTGGGGTTCCTCGCCGAGTCGCGGGCCGTCAGCTACCAGGTCTCATACAGGCCCGGCGTTCCGGCCACTGGGGCCAGCGGCACTAGGTGGCCAAGACGGAGCCAGCCGTTGCGCGTCGCCGCCGAGTTTCCATAGATCACGATGACGTACCGGCCTGACGGATCCGAGCTCGCAACGCTGCCGTAGTTGGACCTGGGCGTAAAGGCCGCCAGGAACAGGATGCGGATAACCTTGCCCGTCTGCACCGAAATCTCCTCGACCACCATCTCGGCTCGGCCGCCTGCCTGGGGCGGAGAGCTCATTTCTGCAACCGTCAGCACCGAGCCGTCCGAGCTGAGGTCAGCGTACGAAATCAGCGTCAACTCCGGCAGCGTCGGCACGTGCACAAGCACGCGAGCGCTGCCGAGCGATCCGCCCTGGCTCGCCGGACTGACCTGGGCCAGCTCGTATTCCTGCGGGTCGACGCCGGCGGACCTACTCCGACCGAGAATGAACCTGAGCTCGCGGCCGCCTGGGCTCAGCGAGATATCCTCAACGGCCGTTCTCGGTATCGCGGACCAGGTGGCATGCGCGCCGGTGCTGGTATTAATCACCAGCAGCGCGGGATTGCCGCCGCCGCCCAGCGGCTTGGGGAAAGTCCACATCGCGATGGCCGATCCGTCGGCCGCGGCCGTCAACTCTTCGACGCCGCGACCTGGCAGTGTTCCGCCCGGCACCAGTGCGTAGCCGTTGATCGTTCCCCTGCTCCTGACCTCGAAGCGGTAGATCCGCGAACCGAGGATGACCTCGTGGCGGCCCGATCCGCTGACCAGCACGCAGGCCATGAAGAACCCCTCGTCACCCGCCGCGGCAACGCGGCCAGAAAGCACCAACCCCGGCGGGCAGCTCACGGGGGCCGTCACCGCCCCCGTCGCGGTGTCTCGCACGACCGCTTGCCTGTAGACAACAAACCCGTTCCCGGCGGGCGACCCTTCCTGAACGTAATATCGCGGCACTCCGGCGGCCGGAGGCCCGGATGCCGAAGGGTGGCCGGATGCCGGCCCCGACGCCGCGGCCGCGGCGATCGAGACGGCGGCGCAGGCGGCGGCTGCGGCCGCGGTGCCGACGGTCGTGTGCCGTGTCCGGCGGCGACGCGCGAGTCGGCGTACCTCCGCCACGCTCACTCCGCCCGGCGGCTCGCTCGCGGCGATTTCCAGCAGTTCCCGCAGCCGCATATCGGTCCCGCTCATAGCGACTCCCTATCCATCAGGCCCGCCAGGTGCGGGTCCTGGCGCAGCTTGGCCAGCGCCTGGGCGGTCGTGCTCTTGACCGTGCCGACCGCGATACTCAGCGCCTGTCCGACGTCGGACTCCGACATGTCGTCGAAGCTGCGCATGACCACCACCGCGCGCTGCCGCTGTGTCAGCGTTGCCAGCGCCTGCCGGACCGCGACGCGGATCGCGATCTCGTTCGCAAGGTCGTCTGGGGCAGCGTCGTCAGGCACGTCCGCTCCCTCCGCCATTTGCGCCTGGTCCAGGTCAGCCACGTGTTGACCATGACCTTCCGCACATAGATCTCGGGGTTGTCGCGGCGCCTGATGCGCTCCCATCGTGGCCAGGATCGGACGAGTGCCGTCTGCACCAAGTCCTGGGCCAGCGCCCAGTCGCCGGTCAGCAGCCACGCCGTCCGCTGCAACGCGCGCTCGCGCGATACGACGAACTCCGCGAATCCGTCCGCCTCAGCGTCTCGTGTCACGCGGCCTCCGATCGTCCGGCCGTCGATGACGTGGACTACCTGAGTACAGCCGAAGGTTCATGCCGCTCGCGCGACCCGATGCCGACCGAAAAACGCCGTGCAGCCTGCCGCTTGCCTCTAATAACGTAACGAACCGTGTCCGGCTTCACGATCCACCGCCTCGACCAGCGGCCCGACCTGATCGACAGGGTCTACGAGGTGGACTCCACCTGGCCGGAGTTCATGCTCCGCGACCCGGTCGCGAATGCGCTCTACTGGCAGGTGGCGCCGGCCTTCCCGCACCTGTGCGTCGTCGCGACCGACGACCGCGACGCGGTGGTGGCCGCCGGCCGGGCGCTCGCGTTCACGCTTGACCTCCCAAGCCGGGGCGTGCTGCCGGACGGCGGCCTGGACCGGGTCACGATCTGGGCCTTCAACGACAAGCTCAAGGGCCAGACACCGGACATCGCCTCGGCCGTGGAGATCTCGATCGGCCGGGCTCGCCAGGGTACCGGGCTGTCGCACCGCATGGTCGCCGCGCTGCGCGAGGCAGCCCGCGCGGCTGGCCTGAGCAAGCTGGTGGCGCCGGTGCGGCCGAACGCCAAACACCAGTTCCCGCACCTGCCGATGTCGGAGTACATCACGATGACGCGCGAGGACCGGCTGCCCGTGGATCCGTGGCTGCGCGTGCACGTGCGAGCCGGCGGCCGCATCCTGCGTCCGGCCCCGGCCTCGATGGTGATGGTCGGCTCGCTGGCGCAGTGGCGCGAGTGGACCGGCCTGCCATTCGACCGGAGCGGAGATGTCATCGTGCCCGGGGCGCTGGTTCCGGTCCACTGCGACATCGAGCACGATCACGCCGTCTACGTCGAGCCCAACGTATGGGTCGAGCACGACCTGAGCTGATCTCCGGCATGCCTGCGCCGGCACGGCCCTCAGGTCACTGCGTCGCCGGTGACGAGGTCTTGGGGGCAAGTACTCCGCGCCCGGCTGGCCGGTCCCCGGCCGACGTACTCATGAGCGGGCTCTGCCCGATTGCCGCGGGCGCCCGATTAGAAACCGATATTCTGGGCTCGCTATATCCAGCGGATTCACCGGTTAAGTAACGATCTGGGCGTGCCGCATCGCTTACGCCGATGGTGTGCAGTTCCTGGGCAAAACCTGGCAAGCTTCTGCTTCGGTGCAGAGCGGTGGGAGATGCGGATGCGCGAGCCTGAGACCTTCGACGCCTTCTATGCCAGAACCGTGTCGAGCGTCACCAGCCAGATGCACGCGCTCGCAGGCGGCGATCCCCAGGCCGATCACGCGATCCGCGAGGCCTACGCACAGGCATACCAGCAGTGGTACGAGGTCTCCGGCTACCGCGATCCCGAGGGCTGGGTGCTGGATACCGCGAACGAGGCGTTCGAGCGGCGGCGGGAGCAGCCGACCGCGGCGCCGCTGGCTTCCGATAGCGGGACCTGGCCGGGGATGTACCGACCGCGGACCGGCACGGGATCCCCGGCCGGAGACGCGAATGCCACCGTGACCAGCCGCGGCAACGGCAGATCGGGCCGCCCCGAGAACCCGTACCCGGCCAGCCCGTACCCGTCACAGGCTCCTCAGCCAACTGCCGCACTGGCTGATGGGGCAGCTGGCGCCGGCCCGGCCTGGTCGGCCGCCGGGCCCGGCCACGCCTCCGTCGGAGCCGGCCCGGCCTGGCCGCCGCAGCCAGTTCCCGGTACGCTCGGCGCCGGCTCCCCCGGTACCACTGCCCCGGTCTGGCGGTCATGGGCGGGCCAGGCAGGCGGGAGACGACAGCTGACAGCGATCGTGGCGGTGATCGTGCTCTTGGTTGTCGGTGGTGTCGCCTACCTCGCGTTCGGCCGCGGCAAAGCCGGCCCATCGGCCAGCACCGGGCCGCCCGCTCCGGTCACCGGGCAGGCCGGCCCGCACATGCTTCCGGCCGGTCATACTGGCACGCTCGCCTCAGTCCCGTGGTCCATCGTGCGGTCAGGCTGGACACTCGCCGACTTCTCGACCGGGCAGCCAACCCCCGGCGGCCAGCCCACCGGCGGCAGCACGACGACATTCCTCGTGGACCCCGAGGGAGGCAAGTACGAGGTCTATCAGTGGCCCGCCGGCTCCAACCCCCAACTGCTGGCCTGGTCGGGCGACACCGAGCACGCGCTCTTCATTGGGAATGGCGGCTATCAGTTGCTGACACTGCACGGACTGCCGGGCAGCGGTCAAGTCGTACCGCTGGACATTCCTGCCGGCGTGACGGTGGCCGGGTTCACCAGGCCGGACGGCACGAACATCCTCGCAGTGCGCCAGGGGCCGCTCTTCAACAAGCTGCAGCGATTCAGCCTGGCTGGGCAGCTCCAGCCGCCAGGGACCATCGCGGACATGCCCCGCAGGTCGGTGCAGGGCACCCTGCAGGGCAGCTGCTCATCCTCGATATGTGGTGCCCTCAGCTCGCCGACCGGGATCTATGCAGTCTGGGGGCTGCGCGGCGACGAGATGCAGCTGGTGAGCAACGCGGGCGGCCTGATCCGCAGGCTGCACGTACCAGGCAGCGGGAATCCGCCCTCCTGCACCCCGGTCAGCTGGTGGAGCCAGAACACGATCCTCGCCGACTGCAGCGCACCCGGCCCGGTTGGCCTGCAGCTACGGCTCTGGCTGGTACCAGACGACGGCGCCACCCCGACGCCGCTCACGCTGGCCTCAGGAAGCCCGTCCGGTGTCGGGTTCTTCACCGGCGCGTGGCAGGTCGCCGGGCGCGTTTACGCGACGACGACGAGCGGCGCCGAGTGCTCGGGCGCGCCCAGCGGGCCTGGCGGTCTCGCGATCATGGACGTGAGCCAGGGCACGCCGGCCCAGCTCACGGTTACTGGCAGCACCGGCAACTACAGCGACGTCGTCGGCAGTTCTGATGGCCGACTGCTCGTGCTGGCGCAGACCAGCTGCCCTGTCAGTTCCTCGCTGCTCTGGCTCGACCCGCTGACTGGAGCGACGCAGTCGCTGCTCCAGGCGCCGGCCGACCAGGCCGGCGTGACGGCGGCCGTGACCTGGGGCCTGGGCCCGCCTGCTACCGCAGGTTAGCCGGGCCGCGCCGTGTGTCCCTGGCATCGTTACGCCCGTCGCCGGAAGCGGCTGACGGTCAGCGGGCCGAATATCACCGACAGCCCCGCGATCCACGCGACCGCCTGCAATACCGGCATCGCGACCGCCCCGCCCAGCATCAGGCCGCGCATCGCGTCGGCGAAGATCGTGACGGGGTTGACCTTGACGAATGACTGCAGCCAGCCGGGCATGCTGGCCGCGGGCACCAGCACTGAGCTGGCGAACGTCAGCGGCATGACCACCATGAAGCCCGTAGCCTGCACGGACTCCGGGCTGCGCAGCGAGACGCCGAGGAAGGCCATCACCCAGCACAAGGCCACGCCGAGGGCTAGCACCAGGCCCGCGGCACCCAGTGCACCGGGCAGCCCGCCGTGAAACCGGAAGCCGAGGGCCACGGCGACGCCCACGATGATCAGCGAACTCCACGCCGTGCGCACGATGTCGGCGGTGACCCGGCCCGCCACTACCGCCGAGCGCGCCATCGGCAGCGACCTGAACCGGTCGATGAGCCCGTGCTGAAAGTCTGCGTTCAGCCCGAGCGCGGTCTGCATGGTGCCGAAGCCGATCCCTTGCACGAGCAGGCCAGGCAGCAAGAACTGCAGGTACTGGGTGGTGGAGCCGGAGATGGCGCCGCCGAACACGTAGACGAATAGCAGCAGGAACATTAGCGGCTGCACGCTCATCCCGATCACCTGCTGAGGGTCGGACAGGACATGCAGGAGGTTGCGCCTGGCCAGCACGACCGTCTGGCTCAGCATCATCGGGTCGCTCGTTCCAGGGCGGCGCCGGTTTCGGCGGCGGTATCGGCACGGTGGCCGGTGATCGCCAGGAACGCCTCGTCCAGGCTGGGCAGCCGGACAGCGAGGTGGCTCACCGCAATGCCCGCAGAGTCGAGCCTGCCGGCGGCTGCCGTCACCGCGGCCTCGTCGGGAACGTGCACGATCAGCAGGTCGCCCTCGGCAGCAGGGCGGCTCATTCCGGTCAGCTCGGCAAGGACGGACGCCGCGGCTGGCAGGTCGCCCGGTCGCAGTGGCCGTACCTCGAGTACCTGGCCTCCGGCCAGGCCCTTCAGCTCGGCCGGCGTGCCCTGGGCCATCGTGACACCGTGGTCGATCACCATGATCTGGCGGGCCAGCCGGTCCGCCTCCTCCAGATACTGGGTGGTCAGCAGCACGGTGGTGCCGCCAGCCGCCAGGTCGCGGATCATGTCCCAGAGTTGGTTACGGCTGGCCAGGTCAAGCCCGGTGGTGGGCTCGTCCAGGAACAGCACGGCGGGCTCACCGACCAGGCATGCGGCCAGGTCAAGCCGCCTTCGCATGCCACCCGAGTAATCCTTGACCTTGCTTACGGCCGCGTCGGCCAGCCCGAACAGGTCCAGCAGCTGAGAACTCCTGGCCCTGGCCGCTCGCGGCCTCAGGCCGAGCAGCCTGCCGATCATGTAGAGGTTCTGCCTGGCCGAGATCAGGTCATCGACAGCCGCGTACTGGCCGGTAAGCCCGATCACCTGACGAACGCGCTGTGCCTGGCTGGTCACGTCAAGGCCGAGCACATAGGCGCGGCCGCTATCGGGCCGGAGCAGCGTGGCGAGAATCCTGACCGCAGTCGTCTTGCCTGCTCCGTTCGGCCCGAGCAGTCCGAAGATGGCCCCTGCCGGCACCTCCAGGTCCAGCCCGGACAGGACGCGCTTGGCACCGAAGGTCTTGGTCAGTCCCTCGGTACGGATTGCCGGGCCGTCCATCGCGGTCTCCTTTCGCGGGCCGGGCGCGCGGCCGCAGTCAGAGCGTTCGGCAGATAACTTTAGAGCTAAGAATCTTCAAAATTGAGAGATCTTCGCTTAAGATATGTCGCGAGTAGCCCGACTGTCAAGCTCGGCCTGGACGGCGGAACCAGGACGCCCGGCCTGGGACGATCCGCCGAGATGGCCTGGCGCCGATCGCTCGGATCGCTGCTGGTGGACGCTGATGTGACCCCATGGCGGCCTGCAGCCGGTCAAAGTCAGCGGCCGCCGCGAACGGCAAGCTGAGGCCGGATCCGCGTGGAGGATCGCCGACGCCGAACGCTCGGCCGGATCACCCCGCTGCCGGTAGCACCTCCGCGGGCTTTCGCCGTGACGATGGCGGCTGCTCAACTCCAGCGGATCCGGGCAAACCTCGCTAACCCCACATCCGGAGATAGCACTAGCAACTCGCAAACGACACCTAAGGGCGCTTTACTGCCGCTCTTCCGACAGCTTGTTCGCCTCTGATGTCGTTCCGGCCGTCTGCAAGCGACAGCAGACTGCCCAACGCTGTCGTTCGCGCCCTTTGGGGGAGGCCGCGGCGCCGTAGCTATGACCCAGCCAGACGAGATGCAAGGAGTCCACCGCGGGCTTACCCGGCCGCTCCGTGGCAGGATCAGTTCGTGGCAGAAGCCGGAGACCGGCAGCAGGCGAGCGGCCCTGATAACGAGGCAGGCCCCGCCAGCATTCGGCAGCGGCTAATCAACGACGCTGCTATCGAGGCCCGGATCCACCAGGTCGCCTACGACCGTTTCGAGGACGCCGCCGCCGCGTACATCGGCGTCAACCGCACGGCCATGCGGTGCATGGACGTGCTCGATCAGGCTGGCCAACTGACGCCGGGCGAGATCGCGGTTCAGACCGGGCTGACGAGCGGCGCGGTCACGGCGATGCTAGACCGGCTTGAGCGCCTCGGCTTGGTGCAGCGACAGCCAGACCCGTCCGACCGGCGCCGGGTACTCGTCCAGCTAACCGGCAAGGCCCGGCAGCTCGCTTCTGAGATCTACGGCCCGCTCGCCGACGAAATGACCGAGTTCGAGCGCTACTCCGACGCCGAACTGCGGCTCATTGCCGACTTCCAGCGGCTGGCTACGGCCACTCTCAGGCGCCACGCCGAGCGGGTCGAACGGCAAGCCAGCCAGGCCGGGCGGCTCCGGCTCCCGGCCAGTGGGACAAATCGCCCCTAGCGCCGGCGGCGGGGAACCCTAGCGCCGGCGACTGGGATCCGTGGCGTGCGGTTGCGGAAGCTGTTTGCCGGCGGGGCACCAGACCTCCGCAGCCACGCGACCGTGCGGGGATTTGCCGGTTTTGTCGGCCAGGTTGACGCTCAGCCTGGCGCCCGGCGGCCCATGGCGCTTCCGGTGCGCCCTACTCCGCCCACACCGGTAACCACGCTGGACGCTAATTCGCTTGGAGGCGTCCCGGCCTGAACTCCTAAGCTGGAGTCCGTGTTCAGGCTCTACGACACCAGGACGCGTAGCGTCGAAGAGATCATCCCGGCCCGCCGCGGCGAGCTGCGGATGTACACCTGCGGGCCGACCGTGTACCGCTTCCAGCACGTGGGCAACCTGCGCTCCTACCTGCTGTCCGACCTCATCAGGCGGAACGCGGAGCGCCACGGGCTATCGGTGATCGTCTGCCAGAACATCACCGATGTGGGCCACCTGGCCGACGACGACGAGATCGACCCCGAGGGTGAGGACAAGATCCTCGCTGAGGCCAGGGCCGAGGGGAAGTCGGCGCTGGAGATCGCCCGGTTCTACGAGGACGCGTTCCGCGCCGACTGCAGGCTGCTGAACATCGCGCCGCCGGACTTCGCGCCTAGGGCCTCGGAGTCCATCGGGCTGATGACCGACCTGATCGCCACGCTCATCGACAGCGGGCATGCGTATGCGGCCGACACCGGCTCGGTCTACTTCGACGCGCGCAGCTTCGCCGATTACGGCGCCATCTCGGGCAACCGCCTCGACAGCCTGCGACCCGGCTACCGGTTCGAGGGCGACGTCGACGAGCACAAGCGATTCCACGCCGACTGGGCGCTGTGGAAGGGCGCGCCGACCGGCCGCGAGCTGACCTGGGAGACGCCTTGGGGCACCGGGTTCCCCGGCTGGCACACCGAGTGCTCGGCAATGTCACTGCAGTACCTGGGGAACGTGATCGACATCCATACCGGCGGCATCGACCTGCGTTTCCCGCACCACGAGGACGAGCGGGCCCAGTCAAACTCGGTCGCCGGTCGCGACGTCGTGCGGCACTGGGTGCACGGTGAGCACGTGCTGCTCGAGGGCCGCAAGATGGCCAAGTCGACCGGCAACGTCGTGCTGCTGGCCGACCTGGCCGACCGCGGGCTTGACCCGCTGGCCGCGCGGGTGGCATTCCTCGAACATCGGTACCGGCAGCAGCTCAACCTGACGTGGCAGACACTGGAGGCGGCCGACGGCACCCTGCGCAGATGGCGGGAACGAGTGGCGACCTGGGCGAATGAGCCCAGCAAGCCGATGCGCGCCGACTATGCGGCCCGGATCTTCGGCGCCCTGGACGACGACCTCGACACGCCCGCCGCAATGCGCGCGCTGCGCGAGTTGGCCAAGGACGACCAGGTGCCGGCGGGATCGAAGTTCGAGACGTTCGTCGCAGTGGACCAGGTGCTGGCGCTAGACCTGCCCAGGGACATCGGACGCGTGCCTGCCCCGCAGGCGCTTCCTGACGGGGCAGAGGACTTGCTTGAGGCGCGGGTCGCGGCGAGGGCGGAGAAGGACTTCGCCGCCTCCGACCGGCTGCGGACCCAACTCGCCGACCTTGGCGTGGCGGTCGCGGACACGCCGGAGGGGCAGACCTGGTCCCTGACCCGTTAGCTAGGCCGAAGGCGCGGACATCCTTACCGTATGGCGGGCCGCAGCGGGGGGTCTGTAGTCCGGGCGACCGTAAGGATGTTTCGTGCAGATGGGACGCTCAGACTGCTGAGCGCAACGGATCGATGTTATGACGGCCAATTACGCAACAGATCGACGGTGACACGCATGATCGGCCACCGCATACTGGCTAGCCCAGATCTACGCTGGTCTGACCTGGATCGATCTTTCTGCCTACCGGGAGCCGCCTCGATGACAGACACCAAGCTGCGCGTCTGCACCCACGCCAGGACCTACCTGATGTGCCGGCCTGAGCACTTCACGGTGGAATATGCCATTAATCCGTGGATGGACCCGGCCAAGCCCGTCGACGTCGCGCTGGCCAGCCGGCAGTGGGAGCGGCTCGCAGAGGCATTCAGGAGCCTTGGCCATACGGTCGAGACGATCCCGCCGAAGCCCGGCCTGCCTGACATGGTGTTCGCGGCCAATGGGGCCACCGTGATCGACGGGAAGGTGCTCGGGGCGAAGTTCAGGCATCCGGAGCGCCAGCCCGAGGCCGGGGCCTACCTGACCTGGTTCCGGCGCCGCGGTTACCCGCAGATCCGTGAGTCGGCCGTGGTCAACGAGGGCGAGGGCGACATCGTTTTCGCCGGGCGGGCGATCCTGTCCGGTTACGGCTTCCGCACTGAGCGGTCGGTACGGGAGGAGCTGACCGAGTTCTACCGGCTGCCCGTTATCAGCCTGCGGCTCGTCGACCCGCGGTTCTATCATCTCGACACCGCGCTCGTCGTGCTCGACGCCGACACCGCCGCCTACTATCCGGCCGCGTTCGACGACGCCGGCAAGGCCGCGCTCGCGACGCATTTCACCGAGCTCATCGAGGTCAAGGACGAGGACGCAGAGGTACTTGGGCTGAACGCGATCAGCGACGGGCGCAACGTAGTCGTCCCCGAGCAGGCCACCGGCCTCATCTCACAGCTCAAGTCGGCGGGCTTTCAGCCCGTCGCCGTTAACCTCTCTGAGCTGCTCAAGGCAGGCGGCGGACCCAAGTGCTGCACGCTGGAACTCAGGCAGTCGGGTCGGTCGAAGGCGTCAGGAGGCGCGTGATGTCAGCTAGCGGCGGGAGCGGGACGGCGGCTGCGCTTCGCGCGCAGTCCGCGGCGCACGGCGCCCACAATTACGACCCGCTGCCAGTGGTGATCTCCGAGGCCGAGGGGGCGTGGGTCACCGACGTCGACGGCCGCCGGTTCCTCGACATGCTGGCCGCCTACTCGGCCATCAACTTCGGGCACCGCCACCCGCGGCTGGTCGCGGCCGCCCAGCGCCAGCTTGAGCGGGTTACGCTCGTCAGCCGCGCCTTCGAGCATGACCAGTTCGGCCCGTTCTGCGCCGAACTAGCGGCGCTGGTCGGCATGGAGATGGTGCTGCCGATGAACACTGGCGCCGAGGCCGTCGAGACCGCGATCAAGGCCGCGCGCAAGTGGGGTTACGAGGTCAAAGGCGTACCCGACGACGAGGCCGTCATCATCGTGTTCGAAGGCAACTTTCACGGCCGGACGACCACGATTGTGAGCTTCTCCACTGATCCGGACGCAAGAGATGGCTACGGGCCATACACGCCTGGCTTCCGGATCATGCCATACGGCGACATCGACGCGCTGGCAGCGGCCATGGACGAGCGCGTCGTCGCGATCCTGGCCGAGCCCATCCAGGGTGAGGCCGGCGTCCTGGTGCCCCCGACCGGGTTCCTGACCGGGATCCGCGAGCTCTGCACCGGGCACGGAGCGCTGTTCATTGCCGACGAGATCCAGTCCGGGCTTGGCCGGACCGGCACGACATTCGCCTGCGAACACGAAGACGTCGTCCCCGACATGTACGTCCTGGGCAAGGCGCTGGGCGGCGGCATCGTCCCGGTTTCCGCCGTGGTTTCAAGCGGCGACGTGCTTGGTGTGTTCAAGCCCGGTCAGCACGGCTCCACCTTCGGAGGTAACCCCATGGCGTGTGCCGTCGCGCGCGAGGTCATCGCGATGCTGTCGACGGGCGAGTACCAGGAGCGATCGGCCAAGCTGGGGACCCAGATGCATGACCGGCTTAACGCGCTGCCCGAGAGCAAGGTGCGCGAGGTCCGCGGCCGGGGGCTGTGGGCAGGGGTCGATTTCGTGGACCGGTCAGGCCGTGACGCCTGCGAGAAGCTCGCCGAGCAAGGTGTCCTGGCCAAGGACACGCACGGGTCCACGATCAGGCTCGCGCCTCCGCTGGTCATCAGCGAGGAGGACCTGGACTGGGCCATGGACCAGGTGGAGGCCGTCGTCCGCGGCTGATCGCCGCGGTTCGCCGGCTAGGGGAGCCGCTGGACCTCCGACTCGTGGCGGTTGCGGCCGAGCCCGGCCGGACTCTCCCTGCCCGACCGGGGTAGCGTGATCCGGGCGCGCCGAGCCAGCTGGCTGACCTGCTCCACCAGCCGCTCGGCGCCGAGGCGCCCGGCAGCTTCGGCGGCGCCAGCCAGCGCCTGCGCGGCCGCGTCGCGGTCCCCGCGCTCGGCGAGCGCGGCCTCGCCCAGCCGGAACAGCGCAACGGCATGCCGGTACGGCTCGCCGAGCGCGCTCCAGGCCAGCGCCGCCTGCTGCCACTGTGCCGTCATGTCACCGGCACCGGACCGTGACCGAATCCCGGCTTGGGCCCGGCCGACCTCGGCCAGGAACGTCAGCTTCTGCGCGATCTGGGCCGGGCCCTCAGCCGCTAGCCTGGCCTCCTGAGCACGGGCCGCGGCGAGCACTGACCGAGCCTGCCGCAGGTCATCGTGGGTCCTCACCTCCGCTGGCAGCCAGGTCAGATCGGCGGCCGCCCCGGCCGCGGCCACGAGCAGCGGCCAGCCGTAACGCGGGCCGGCCAGCAGGTCATACGAGGCTAGGGCGGTTCCGGCAGCGGCCAGCGCGGCCCGGATCCGGCCCTCGCCGGCCAGCAGCTCGATCTCCAGCCGGGCAACCGGCAGGTGACTCTGGGCCTCGAAGGAACGCCCCGCGAGCAGGTCCTGCGCCGACGACAGCGCCGCACGGGCGCCGGCCAGGTCGCCACGCCAGAGCGCAAGATCGCCCGCTAGGCGCTGCAAGGCAAACATGTGGGATCGGTTAGACGTTAGTGCCAAGGACAGGGCTGAGTCGGTCTGATCCCACTCGCCCATCATCAGCATGGGCTCGGCCAGGTTAATCGTGAGGACCGAGCCGGAGGTGCCGCTCAGCCCGTATCGCTGGGCTTCGGCCAGGCCGCTGCGCGCCGCCTCGGCCGCCCTGGCATGCTCGCCCAGCCCTTCAAGCAGATGCGACTCGCTGATGGCCGCCTCCAGAAGCTCGTGGCAGTCACCGGCGTTGGCGGCCACAATGCGCGCGAGCGCGAGCAGCTCGAGCGCGGCGGCCTGCTGACCCGGCGAGCCGACCCCCGACTCGGTCTCCAGCATGGCCAGGCAGTTGAGCGCCGCGGCCTGCGTGCACAGGTCGCCGGACCGGCGAGCGATCGCGAGCGCATCCTCGGCGGACAGCCGCGCCCCAGGGTCGCCGGCCTTGCGCTGCTGGCGGGCCAGGCTGGCCAGGACCCGGCCGCGCTCCCGCTCGTGCGCGTCGTCGGCGACGAGATCGAGTGCCATGCGCAGGTCTTCGATGCCGCACTCGATCCGCTGAGATCCCTGCAGCACGCCGCGGCGCTCAAGCAGGAGCGCAGCCCTGGCAGGCTCGCCGTCACGGTTGAGTTCCTCCAGAGCGGCTGTGGCGAAGGCGATGCCTCGAGCCTCGTCGCCGGTAGCGTACGCCGCCCGCACGGCTTGCTCGAGAACGCCGACATGATCGACCCCGATACGCTCGGCCGCGTCAGGGACGGCATCCCATAGCTCGAGTACTCGGCTCACCATGGCCAGGCAGTCGGCATAAGCCAGCGCCATGCTGGCTGCGGCGGCTGCCCGCCAGGCACTGGTCAGTGCGCTGGTCACTTCGTACGCGGAGTACCAGTGATGGGCCTCCTCCATCGCGGCCCGACCGGGCGGCACCAGCGACGGGTCGGCCGAGATCGCCTCGGCATAGCGGCAGTGCAACCTGCTGCGCTCGCCCGGCAGCAGATCGTCGTGCATCACCTCATGGATGACCGCGTGGCGGAACTGGTAGCCGTCGGAGTCTGCTAGCAGCACGTTGGCCGCTACCGCCGGCCTGAGCACACTGGAGATCTCGGCGTCCCCGAGGCCGCTGACCGCCGCAAGCAACCGGTGCCCGACCTGGACGCCGCCGCCGCTGGCTGTGCGCAGCAATTCGGTCGTATCCTCGGTCAGCCGGCCGACGTTCGCCAGCACCAGGTCACGCAGTGACCTGGGCAGGTCGCCGTCGCAGCCGAGCAACTGCTCGATGAACAGCGGATTGCCCTCGCTGCGGCGGAAGACCCGCTCAGCCAGCGCCGGTTCAGGATGATGGCCGAGGATCGCGGCGATCTGCTCATCGGCTTCCTTCCTGCTCAGGCGCAACAACTCCAGGCGCTGCACCCAGCCGATCCGGTCAAGCTCGGCCAGGAGTGGGCGCACGGGGTGCGTGCGGTGCAGCTCATCGGATCGGAACGTGACCACGATCAGGACTCCGCTCATGGCCCGCTGGTTGCCGATGAGGAACATCAGCAAGTCCCTGGTGGACTGGTCCGCCCAGTGCACGTCCTCGATTATCAGGACAACTGGTCCGGTCTCGGCCAGCCATCTGAACAGCCCGAGCATCTGCTCGAAGAGTCGCGCTCGTGCCTCACCCGGATAGGCCTCGTCCTCGGCCCTTGCCGCCGGGCCCAGCTCGGGGAGCAACCGTCCCAGCTCACCGGCCGCCCGACCGGGCAACAGCTCCGCGACTGCGGCGGCGCCCAGGTCACGAACTAGCTGCCTGAGCACCGTGGCGAACGGCGCGAACGGCAGCCCAGCCGCGGCGAGCCCCAGGCAGGCGCCCGCCAGCACCCGGCCGGCCTGCCCGCCTTCCTCCGCCTGGGCCCCCAAGCCCTCGCCGGGCCCGGCCGTCCGGCGGGCGAACTCGCTGAGCAGACGCGACTTGCCGGCCCCGGCCTCGCCCCCGATCAGGATTGTGGCGGGCTCGCCGTCACGGGCCGAGGCGAGTCCATGCTCGAGCCGACCCAGCTCGCGGAGCCGCCCGATGAAGGCAGGACTCACCTTGCATGACCGCACGCCGCCCGGCCCGGCCGTGGCGCGTGCAGCCGCGGTCCGGTCGGAACGCGCGCGCGCGGGCACCATCGACCGGCCACCAGCTGGGCAGCTCATCAACCACAGGTCGCGCACGGGGCGGACGTCGGCGCCTGCCCGAGGTCGCCTCCCTGTGCGACGCGCCCGGAAGCGGGCTTGCGGAACCACCGCACGCGTGGCAATACAGCCCGCGCCCGACGCAACTCCGCGGCCTGGCGCCACCGATCCTCCGTCAGCGCAGCAGCGGCCGACGGCGTCAGCAGTGAATACATCTTGGCCTCCTTGGTCAGGGCCGCTATTGGCGGCTACCTTGAGGCTCGTCGTAAGGCCGGGTCCCGCGAATCGGTATCACGCCCTATTTCCGGCTGTCGTTGGGTTTGACCGCCTTAGCTGCGCCCCGGAGGATACGTATATCGGCAGCCGTTATAGCGCCGCCGGGCGGGCGCGGCAGCCCTAGCCGAAGATCACCGTCATCCGGGTCACGAGACGACTGTCCAGGTCGTCGTCGTTCCTCGCGGTGTAGGTCAGCCGGATCGTGCCCCGGCTCCGGTCACGGCGCCAGGCAAAGGGCACCACGACTCCGTGGCCGTCCTCACCGGGCTCAGCCTTGCCGCTTATGTCGATCTGGTCGTCCGGCGGCTGCTCGGCGTACGCCTTCGTGTACGCCTCGCGCCCAGCGAACTCGAGCTGGCCGACGCCGGGCACATTCTCGAAGCGGATCACCGCATCATCGGTAAACAGGCACAGGAATTCGGAAAAATCCTTGGCCGCGACCGCTTCGTTGAACTCGGACACGTGGTGGGCCGCGAGGATCGCGGCCCCGGTCTCGGTAATCCCGGTCATGGTGGCCTTTCCCGCTCGCCTCCGGGCCGCATCAACGCGGCCGGCGAGGCCCGGCAGACCCGTGCCGCCGCAGAATGCTGGCGCCTGACCACCGGGCGAACGAGACGATGGCACCCGCGGCAGCGCACACTGCCCCGCCGAAGAGGAACCATTCGCCCGCTGGCGTATCAGTTACTAGGACACTGCCGCCGGCGTTGGACGATCCGAGGATGATCGAGACCAGGAACCATCCGGCCGCCGGCATTACTCCGCCCACGGCCGTCCGCATGCCCCAGGCGCCA
>JASHOL010000220.1 GCA_030041135.1 Streptosporangiaceae bacterium | reverse complement strand
GCAGATCCCCGGCCGGCGGTCAGCCGGGCGGCGCGGATCCGCCTGAGCCACCTGATAGCCGATGGCCAGACCGAGCTGGTGATCGAGTGGCTCCGGCTGCTGGCCGCGTCCGGCCGCCATCCGCCCGATGTGCTGCAGCCCGTCCTGCTGGCGATGGCCACCGACAGCCGACGTGTCCGCGACGTCCTGGCGCCGGTACTCGGGCCGCTGGCACGCTGGCTCGCCGCCGCAAACCCGGCCTGGTCATGGGCCGCAGCAGCGGCGACGGCCGGCCCGGCCGGGCCGGCCGACAGCGCTAACTGGACGACGGCCAGCCACAGCCAGCGCCGGGAGCTGCTTGCCCGGCTGCGCTGCACCGATCCGGCCGTCGCTCGCGAGCTTGTGCTGTCCACCTGGTCGGCGGACTCCTACCAGGACCGAGTCGCGTTCGTGGCCGCGCTTGCGACCGGCCTCAGCCTGGCCGACGAGCCGCTGCTCAACCAGGCCCTGGCGGACCGGCGCGCTGAGGTGCGCCGGGCCGCGGCCGACCTGCTGGCGGGGCTGCCCGGCTCGGCCTTCGCCGGGCGGGCCATGGAGCGGGCCGCCGCGTCGGTTCGGCTGGTCGGCCGAACGCTCGAAGCCGCGCCACCCGCACAGGCAACCGCGGAGATGATCGCGGATGGGATCGACCCAACTCCGCCGCGGCTCACGGGCCGCCAGGCCTGGCTGCTGCGCCAGGTCGTCGCGGCCGCCCCGGCCGGCTGGTGGGCGGAGCACACGGGGCTGGCGCCGCCCGACCTCCTGGCCATGTCCGCGCGCTGCGCCTGGGCCGGCGCGCTCGAGGCAGGCTGGACCGACTCGGCCGTGCGAGACGGTGACGCCGCCTGGATCACGGCGCTGCTCGATCGGCCGCTCGGCGCGGCCGGCATCACGGTGTTCCAGGCGCTGAGCGACGCCGACAGGGACAGCTGGCTGGCCTCGCATCCCGGGAGCCCGCTGTTCGGCGCGCTTGAGCTCGTGCCGGGACCCTGGTCGGCGCGGCTGTCCGCCGCCGCCAGCGCGCACATAGCCGAGATGGCCCGCGCCGATCCCGGCCGATCCCCGGAGGCGCGCAAGCTGCTGCGCCTGGCCGCCAGGCGGCTCGAGCCGCCTCAGCCGCCCGCGCTGGACCCTGCTCTCGTCCACCCCAGGCTGGTGCAAAGCTGGGTCGGCATGCTCGAGGTCTTGTCCATCCGCGCGGCGATGCGCCGCGAACTCGCCGAGGAGCCGACACCGTGACTGCCCACGCCCAGCCCGCGGCAGCCGCCGACGCACCGCCTCCGGCGTCCGTGCTGCGCCCGCACGCGGAACAGGAGTACGCGGCGGAGCTTGACGCGCTCCGTGCCGACGACGACCGGGTGCGCCCGCCCTCGTGGTATTTGTCCCCGTGGGCGGTCGTGGCGTACGTCCTGGGCGGAGCGCTGCGGGACGGCACGATCATCACGCCGAAGTACATCGGGTCCAGGCGGCTGGTCGAGGTGGCGGTCGCGACGCTGGCCACCGACCGGGCGCTGCTGCTGCTCGGCCCGCCCGGCACGGCCAAGACCTGGCTGTCTGAGCACCTGGCCGCCGCGATCAGCGGTGACTCGACGCTGCTGGTCCAGGGCACGGCCGGCACCGCCGAGGACGCGGTCAGGTACGGCTGGAACTACGCCAGACTGATCGCGGAGGGGCCGTCGCCGGACGCGCTGGTGCCATCCCCGGTCATGACGGCCATGCGCGACGGCAAGCTCGTCCGCATCGAGGAGCTGACCAGGATGCCCGCCGAGGTGCAGGACGCTCTCATTACCGTCCTGTCGGAAAAGACGCTCCCGGTCCCGGAACTGGGCACGGAGATTCAGGCCGTGGCCGGGTTCACCCTGATCGCGACCGCCAACGACAGGGACCGTGGCGTCAACGAGATGTCCAGCGCGCTGAAGCGCCGGTTCAACACCGTCATCCTGCCCCTGCCAGAGACGGCCGAAGCCGAGGTCGACATCATCAGCAGGCGGGTCGCCGACCTTGGCCGGGCGCTGCAACTGCCCGCCGAGCCGCCGGCCCTGGCCGAGGTGCGCCGGGTTGTGCAGGTGTTCAGGGAGCTGCGCTCTGGCGTGACCAGCGACGGCCGGACCACGCTCAAGATACCGACGGGGACACTGTCGACGGCCGAGGCGATCAGCGTGCTGACGAACGGCATGGCGCTGGCCGCGCACTTCGGTGACGGGCAGCTCCGGGCATCCGACGTCGCGGCGGGCCTGGTGGGAACGATCATCAAGGATCCCGAGCACGACAGCGTCGCCTGGAACGAGTACCTCGAGGCCGTCGTCAGGGAGCGCGAGGACTGGCACGATCTCTACCGGGCCTGCCGTGACCTGACGGTAGCCGCCGGGTGACCACGACCGTCCTCGGTGTCCGGCACCACGGCCCGGGCTCGGCCAGAGCCGTGCGGGCCGCGCTGACGGTACTGCATCCCGACGTGGTCCTCATCGAGGGGCCGCCTGAGGCCGACGACCTCATCGGTCATGTCACCGCGCTGACCCCGCCCGTCGCCGTGCTTGCCCACGCCGTCGACAAGCCGGGCCGGGCTGCATTCTGGCCGTACGCCGACTTCTCGCCCGAATGGCAGGCCCTCACGTACGCGGCCTCCGCCGACCGGCCGGCGCACTTCATCGACCTGCCCGCGGCCGTCACGCTCGCTGGCGGCGACGGGCCGGCGCCGGGCGAGGAGCAGCTCGCGGCCGACCCGCTGGGCTGGCTCTCGCAGGCGGCCGGCCACGACGATCCCGAGCGGTGGTGGGAGGACGTCGTGGAGCATCGGCTG
The DNA here is from genome assembly GCA_030041135.1 of Streptosporangiaceae bacterium. Lineage (GTDB taxonomy): Bacteria > Actinomycetota > Actinomycetes > Streptosporangiales > Streptosporangiaceae > JAJYUU01. The sequence continues at coordinate 1,779 of JASHOL010000220.1, read as the reverse complement.
GGCGGCGACCCCCTCGAGTTGTTCGCAGCCATCGGCGAGGCGATGACGGAGCTGCGATCGGCCGCCCTGGCCGACGGCTGGGTCCCTGGTCCGCGCGAACAGCAGCGCGAGGCGGCCATGCGGCGCGGCATCCGGGCCGCGGCCAAGGCCGGGCACCAGAAGATCGCGGTCGTGTGCGGGGCATGGCACGTGCCGGCGCTGATCAAGCTGCCGGCCGCAAAGACCGACGCCGACATGCTCCGCGGGCTGGCCACGGCCAGGACGCGCGCCACCTGGGTGCCGTGGACGTCGGAGCGGCTCACTCTGGCCAGCGGCTATGGCGCGGGCGTATCGGCTCCCGGCTGGTACGCGCACCTGTGGCGGGCGCCCGACCGGGTCGCCGAGCGATGGGTTGTGCGCGCCGCCGGGCTGCTGCGTTCGGCCGACCTGCCGGTCTCGACGGCCGCGGCGCTGGAAACGGTCCGGCTGGCCGAGGCCACCGCCGCGGTCCGCGGCCGGTCACTGCCGGGGCTGAGCGAGCTGACTGACGCAGTCCAGGCCGTCCTGTGTCACGGCGACGCGACCCCGCTGCGGCTTGTCACCGGCAAGCTGACCGTCGGCGAGGAACTAGGCGAGGTCCCGGCCGACGTGCCAGTCGTACCGCTGCAGGCTGACTTCGAGGCGCTCTGCCGACGGCTCCGCCTCCGGCCGTCGGCCGGCGACAAGGACATCGAACTTGACCTGCGCGGTGACAATGACCGTGCTCGGTCCGCGCTGTTGCACCGGCTGCGGCTGCTTGGCGTGCCATGGGGGACCGTGGTTGCCGCTCGCGGTGAGGGAACGTTCAGGGAAGGCTGGCACCTGCGCTGGCAGCCAGAGTTCATCGTCTCGCTGATCGAGCGGGCCAGGTATGGCACCAGCGTGCAGGCGGCGGCGACCGCGGTGGTGGCCGAGCGTGCGGCCCAGGCCGACCAGTTGCCGGCCATTACCGGCTTCGTCGAGGCCGTTGTGCTCGCCGACCTGCCCGACGCGTTGCCCGCGGTGACGACCACGCTCGAGCAGCGCTCCGCGCGCACCGGTGACGTGCAGCAGCTGATGCTCGCGCTGCCGCCGCTGGCCAGGGTGCTCCGGTACGGTGATGTCCGCCAGACCAGCGCCGGCATGGTGCGGGGGGTGGTCGAGTCGCTGCTCATCCGCGTGTGCGCGGGACTGCCTGCCGCCTCCGCGTCGCTCGACGACGACGCGGCCACGGACATGCTGAGCGCGATCGAATCGGCCGAGAACGCCATCGCGATCATCGGGACACCCGCTCAGGTGGACAGCTGGCGGGCGGCCCAGCGCTCGGTGTGCGACCGGGACAGCGCGCCCGGGCTGGTGCGGGGCCGGTGCGTGCGGCTGCTACTCGACGCCGCGCTGCTGCGGCCGGACGAGGCCCAGCAGCGCCTGGCCAGGGCGCTGTCGGCGCGTGATGAGACCGCGCACGCGGTCCGGTGGCTCGAGGGGTTCCTGCGCGGGTCCGGTCTGCTGCTGCTGCGTGATGAGCTGCTCTGGCAGTTGCTCGACGACTGGCTCTGCGGCCTCCGCCCGGACGCGTTCGAAGAAGTCCTGCCGCTGCTGCGGCGCTCGTTCGCGGACTTCCCGTGGCCGGAGCGCCGTCAGATGGGCGAGCTGGTCAGGGCCGGGCGCCACCGAATGCGGTCCTCAGGCCCGGCCTTGCCTGAGGACTGGGATCTCGGCCGGGTCCGGCAGATCCTGCCGGTGCTGGCGGCGGCACTCGGCGGGCCCGGCGCGGGGGCGCCC
>JASHOL010000019.1 GCA_030041135.1 Streptosporangiaceae bacterium | reverse complement strand
CGCCCGGTCCCCGGCGGCCCGGTGACGGTGCGGGCCGACGACGGCTCGGTGATCGAAGCTGATGAGATCATGGTTGCTACCGGCCGGCGGCCGAATGTCAGCGACATCGGCCTTGAGACGGTCGGCCTGCCCGCGAACGACGGTCCGATACCGGTGGACGCGAGCATGCGGGCGACAGGCGTCCCCGGAGGCTGGCTCTATGCCTGTGGCGATGTCAACGGCCGCAATCTCCTTACTCACATGGGCAAGTACCAGGCCAGGGTCTGTGCTGACGTGATCGCCGCGAGGGTCAGGGGTCTGCCAGACGATCGGCTCCAGTTCCGCGACAGCGCTGACGACCGCGGCGCGCCGCAGGCCATCTTCACCGACCCGCAGGTCTGCGCCGTCGGGCGAACCGAAGCCAAGGCTCGTGGCGACGGCTTCGACGTCCGAACCGTCGAGTACGACCTGGCCGAGGTCGAGGGCGCCGAACTCCAGGCCGACAACTACACCGGGCGGGCGAAAGCGGTCGTCGACGAGGCCAGCCACGCACTCCTTGGGTTCACCCTTGTCGGGCCGGCCGTCGTGGATCACCTGCACGCTGCCACCATCGCCGTCACTGCCCAGTTGCCGCTCGAACAGCTATGGCACGCAGTACCGTGCTTCCCGACGGTGAGCGAGTTCTGGCTCAGGCTCCTTGAGGAGTTCGGCATGTGACGCCTCGGAGCCGATTACATCTAGGTTCTGCGCGACTCAAGCGGGCGCGTCAGCCGTCCGGCGGTGCAGGTAAGTGCTCAGGCCGTCGAGCATCTCGCTGGTGCCGCCGTGGCGCAGGCTCGGAGCCTCCGGCCCGTCGAAGCCATCAAGGTATGCGCCCTGCTCCGTCCAAGTGAGCGACGTCCCGTCGCCGTCCTCGGCGAACTCGATGGTGGCCACGGACACCGAGATGCGCACATCGTCGGCGTACATCTCGTAGCTGTACACGATCCGCTGGTCCTGGACGATGTCGTAATACAGCCCGTCGTAGCGGTACGTCGTGCCCTGATACTTGTGGCTGAAGCGTTCCCGGCCGCCGACCCGGAAGTCAAACTCCGAGGTGTCCTGAGGGTCGGCAGACTGCACATCGCCAGTGTCGCCCCAGGCGTCCTTCGACTGCCTTGAAGCGAAGGCGGCGAATACCCGCGACGGCGTCACCGGGTAGCTGCGCTCGATCGTGAACGTGTCGTGCAGGACTGACCGCTGAGGCATTTGTACTCCTCCGATTCTGAGTTTCAGCCACGGCTCGACGGATCGCCGGGCCGGGCATCCGGCGACCCGGCCGTCTCGGCTAGGTACTCTCCCAGCCGGTCGAGTCGGCGCTCGACCAGCGAGCGCCGCTCGGAGATCCACGACTCCGCCGTGCGCAGCGTGGCCGGGTTGATCGCGCACGTTCGGGTCCGGCCAGTCTTCTGCGAGCGCACCAGCCCGCTGGCTTCCAGCACCTGAACGTGCTGAACGACGGCCGCAAGCGACATCGCCAGCGGCCGGGCCAGTTCGCTCACCGAGGCCGGGCCGTGGCTCAGCCGCTCGATCATCACCCGGCGGCCCGGATCCGCGAGCGCCTGGAAGACCCGGTCCAGGTTCCCGGCTTGGTTAAGCATGTGGTTGAGTATGTGCGACGGCTCGCAGATAGTCAAGCAGATGCTTCAGTATCTGCGCCTGCCGGATGACCGGCCGACTGCGCGCTGGTGCTAGGCGACCTGGCTCGCGGCCAGCGCGCACGCGAGATCCACGGCCGGAACGTAAGGATCAGGCCGTGATCCGCCGGTCCCTTGACCGCTCGGGTCGATGACCGACTCGGTGACGGCACGGTAGATCAGCGCCCGGAGCAGGTATTGGCCGAAGTTGCCGATGTGGCGAACGGCACTCAGCAGGCTCGCGTCCGCGCCTTCCCAGACCAGCGCGTCGGCAACCACCACCGCTGCGGCGAACGGCACTGGCCGCCAGTAGGGCGAGAAGTCGATGATGGCCGGCGGCAGCGCATCGTCATACAGGACGTTGCCGCCAAGGTCGCCGTGGATCAGCTGACTGGGCGCGGTGACCGGGCGGACCGCGGCGGCAAGTCGCGGCACGTGGCGCACGTGCGCGAACTCGGCCATGGGAGTCTCGCCCCAGGCCACGCGGTCACCGATCGCCCAGGGACTCTGCCTGTGGTCGAGGTGAGCTGGGCGCGGGATGCCGGCGAGCGCCGCGTGGAAACGCTCGCCGGCTGAGATCGCATCGGCCCAGCGGCCGCTGGCGTGCTGGCCAGTGACGAAATCGGTGGCGCACCAGCCGTCCACGCTGACCGCGCCGGTCGCGGCCCTGCGCTGCGCGGCGAATCGGAAGCCGCTGCCACGGATCCGCGAGCCAACCTCCGCCAGCCACTCAAGTTCCGCGACGGTCAGGTCCGCCGGCTTAAGGACGGCCTGGCCCGCCCGCCAGGATGTCCCCTGACCACCGCGCAGCGGCACGACAGGAACTCCGGCCACGCCGAAAGCGGCGAGCACGGCGGCAGGTGGCGGGGGCGATGACACGGCAAGAAACTATCGTCCCCGCCCGCGGCGCCGGGGAACCCGGAGTCGTGCCCCGGCCAGCCGGTCGGCTACGGCTGGCCGGATACCGGATGCCACCCGCCCGGAGGATCCTCGCCGACCCGCCCGTCGACAGCTTCGCGGATCAAGTCGGCGTGGCCTGTGTGCCGGCCATACTCCTCGATCAGGTCGCAGATCAGCCGGCGGAGACTCAGATGCCCTCGGCCCGGCCACTCCAGGTGGACGGGCTGGTCGAGCCCGCCGTCGGCCAGGGCCGCCTTCAGCCGGGCAAGGGATCGCTCACGGGTGCTGTCCCAGATCGCGTAGAGCTCCTCGGGGGTGTCATTGGCGGCCGAGTTGAAGTCCCAGTCGGGGTCGGCGTGCCAGTCGGCGGTGTCGAACGGCGCGCTGCGCGGCGCGCCGCTGAGCTTGGGCCCGAAAATGTCGTCCTCGGCCCGCGCGAGGTGCTTGAGGAGTCCGCCCAGCGTCAGCGAGGAGGCTCCGACTCGCGTCTGCAGTCCGGCCGCGTCGAGGTCGGCGGCCTTCCAGCGGAAGCTGATGCGCAGGCGATCGAGGGCAGCAGCGAGGTGCTCGGCTTCGCTGCCGGCCAGCGGTGGTTCCCACCAGTAGTCGTTTGTTGTCATGTCGCCAGGCTAGAAGTGATTACGGACGTTCTACGTCCGGAAACCGACTAGGAGCGCACCCTTAGCGCGGCGTGCCGGCCGGCCCGGCGGCCGAAGAACGACCCCTCGCCCAGCTGCGTCCCGCTGCTGTAGCCCTTGCTGTCCTGGGCGATGTTGGAGGCGCACGCGCCGACCGCGTACAGTCCGGAGATGACCGACCCGTCAGCCCGTTGCACCTGCCCGTCGACCGTGCACCGCAGGCCTCCGAGCGTGAATCCCGCGTACATCGCCTTGCCGAGGCTCAGGTCGAACGCCGCCCACGGGCCGGTGTCCTGAGGCTCGAGCCAGTCCGGGTGCTTGCGGAACTCCGGATCCTCGCCGCGCGCCGCCGCCTCGTTGTAGCCGGCCAGCGTCGCGGCGAGGTTTCCGGCCGGGATACCGAGCGCGGCTTCCATTTCCTCGACCGTCTCCCATCCGTCGATGAACGGCACGAGGGGGAACGAGGGGTGCTCCATGTGCACGCTGTCGACGATGAGGAAGGCCGCGCTGCCCGACTGATCCAGGACGAAGCCGGATGTGCGCGAATGGTAGCTGTCCTCGGCCACGAACCGCTTGCCCTCGCGGTTGACCACGATCCCGGTCAGTAGCCTGCCCGGCGGGTAGAAGGGGGCGGTGATAAAGGCCTGGTCCATGTGCAGGGCCTGTGCGCCGACCGACAGACCCAGCTTGATGCCCGTTCCGTCGTCGTACGTCGTGCCGAGCACGAACGGCCTCTCGGCTAGCTGGGGCACGTACTGCTCGACCATATCGGCGTTCATGACGAAACCCCCGGCCGCCAGGATGACGCTGCCTGCTCGCACGGTTCCGGTTCGGTCGAAGGACCGCCAGCCCGCCCCGGTGACGGCCCCGGCATCAGCGAGCAGCTCGGTCACGCCGGTCTCGAACCGGACCTCGACGCCGAGCTCCGCGGCTCGCCGCTCGAGCAGGTCGATCACGAGCTTCGCCCCCTGGGTGTCACCAGGCACCGGGACCTTGTGGCCCCGCGGCGCGGGCACCGCTAGGTCACGAAAGGGCCAGACCTTCTCGTTGCCGGTGTACATCAGGCCCTGAGTCTGCGGCTGGATGACGGCCTTCTCCGGGTAGTAACTCCGCTCGAACTCAAATCCCAGGCTCTCCAGCCAAGCGCAGTGCTCGACGCTGCCGTCGGCGTAGGCGCGGATCTTGTCAGGATCCGGGTCGGGCGTGACAGCCATGAGGTAGGCATACATCTCGGCGGGGCTGTCGGGGTGGCCGGTCGCGCGCTGCACCGCTGTGCCGCCGCCCAGATAGAAGTGCCCGCCGGCCATCGCGCTCGTGCCGCCGGCCACTGCGGCCCGCTCCAGGACGAGGACCGACGCGCCCGCCTCCGCGGCCTCCACTGCGGCGCAGCCACCGGCAATGCCGAAGCCCACGACCAGGACATCGACATCAGCGCCGCGCTCACACCCGTCCGCTGGACCGCCGCCTTGTGCTGCCCAGTTCCCGCTCACGAAATGCCCGCCGCCCGCCTACAGGTTCGAGCGGATGGCGCCGCCGTCGACCTGATAGACCGCGCCGGTGATATAAGACGCCTGCTCTGAGGCAAGGAAGGCGACAAGGCTGCCGAGCTCGATCGGCTCACCGAGCCGTCCCAGCGGGATGCCGGCCGCGATGGACGCGAGGCTCGCGTCCCGCTGTGCGACGGTCTCGTCCCCGCCCCGGCGCAGGATGCGATCGGTGCGGAACGAGCCGGGAAGCACGAGGTTGATCGTGATGCCATCCCTGGCGAGGTCCGGCATGATCGCCTTCATCAGGCCGGCGATGCCCGGCCGGGTTCCGTTCGACAGGTCGATGTTGCCGACTGGCTGCTTGACCGAACTGGACTGGATGCCCACGATGCGGCCCCACCGCTTCGCGCGCATGTGCGGCACGACCTCGCGAACGAAGCGCACGAAGTTGAGCGTGACGGTGTCGAACGCCTGCCGCCAGTCGTCGTCGCTGAGGTCCGCGAAGCTGCCGACCCGCGGCCCGCCGGAGTTGTTGACGAGCACGTCGACGCCGCCGAATCGCTCGACCGTGGCGGCGATCACGCTGCTGATGTCAGCCGCGCGGTTGAGGTCGGCGGGCACCGCCAGTACCTCCGCCCCAGTCTCGCCGCGGATGTCGCTGGCGGCCGCGTCCAGCTCGGCGGCGCTCCGCGCGCAAATCGTGACCCGCGCGCCTTCGCGCGCCAGCGCGAGCGCGGACGCCTTACCGAGGCCCTTGCTCGACGCTGCGATCAGCGCCACCTTGCCCTTCAGCCCGAGGTCCACGGTCCTCCCTTGCTCTGCCCAGGGAGGCCAGCGTACGCGGTCGGAGCGCGCCGCGCCTGAGCCAAACGCCATCAGCCGCGCGGTTCTAGCCCAGCATCCGGCCGCCGCGATGGCGCCGGTCCGGCAGTTCTCGCTCCGAGCCCGTCCAGTCGCCGCGCCTGATCGCCAGCCGCCGCGCGACCAGCGGCACGACGATGAGCAGCCACAGGAAGCGCGAGGCGTGCCCGCCCGCGGTGGTGCCGACCAGAACGCCGGCGATGATGACCACGGCCGCCACGGCGATGATCGGCAGCCGTGCGAATCCCTGCCCCGGCGTCCGGCCGGGTGCCGTGGGCTCGGCCAGCCCGGCCGGCGCGGCGTTCGGAAGATCTGCCAGCAGTTCATCCAGCTCGTCCAGGGTCCGCGCGGACAGTGCCCGCCCGGTGCGGTCCCCAAGTTCGTCCGAGGTCAGCCGGCCCGCCTGGAAGTTCTCGCTCAGCGCAGCCAGCACCTGATCCCGGTCGGCATCCGATGCCCTCATCGGCGGGATGTGGTACCTGTCCTGGGTCGCGTCCATCGTCAACCTGCGATTCTGCTGGCATCCGCTTGCATCTCCACTCTCCTGTGCCGCGGGCCGGGAAGCCACCGGCCGATGTCACCAGCTGACGATGACATCTGTCATGAATCACGAGCGCGGACCGTGGCTTTCCTGATCCGACGTCTTTGCCCAGCCGACGTCATGGGGCCAGGAGAAATTCATTTCCTATCTTTACCTTCAGCTTCCATGGAAACTCCGTACGGGGATATCCCCGAGAAGTTCGTCAAGGACATGACGATCCAGGAGATGCACGACTACCTCAAGGCGCGGTCCACCCGACGGACCTTCCTTAAGGGAGCGGGCGCCCTGGGACTGGCCGCCGCGGCGACCCCCGTGTTCTGGCGGCAGTCGTCGGCGTTCGCGTCGACGGCATCCGCCCCCCAGTGGGTCGGCTACGGCCGTGATCCGGCTCGCGAGATGTTCGTCTCGTGGTCAGCCGGAACCTACAACGGCCCGACGCCCTCGGTCCCGGCACCGCAGGTCCGCTTCGGCCTCGACGCGACCTACGGCGCAGTCGAGAAGGCCGAGTTCTCCGGGACCGTGCCGGTGCCGGCCATCAGCGGCGAGCCGGTCGAGAACACCGTCTACAACAATGCGCTGCTGCGGGGCCTGCGGCCCGACACCGTCTACCACTACTCCGTCAGCAACGACGGCGCGACCTGGAGTGACGACGTCACGTTCCGGACCGCGGCCTGCGGGCTGACCGACTTCCGGTTCACGATGGTCGGCGACGAGGCCACCAGCGACGTTACGAGCCTGCCGGTGGCACAGGTCATCGCGGCCATGAACCCGAGGTTCAACGTCGTCGTCGGTGACCTGAGCTACGCCGGGGGCGGCTCAGGCTACTACTCCAACGGCGTGCCCACGGGCGTCAGCGCGTTCAGCCCAGGGGCGTGGGACGCCTATCTCGGCATCGTCGGCCCGGCCGCGGCCCAGTCGATCCCCTGGCAGGTCGGCGTCGGCAACCACGAGATGGAGCCGCTGGCCGACTTCGGCTACATCGGCTTCACGACCAGGTTCCCGCAGGCCTACGCGCCGTCGCGGGAGACCGGCTCGCCGGTCGTCAAGAGCTTCACCTACGGCAACGTCGCCGTCATCCAGCTCGACGGCAACGACCTGTCGGCCGAACTGTCGGACAACAACGGCTACACCGAGGGCAAGCAGACGACGTGGTTCGAGCGCGAGCTGCGCAGATACCGCTCCCCCGGATCCGGCATCGACTTCATCATCGTCGGCTTCCACAACATGGTCTACTCGAGCAACACCACGCACGGCTCGGACGGCGGCATCCGGCTCGTGTGGCAGCCGCTCTTCGATCGCTACCAGGTCGACCTCGTCGTCAACGGGCACGTGCACGCCTACGAGCGGACCTACCCGCTGCGCGGCGGCGAGGTCACCAAGACCGTCAAGTCCGGCGGCACCGTCTACCCTGAGCACGACGGCACCACCTACATTGGCGCCGGCGGCGGCGGCCAGGACCTGTACACCGGCTGGTACGGAGTCACCGGCGGCGGCGACCCGGCCAACACGTCCGGTGTGCCGCTGATCTGGGAGTGGAGCGGCACCGACACCGGCAGCGGCGGGACCGGCACCGCTGACGACATCCCTGACCCGGTGACGGACTATTCCGCCTACAGGCACGCGAACTGGAGCTTCATTACCCTCGACGTGAAGGCCCCGCAATACCACGGCGGCGAGACCAGCATTCTGGTCCGGGCCATCGACCCGATCCAGACGGCCAGCGGGATCACGTCCATCTCCGGTCCGGTCGTAATGGACAGCGTCAAGCTCGTCCGCCGGAGCCGATCCGACCACGGCTTGGGCGGTCACCACCAGCGGTAACCGCTAGGCGAGGCTCGTGGCCGGGTTCCGCGGCCACGAGCCTCGCCCGGCCCGGCTCCGGGCTTTTCCGGCCTGGTCCAGGGCGGATGTTGTCAGGCCGAGGGCGCGAGCTCGACGCCCGCCATTTCGGCGTAGATGAGGAACCGGAACGGATCCTGCAGCTGGTGCCGCTCCATCAGGCGGTAGAGGGCCTGCTGCCGCAGATCGGCGAGTGCGGCGGTGTCCGGGTGACGGGTCAGGCCTGCGGTAGCGATCTCGAGGGCCAGCGCGTGGTCGCCCTGCGCCAGCAGGGCCGTCGCGGCATCGGCGAACGGCTCGGGACGGCCCCCGGCTAGCAGGTCAAGCGCCGCGGACCTGGCGGCCGGGGCGACCGGCTCGAGTCCTTGCCCGTCCGCGTCCCAGTAGCCGGTGCGCTGGTGATAGAGCCGCTGGACGAAGTGGTCGCGCATGACCAGGAACGGCGCGACCGCGGCGGGGTGCTCACGCAGGACATCGGGCAGGAAGCTGGCATCGAGCAGCGCGGTCAGAGTCAGGCCCCGCGCGATGCCTGCCACTGCGTCGTCCCTGAGCTGCGTGAGCGCCGGGAGCAGGCCGGCGACCGCGTCGAGCGTGAATACCTCGGTGAGCACCGTGTGGCCCTGGATCAGCGTCCGGGGCTTGAGCTCGGTGATGAACCGCAGCGACTCGAGCAGTCCCTCGGGGGACCCCTCGGCGAAGAACGGCGCCCCGAGGTAGGGCATCATCACGTCGCCAGTGAACAGGACGCCGCTGGCCGGCAGGTACGCCATCAGCGCGTCATCGGTCTCGCCGCCGGTCACCGGGTAGAGGACGAATTCCGTGCCGCCGATCGACACCGAGGTGGGCTCGGAGATGGGCTGGTCCACGGCGACGGTGACCGGCTCGGCGGGCCGGCCGCGCCCGAACCCGGCGCCGCGGCCGGTGAAGTTCTGGAACGGCACGAAGTTCGCCCGCTGGCGTTCTAGCTCGTCCTGGAACCCTGCCTGCGCGATAAGCGAAGTGCCCGGCCGGAGCAGACCGCCGAGGCCGCCGGCGTGGTCGAAGTGCGCGTGCGTCACGATCACGTGACTCACATCCTCAGCCGAAAGGCCCGCGTCGGCCAGCGCCGACCGCACCCGGTGGGCGGCGGTGCCCGCGTCGATCGCGACGGCGCCATCGCCGGTGCGGACGAACGCGAAGTCACCGAAGTCGTAGCCCTGTGCCACCTGGACGCCGGGGGCGGGCTCGACAATCCGCGGTGTGCCGAAGTGGAAACCCTCATCCGCGTTCACCCAGAACCCGTTGAACTCGAGCCTGGTACCTGCGGGCACTCCCGCCAGGCCGGAGCGGTCCGCCGCCGCGGCCGCGTTCCCTTCGTCACCGAGCGCCGCGTAGGCCGAGGACAGCGCGTGGTGCACGGCCCGGATCATCTGCCGCGGAAACTGGTCGCGGACGGCCAGGACGAACTCCAGGTCCTGTACGGCCTGGGCGGCCCGCCCGGCATCAGGCGGCAGCCCGGCCAGGGCCAGGCCGCGGAAGTACTGCGCCGGGCCGAGGTCGCGGCTGGCGGCGTCATCGAGCTGGGCCAGGCCCGCCGGGATGTCCTCACCGGCCCGCACGCGGAAGAAGCCGGCCAGAGCGAGCGGCAGCGGCTGGTCTGGCTGGTCCGCGGCGAGTCGCTCGAAATACCGCATGCCATCCGCATCGGCGCCGGTGCCGGCCAGAATCGTGGCCAGCGTGACCAGCGTCACCCGGTCGGCGCCCGGCCAGCGCGCGGCGACCTTGAGTGCCTCGACGACCCGGTCCTTGACGATCTGCTCAGCCATTGTCGCTCCCCTCTCCTGGGTCTCAAGTCACGCGCGGGTTGTCTCGCGCGCAGTGGTCAGCGGTTGCTCGCGGGCCCGGGCGACTGCCGGATCGCGGCGCAGCAGCAGGCAGGCCATCGCCCCGGCCAGCAGCAGCGCTACGGACAGCGCCAATGTCGGGCGCATAGCGGCCAGGTAACCGTGGACGAAGACGTCGTGGATGATCCGCTCGAGCCGGCCGGCCAGCGCGGCGGGCACGCCGGCCGGCACCGAGGCCGCGGCCTGGCCGCGTCCGACCTGAAGGCCGGAGCTCGCGGTGTGCGCGAATCCGCCCAGGAACTCCGGCCGCGCGGACGGGGGCAGCTGGCGCGCCGCGGTGAGGGCGCGGCTGCGCATGGCCGACGTGAGCGTCGTGGCGAGCACGGCGCCGCTGATCGCGCCCCCGAGGGTTGCGCCGAGCTGACGGCCGGTGTTGAGTACGCCCGACGCCGCGCCCGCCAGCTGCGGCGGTGCCGCCCGCATGCCCATGGTGGCCACCGGAGCGAAGATCATCCCCAGCCCGAGGCCGCCCACGAGCAGCGCAGGCGCGAACGTGAGCGACGTGGCGTGGGCCGAGGCCAGCGCCACGACGCCGGCGATGCCCAGGGCGAAGACCGCGAGCCCGGTCATCAGCACGTACTTGCCGCCGAAGCGGTCGGTGAGACGGCCGGCGAACGGGGCGATTGCGGTGAGCGCGACCGTGAGCGGCAGCCCGGTCAGTCCGGCGTGGACGGCGGTGAATCCGAGCACGGACTGGAGGTTGATCGAGTTGACCAGCATCATGCTCTGCAGCGCGAACTGCGTGGCCAGGCTCAGCGCGACCATGATCGCGAATGTCCGGCTCCTGAACAGCGTGCCCGGCACCAGGGGCTGGGCATGGCGGCGCTCCCAGAGCCAGAACGCGGCCAGGGTCAGCAGTCCGGCCGCGATGATCTCGGAGATCGTGATCCCGTACCTGACCGTTCCCCACGAGTAGCGCTGGCCCTCGATCACGCCGTAGAGCATGATGGCCAGCCCGGTGGAGCCGAGCAGCACGCCGGGGAGGTCGAGCAGGTGCCGGCGATTGGCCCGGATGTCGGGGACGAAGGCATAGCTGAGCGCTATCCCGGCCGCCGCGATCGGCAGGTTGACGTAGAACACCCAGCGCCAGCCGAGTTCGGTCGTGATGATGCCGCCGAGCACTGGCCCGCTCACCGCGGCGAGGCCGACCATCGAGGAGAACACGCCCAGGGCCGTGCCCATCCGCTGGCGCGGGAACACCGACTGGATGATCACCAGGGCTTGCGGTGTCAGGGCAGCGGCGCCGACTCCCTGCAGGACGCGCGCGCCGATCAACTGAACCGGCGTCTGGGCCGCCCCGCACAGCGCCGAGGAGACAGCGAACAGGGCGAGCCCGAGCACGAAGAGCCGCCGGGGCCCGAACCGGTCGCCGAGTCGGCCGGCCAGGATCAGTAGCGCCGCGAACACCAGCAGATAGGCGTTAACTACCCACAGGGCCTGGTCAAGCGTGGCGTGCAGCCCGGTCATCAGGCTGGGCAGCGCCACGTTGACGATCGTGCTGTCCAGCAAGATCGCGAATGTGCCCAGGCAGAGCACCGCCAGGGTTGTCCAGTATCGTCGGCTGTCGGCCATCTCCAGCTCCTGCTAAGTCTTTTCATCAGACTAACTGCGCCTACCGGCCAGCCTGGCATCTGCAGTAAGTCTTGTCAAGCTACTTACTGTGCTAAAGTTGCGGCATGCAGCTGACGAGCCTGGCCGACTGGAACTGCTCCATCGCGAAGACCCTCGATGTCGTCGGAGAGTGGTGGACGCCGCTGATCCTGCGGGACGCTTTCCGCGGCAAGCGCCGGTTCGACGAGTTCCACGAGAGCCTCGGGATGGCCCGCAGCGTCCTGACCGCGCGGCTCAAGAAGCTCACCGATCAGGGTGTCCTGGAGCGCACGCGCTACAGCGAGCACCCGCCGCGGTATGAGTACCGGCTCACCGACAAGGGACGAGCCCTATTCCCGGTGATCGCCGCGCTCATCCAGTGGGGTGATGAGTGGGCCGCCGGAGCCGCGGGGCCGCCCGTGGTATTCCGCCACGACACCTGCGGGCACATCACGCAGCCGACACTGACGTGCCCGCACTGCGGGGGCGAGGTGAGCGCGGCAAACACGCACAGCGAGCCCGGACCCGGAGCCCTTGCGGAAGCATGACGGCGCGCGGCGGCCTGGCCGTCCGGAACGGAGCCGCGCGGTTACCGGCCGCCGCGTAGCCTGTCCGCCGTCGGGCGGGCGCGCTGGCCGCGGGCCCGGTCGGCCATCTCCCCCCAGAAACGGATCAGCTGCGCGGGGCGCATCTGCTGCCATGGCGCCCGCCCGGTGCGCGGATCGCGCGGGCGGATGACCAGGTTCTGCTGGCGGCGGCAGAAGGCCTCGCTCATCTCCACCCGCGGCTGAATGCCCTTCGGCGGGTACGGGCACAGCTCGAAGGCGCAGCCGTCCACGCAGCTGACGCCGGGCGCCGAGGACACGGCCGTGCCGACTGTCCGCCCCGGCTCGAGTGCATCGCGGACGTGAGTGATGCACGGCGGCAGGTCCACCCGGTTCGACCGCTTCAGCCGCCGCTCCCGGTCGGCTAGCTGGTCCCCGCGGTCAGCCAGGTTCAGCAGCAGAAGCACGTCCGCTACCAGCTGCTGAGCCCGGCCGTCGAGCGCGGTCCAGCCAGCCGACGGCGGAATCCACAGCGGATGCCGGCTGTGCGGCGTCTCCGGGCTGAGATTGCGTGACCCCACCTGGCCGACCACGCCGCTCTCGTCGATCCAGCAGTATCGCTGCGGCCGGCGCGTCCGCAGTGCCATCACCACCAGCCGCGCGGCCTCGCGGACAAACGGGTGGAGCGCGGCCTGCTCGCGGGTGGCCCGACCCTGCCCAGGCCGGTCCCGGCCCGCCACGTCCAGCCAGTGCTGCACGATCGCCTCGGGCCGTCCGCTTCTATTGTCGTCGGCTTGCCTCGATCCCTCGGACAGGTTCAGCAGGCACAGCGCGTGCAGCAGGGTGAGCTGGGAGAACCAGTAACGCGCCCCGCGCAGCATCTCCAGTGCCTGCTCGGCCAGGTACATGCTGGTCTCGCGCTCCGCGTCTGGGTGGCCTGGCCGCCGGTTAGCGGCGTACTTGAAGCCCTGCGCCAGCGCGATCTCCAGGGAGATCGGGAGATCCTGTTCTCCGGGCAGGCGCCCGTCCTGGCCGACGTGCCGCAGCCACTGGGCCAGGTCGGCGCGGGCCTGCTCATCAGACGAGCGGTCGGCCGCCGCTCTCGCGGCGTCGGCCGATCTGACCAGCATCGGGGCGAGCCAGGCGCTGACGAGCGCGGCTCGCGACTTCTGCTCCTCCGACGCCGTCGCCGGCCGGTCCGGCCCGTTCGGTGACCGAGCGGCCCGCTCGGCCGCACAGACTTGGCAGGGAGCTTCGAGCGCCGCCCCTAGCGCCGCGTAGGCGCCGTAGCCGCCCGCTCCTATTTGCTGCGCTGCCGCCAGCTGCACTGGATAAGACCGGTCCGCGCAGGCGATCGCGTACAACTCGGGGTAGGCGGGCGCCGAGCGCGGCCGGTCGCCCTGACGTCGCCGCCCGTCGAGCACGCGCGCGGCCTCGCCGAAGCGCTGTACGACCGCGATCTTGCCCTCCTCCACCGTTCTGGGGTCCTGGGCGTGGATGCGCGACCAGCGCGAGGTGATCTCGGCCGCGATTGTCGCATGCTGTGGATCGGTCGCTACGCTGTCGATCTCGAGCGCAGCCGCGTAAATATCGAGGACTTTGCTGTCGTCCCGATCCACCGCCGCGTGCCGCAGCGCCCCGACGAGTTCGGGTCCGCCGCGGCGACGCGGCACGCTCAAGCGACGGCCGCGGCGCGGAGCCTCAGCCGACTCCCCCGGCTGAGGCTCGGCCGGCGGGTAGCCGTTGTCTGCGGTACGCGAGCGCAGCACGAGCGCGATCAGGAACTCGCGGCCGGGCTTGGGATGCCGCATTGCCTCCCGTACGTACGACTGATCCTGGAGCGCCGTGTCCAGCAGGCGCGACCCGAGGTAGGCCTGCATCAGGCTATGCGGGAACCTGACGCTGTCTCCCCGCAGTTCGACCAGGTCAAGCTGGGCCGCCCAGGCCGACGCGAGCCGGACATCGACGTTGCGCACGCCCGGCGACTGTCCCTCTCGGTCGTCGATGTCGGCCAGCCGGCGCTGCACCTCCGTCATCACGCGCGCGTCCTGAAGCTCGTTGAACTCGATCTCTAGCCGGTCGAGCTTCAGGCCCGTACACGCCAGGGCAGACACGTGCTCGACCGCGGCATGCCGTTCTGAGCGGTTCAGCGGCACGTCCTCGCGCAGGTGGCCATCGATGAGGGCGCGTTCCCAGGTCTGCAGCAGCCCGAGCCGCAGCCTGGACCGGTCGACACCGCGGGTGTCGACCACTCCCTGCTGGCCCGCCGCCGTCGGCGAGAGTAGTCCCTTGACCTGGAGCTCACGGGTGACCTGCAGGTAGAGCGGTGCCTCGATGACCTCGGCCGTCTCGACGATCCATGCGAGCCGCCGCTCGTCCTCGCCGGTCCGGTCGCCGACGATGTAGGCGAGCGCGGCCTCATAGCTGAGCGGCTCGAGCATCAGCATCGCGGCATCGGTTGCCCGCAACGGATCGTGCGGGCGCGAGGCGATCACCAGCGGGAGGTGTTGCTGATGCGCCTTCCTGATAGCCGTGCGAATGATGTTGTCGCGGTCCGGATCGGCGGCCAGCGCCTCCTCGAGGCCGTCGGCCAGCACGACGATCTTCCCGTCCTTCAGGAGCCTGCGCCAGATCGTCTCGCCCTCGGCCTGCGACAGCAGCAGGCGATTGACCTCGTCGAGGAATCGATCGCGGGCCATGGTCTCGAAGTCGAGGTCGGCCGGGGCGTCACGGAGCCGGATGGCGACCGGTATCGCGTGCTTCTCGGCGATTAATTCGGTCAGGCGGACCAGGACAGCGGTCTTGCCGGTGCCGACGCCGCCGACCAGGACGTGCGGGCGGGTCGCGCTGTCGTGCAGGTCGGCCATGACCGCCTTGCACAGGTCGTCCCGCCCGACGACCCGGTCGATGATCGCGCCCGCGGTCGGGACCAGTTCCCTCGATTCGTCGCGTGCCCGTGTCCGGTACCGGCGCTGGAGGCGGATGAGCCGCCACAGGACGAACGCCGAAGCGAGCGTGACCAGCACCACCGATGCCAGGAGGTTCGAGACGACGCCGCAGGAGAAGCTGAGGGATGAGCACAGGCGGTCAGGGTCAAGCGGCGCTCCTGACGGCCCGCGGCGCACGAAGTACAGGTAGCCAACCCAGCCCAGCCAGACCAGGAACAGCGCGCCGGCTACGCCGGTCAGCGCCGCGAGCACCCGGAGCGGGCGCCGTGCTCGCCACTTGGTCGGCTCGTCCAGGCCGCCGCTGCCGACCCGGCGGCCAGCGCGATCCCTGAAAGGCCGTAGCCAGCCGCGCGTGGCGCCTGTGCCGGGCGCGCGGCCCCGGAACAGCCGGAGCCAACGGCGAGCGGTGCGCGCGCCGCGCTGGGGTGCCAGGCCGCTCCGGCCGCCAGCCATATTTGCCCTCCCACGAGCACGCCGGGTGTGCTTGACATCATTGTTTCACTTATGCCTCTTCCGCATAGGCTGCGAAACTCGCGGCACACGCGTGACAGCATGATCAGGTGACTGGCATGCCCTCGTCGTGGCCTTGGCCACGACTAGCCGGGCCCTGACTGATCGGGCAGCGCGCGATCGTACCGCTCGGCGAGCGCGCGCACTTCGGCGACCAGTTCCGGCGGCGCGTCCACCCGGAAGTCCCAGCCGAGGAACCCGAGGTAGACCGCCATCGTCGTCATGCTGTCGGATCCGGTGTCGAGCACGCACGTCTGATCGTCGACGGCGGTGACGGTCCCGACGTACGGCCCGATCCGCTCGCTGACGGCGGCGGCCGGGGCGAACACGGTCACCCGCGCCCGGTAGTGCCACCCGCCGGTCGCGACACGCCTGGCTACCCAGTCGGCGATGTCGGCCGCGGGCAGCGGGCGCGGCGTGAACCGCCGGCCGCCCGGCGTCCGCGGCGTCACCCTGTCCACCCGGAACGTCCGCCAGTCGTTCCTGCCGATGTCGAACGCGACCAGGTACCAGCGCCGCCCCCAGTTCACCAGCTGGTACGGTTCTGCCTCGCGGTCGCTGACCGACCCGTCATGCGACGCGTACGAGAAACGCAGCCGCTCGCTGACGCGGCACGCCGCCGCGACCGCGGTCAGCACGTCCGGGTCGACGACCGGGCCCTCCGACGCGAAGGGCACGGGCGTGATGATCGACTGCAGCCCGCTCACCCTGGTGCGCAGCCGCGCGGGCAGGACCTGCTCGAGCTTGGCGAGCGCCCCGAGCGACGCTTCCGCCATCCCGGCGACCGCTCTGGTCGCGGCGGCCCGCAGGCCCACCGCGACCGCGACGGCTTCGTCGTCGTCGAGCAGCAGCGGCGGCATCGCCGCGCCCGCGCCGAGCCGGTACCCGCCGGCGGCCCCCCGGCTGGCGAGCACCGGGTAGCCGAGCTCCCGGAGCTTGTCCACGTCATTCCTGACGGTCCGCGGCGATACCGCGAGCCGCTCGGCGAGCTCGGCCCCGGTCCACTCGCGCGGGGTCTGCAGCAGCGAGAGCAGCCGCAGCAGCCGGGCCGATGTTTGCAGCATGACGTCAATTCTGCCGCACTATTAGGAACGTAATCTTCCTAATGGCCGCCTAGGCTGAAGGGTAGACAGCAAGGACACAAGGAGGCAGGCCAATGGTGGACATGAAGCTCGAGCTGGTAGCCATCCCGGTTTCTGACGTGGACCGGGCCAAGGCGTTCTACACCGACAAGGTTGGCTTCAACGCCGACCACGACCACGCGGTCAGCGATGAGATCCGTTTCGTGCAACTGACCCCGCCCGGGTCGGCCTGCTCGATCGCGATCGGCCGGGGCATCGTCGAGGGCGAGCCGGGGAGCGTGCGCGGCCTGCAGATGGTGGTCGCCGACGTCGAGGCCGCGCACGCGGAGCTTGCCAAGCACGGGGTCGAGGTCAGCGACATCCACGACCTCGACTGGGGACGGTTTGTCTTCTTCGCCGACCCGGACGGCAACAAGTGGGCGCTTCAGCAGCTGCCACAGTGGCGTGGCTGAGGATCCGACGCTGAGCCTGAGCGGGGAAGAAGCGCTAAGCGTGCAGCGGCAGGACCTCGGTGCGGAGTGTGCGCCGGTCGGCCACGAGAACGTGCCGGTTCGGCAGCACCGTCCAGCCGGGCTGAGGCCAGCCGGAGCTCGCGACGACGACCCCGTCACCGCTGGCCTGGTAAGCCAGGTCGAAGTACGCGGTGATCTCCTCCTGCTCACGTCCGTATGACCGGAGCTTGGCCTCAGGGATGCGCGAGGAGTGGTACCAGGTGATCGCGTACAGACGGTCCGGTGACAGCAGCATCGCGTTGAGGCTGTTCGGCTCGTACCGCGCGTCGATGTCCATGGCCGCTTCCGCGATCGCGGCGACGACGTCACCGCCGTGCGCCTCCAGCCGCGACATGATCAGCAGGAAGTAGCGCTCGCTGTCGGTCGTGCCGCCGAGCCTCCGCTCCCACTCCGGCGGCAGCATCTCGCCCAGCCGGTCCTGCGGGTGGATGGCGCCGTTATGCGCGAACCCGTACCGCTCGTAGCGGAACGGGTGGCTGTTGCGCTCGTTCACGCCCAGGCCGGGAGTCGCCCAGCGCAGGTGCACGAGGCCGAGGTCGCCGAGCGGCTCGCGCGCCAGCTTGTCATACTCGGCCTCGCTGTCGGCGCGGATCGGGGACTTGCGGATGACCGGCTCTTCGCCGTCGTACCAGGCCATGCCCCAGCCGTCGCCGTGCAGCGCGCACAGCCCGGTGAACTCCTCGAGGCCGTCAGGCCCGATCAGGTCCTCCAGTGACGCGGCACGACCCGAGCTGTACGCAAGCAGCCGGCACATACCAACCCCGTTCCTAAAGGAATTTGCCCATTCCCCCGGCGATGTCGATCGACGCCCCCGCGATGTAGCTGGCGCGATCGCTGGCCAGGAAGGTTACCAGCCCCGCGACCTCCTCCGGCCGGCCGAAACGGCCCAGCGGGACCTCGGCTGTTGCGAGCTGACCGAAGAACTCCGCGGCCGGGATATCCGGGGCCCGGCGGCGATGGATGTTCTGCCACTGCGGAGTCTCGACCAGCCCGATGTTGATGCTGTTCACGAGGATGCCCTCGCGGCCCAGTTCGATCGACAGTGCCTTCGACAGGCTGAGGCAGGAGGCCCGGTTGACCGACGAGGCCAGGAAGGCAGGATCGGGGTAACGCGCGTAGACCGCGTTGATGTTGATCACCCTGGGCGCCGGGCTCTGCCGCAATCGGGCAAGCGCAGCCCTGATACAGCGGATCTGCGAGAACAGCTTGACCTCGATGTCGGCGTGCCAGTCCTCGTCGGTGAGGGTGCCGAACTGGCCGGGCCGGGCGCCGCCTGCGTTGTTCACCAGGACGTCCAGCCCGCCAAGCGCGGCCGCCGCTTCGTCGACCAAGGCGGTGACCTGGTCCGGATCGGTCACGTCGCACGTCAGCGCGGTGACGCTCCCGGCCCCGGAGGCCGCCTGCTTGGTCAGCTCCGCAGCTGTCGCCTCAAGCTCGTCGGCATGCCGGGAGCAGATGACGACCGACGCGCCCTCGGCCATCAGCTCGGCCGTGATGGCCTTGCCGAGACCCTTTGACCCGCCGGTGACAATCGCCTTCCGGCCCGCGAGCCCGAGGTCCATTTAGGCCCGGCTCTCCTCGTCCGCGGATTCTGCCGCCTGCTCGACGGCATCGGCCGCCTCCTCCACGGCGTCCGCGGCCTCGTCGACGGCCTCGGCCGCCTGCGCGGCAGCGAGCTTCAGCAGGCTCTGCCGCGGCGGGCAGAACACGTCGATCTCCAGGCAGTGACTGTCGGTGGTCCACGCGCCGTGGGGCACCCAGGCGGGCACGACCGCGACATCGCCGCGGCGCATGACGCGCACGTCGCCGTCGAGGTCAAAGGTAAACTCGCCGTCGATCACGATCACGATCTGCTCTTCCTCGTGCACGTGACGCGGGGCTTGCGCGCCTGGCGCCAGGCTGACGAAGTTGGTCATCACCCCATCGCCGAGCACGGGCCGGAACCCGAGCCCTGGAAGGAACTCGACCGGTGTCATCGCGTCCACGTTCACGTACCGGCCGGGACCGGCCGGCTCGCCCTGAGCCTCGGTGCTGAAGTGGCTCTCGGCGTCACCGAGGGACTCGGTACTTGTCACTTTTCCTCCAGAGCGGACTTGAGCACGTCGCCGATCCGGCGGATGCCTTCGTCGATGAGGTCATCGGCCACGCGGCTGTAGGCCAGCCGGATCTGCGCCCCGCCGCCCTCGCCAGGGTAGAACGGCCGGCCGGGTACATAGGCCACCTTGCGCTCCCGCGCTGCTGCCGACAGCGCCACGGTGTCCACGCACGCTGGCGCAGTCAGCCAGATGTAGAAGCCGCCGTCGGGGGTGGTCCAGGTCGTGCCCGCGGGCATGTGCTCGGCCAGTGCCTGCGCCATCAGCCCGGCCCGGCGCGCGTACAGCCTGCGCGAGGCGACCAGTTGCCGCTCCATGTGCCCGCCGCGGCCGTATTCCTCGAGCATCCGCTGGCCGAGCGCGCCCGAGCACTGATCCGAGTTCTGCTTGGCCACGACGAGCCGGCTGATGATCTGCTCCGGGCCTGCCGCCCAGCCCATCCGGAAGCCGGGGCAGAAGATCTTGGAGAACGTGCCCGCCTGCACCACGACATCTGGCGCCGTCGACCACAGGCTGGGCGGCGGCGCGTGGTCGAAGCCGAGGTCGCGGTAGGCGACGTCCTCGACGACCAGGAACCCGTAGCGCCGGGCCAGGGCGACCAGGTCGGCCCGGCGTTGCGCGCTCATGGTCAGCCCGGTTGGGTTCTGGAAGTCGGGGATCGTGTAGAGGATCTTCGGCCGCAGCCCGGCCGACAGCTGGTCGGCGAGGATCTCCACGCGCAGGCCGTCGGTATCGACCGGAACGCCGCGCACGTCGGCCTCGTAGCCGCGGAACGCCATGATCGCGCCGAGGTACGTGGGTGCTTCCACCACGACAACGTCGCCGGCGTCGATGTAACTCTTGGCGATGAGCTCGAGGCAGTCGATGCCGCCGCTGGTGATCATCAGCTCGCCCGCCGCCGGGGTCAGGCCCTCCAGCTCGGTCAGCCTGCCGGACACGTAGTCGCGCACGCCCGCGATCCCCTCGGTCGCGGAGTATTGCAGGGCGACTCCCGGATCTCCGGCAATCAGCCGCGCAGCGATTTCCGACAGCACGCTGGTCGGGAACGTGGCCGGGTCGGGGAAACCGCCGGAGAAAGTAATCACGTCCGACGCGCCGGCCAGGGCGAGGATCGCGGTGATCTCGCCGCCGCCCAGCGATTTCGTGCGCCTGGCGAGCCCGGCATTCCAGTCCCGCAGCGCAGTGTCGTGGCCGCCGGCGGCGGTATCGGTGGTGCTGATGTCGCTCTGCTCAATTGCTGCGGTCATGTAACGCTTCCGTGTCTTGACAGGCGATCTTACAAATGTAAAAATCCGAGAACGCTAGGTTTACAGAAGTAACATCGGACCCCAGCATATCTCACATCACGAAATCCGACGAACGGGTTAGCTGGCATATGGCATCAGTCTCAGCGCCGCTGTCGAGGCTCACCGAGGTCTGCTCCGCGGCCGCGCCGAAGGTAGAGGTGGACGACCTCGACCTCGCCCTCCTGCGCGCGCTCGCGGCCGACGCCCGCCAGTCGCAGCGTGCGCTGGCCCGGCAGATTGAGATGTCGCCGCCGGCGGTCGCGGACCGCCTGGCCCGGCTTGAGCGCAGCGGCGCGATCCGGGGTTACCGGGTCGACATCGACTGGGCCGCGCTCGGCTATCCCGTGGTCGTGTACCTGGCGGTGACCGCCGGGCCCGGCATGGACTTGAGCAAGATCATCAAGGCCATCCAGGCGCTGCCAGAAGCCGAGGACATGAGCGTGGTCACCGGCGGGCTCGACCTGCTGGTCCGCCTCCGCGTACGCGACCACGCGCACCTGCGCGAACTCCTGCTGACAGAGATCTTCCAGATCAACGGCGTCCAGCGGACCGAGACGTTCCTGTCCCTGGCCGACGTCGAGCCCGACAACTTCGCCGCCGCGATGCTGGAGCAGATGATCGAGCGCCGCGGCGGTGCCAGGAAGGCCTGACCGCAAGCCCCGGGTGCCGGGACGGGCCTCGCGGCCGCCGAACGCCACCGGAGCGCCGGAGATACCACTGCATCGGAGGACAGCCAGGTGACTAGCAGCAACCCCGTCGGCGGCCGGCCCGACGCGCACGGCGTTGGCCAGCCAGGATTTGTCGCGCGGAACGGCCTGTACACGCCCGAGCAGGCAGCCGCGGCCCAGGAAGTCGCCAGCAAGATCCGGGAGCTTGAGCTGCGCACCGTCCGGCTGGTCGTCGTCGATCAGCACGGCGTGCCGCGCGGTAAGGCACTGTCGCCCGAGGTCGCCATCGCCGCGATGTCCAACGGACTGGACTTCTCCGGAGCCATCTACAGCCTCGACACCGGGAACCAGGTGTTCGTCCCGGCGTTCGCCGCCGGCGGCGGATTCGGCATCGACGAGTTCACCGGCTTCCCCGACATCGTGCTCGTGCCGGACGCAGCCACGTTCCGCGTCCTGCCCTGGGCCGACCGGACTGGCTGGATGCTGTGCGACACGTACTTCTCCAACGGCCATCCGCTTCCGCTTGATGGCCGCGGGCTCATGCGGAGGACGCTGGCCGAACTGGGTGACGCCGGATTCGACTACCTGGCCGGGATCGAAGTCGAGTACTACATCGTCAAGCTCGACTCCGAGCACATCGCCCCGGACGATGCCGGGTTCACGCCGCCGCCGCCGCCAGTCTCCGTGTTCGAGCGCGGCTACCAGTACCTGTCTGAAGTGCGCCTGGACAGCGTCGCGAGCACGCTGGAGGCGATCCGCGACGGGCTGGCGGCTGTCGGCCTGCCGCCCCGCTCGATGGAGGACGAGTGGGGGCCGGGACAGATGGAGTTCAGCTTCAGCCCGATCGGCGGGCTGGCCGCTGCCGACGCGGTCGTGCTGTTCCGGTCCGCGGTCAAGCAGATCTGCCAGCGGCGTGGACTGCTGGCGACGTTCATGTGCCACCCGGCTCTGCCGAACTTCTTCCCGTCGGGCTGGCACCTGCATGAGTCGCTGATATCCCGGCAGGACGGAGGGAACGCGTTCGCCAGCGCCGACGACTACCTGTCCGCGACGGGGCGGCAGTTCGTGGCCGGGCTGCTTGACCACTCGCTGGCGATGGGCGTGTTCGCCACGCCGACTGTCAACGGGTACAAGCGGTTCCGCCCGTACTCGTTCGCGCCCGACCGGGTGTGCTGGGCGCTGGAGAACAGGGGCGCGCTGGTCCGGGTGCAGGGCGCGCCCGGCGACGCCAACAGCCACGTCGAAATGCGGATGGGCGAGCCCGCAGCCAATCCGTACCTCTACATGGCGGCGAACATCGCGGCCGGGCTGGACGGAATCCGCCGCGCTCTCGACCCACCGCCGCCGGTCGAGGCCGACCCGTACGCGACCGAGAACGTTGCGCTGCCGGCCTCCCTGGCGCAGGCTATCGGCGCGCTGGACGGCGACGAGTTCTACCGCAAGGCATTCGGCGACACCCTCGTCGACTACCTACTGCAGATGAAGCGCTCGGAAGTAGGCCGGTACGAGGCGGCGGTGGCGCAGAACCCGCCGGCTGAGGGCCAGAACATCAGCGACTGGGAGATGCGGGAGTACTTCGAGTTCTTCTGACCGGCCGCGAGGAGGACCGCGATGACACTCCAGCACGTCGTGCTGTTCAGCTTCCCGCGCGACCTCAGTGACGAGGAGGCCGGGCAGATGCGGGGGATGGTCGCGGCCTGGCCGGAGCAGATCGGCCTGATGACCAAGTGCCGACTCGGCACGGACCTGACCGGCGCGCGGACTCGGGGCTACCGCTACCTGCTGTACACCGAGTTCCCCGACGTCGAGACCATGAATGCCTACCGTGCCCACCCCGTGCACCTGGAGTTCATGGACTGGCTCACCGAGCGCGACTGCACCCCGCTGGCCTTCGACTACGTGCTGGATGAGCAGACGGTACTCATGACCGAAGCCACCGAGACGATGACGGATTTACCGGCCGGTCCGCCGAGGACCGGCTAGCCGGCTAGCCAGATCCGCTGGCCGGAAAATGGACCGGAGTGAGGGAGGACCGGAGCCATGGCCAAGACTAGTCCCGACCTGATAGTCGGCGCCGCCGCCGGCGAGCTAGCGCACGGCTCACTGCGCTTGTGGGATGCGATCGCGATCTCGGTGTCGGTGCTCGCGCCCGGCATGGCGATGCTGCTGAACGTCTCCGGCGTCGCCACCACGGCCGGCGGCTCCACGCCGCTGGCGTTCGTGCTCGGCGGCGTCGCCTGCCTCGCGCTTGCGTTCGTCGTCATCGGCTTCACTCGCCGGATGGCCTCGGCCGGCTACGCCTATACCTACGCCAGCCGCAGCCTCGGCCGGGAGGCCGGGTTCATGGCCGGCTGGCTGTACTTCTTCGGGTTCATCTGCTTCGTGCCGATGACGATGTCCGGCGTCGGCTACCTCGCCACCGACCTGCTCGGGATCGGAACCGGCTGGTGGATCGCGTTCTTCTTCCTCGGCATGGTCCTTTTCGTCGTGCTGTCGGTGGTCAGGATCAAGGTCACCACCAGGGTGCAGCTCATCGTCGGGATCGCCACCGTGGCCATCATCGTGCTCGTCGACCTGATCACCACCTCCAAGGGCGGCCTGCACGGCCAGGCAGCCGGCGCGTTCACCTTCGGCCACACCCTGACTGGCGGATTCAACGGCGTGTTCTACGGCATCATCCTCGGCGTCACCTCCTACATCGGGTTCGAGACGGCGGCCGACTTCGGCGAGGAAACCGCGCAGCCGCGCAAGTACATTCCGATCGCGGTGATCGTGGCGACCCTGTTCGCCGTCATCTTCTACGTGTGGACCACGTACTCGGAGACGATCGGCTTCGGGGTCGCGAACGGGTCCAAGTTCGCCGCCGACCCGGTCGCGCTGCAGACGATTGCGAACAACTTCGTGGGCTCTTGGCTGGGCACGCTGGTCTTGCTCGGAGGAATGTGCTCGGCGTTCATCGTGTGCGTCGCCTGCGCGACCGCTGCCGCCCGCACGCTGTTCGCGATGGGCCGGGAGGGCGTGCTGCCCGCCGCGTTCGCCCGGACGCACCCGCGGTTCAGGACCCCGGTGAACGCCGTGCTGACCGTCACGATCGTCTCGGTACTCATGGCCCTGCTCATGGGCTACCCGCTGTACGACAGCGCGTTCGGCCGGCCGTTCAGCAACTACTACTTCTGGGCCACGGTCGGCACCCTGGCGATCATCGTCGTCTACGGGATGCTCTGCTTCGGCGGCATCGTGTTCTTCTACCGGACGAGGGCCACGCGTCGCTGGAACCCGATCGTGCACGTCGCCGTCCCGCTGGTCGGCGCGGCCGTCTTCGGCGCCGCCCTGTACGGCTCGATCTACCCCGCCCCGCCGGGCATCCTCAAGTGGACTCCGTACGTCGCCGGTGCCTGGCTGGTGGTGGGCATCGGCGTCCTGCTGTGGCTGCGCGCACGGCGGCCGGAGTCGGTGGCGCAGATCGGCTCGATCCTCGGCGAAGAGGGCGGCGTGGAGGCCGCCGTCCTCGACACGGCGTGAGCGAGCTGCCGGGGCGCGGTGGTGCCTGGACTGAGGAGCGAGGTACGAGCGACGAGGGAAGGCGCCACCTTGAGGCGTCCCGGCGGCGAGCGGGAAACAC
>JASHOL010000219.1 GCA_030041135.1 Streptosporangiaceae bacterium | reverse complement strand
GGGACCTCGGCGCCGACGGCGTCCACGATCTCGGGGACGAGCACCATGCTGGCGATTTCGCCGGTGTGGCCGCCGGCCTCATATCCCTGCGCCACGACGATGTCGACCCCGGCCGCGACGTGTGACCGGGCGTGCGCCGCCTTCCCGGCCAGGGCCGCGACGAGCACGCCCCGCTCATGCGCGCTCTCGATGACGTCGGCGGGCGGCGAGCCCAGCGCATTGGCGATCAGCCGGGCCGGATGGGCCAGCGCGACTTCGACCTGGGACCTGGCCACCGAGTGCAGCCAGGCGAGCACGCCGTCCCTGGCCTGCGTGCCGTCCGGCAACGGCGGGACGCCAAGCTTCACGAGCGTCCGTTCGACGAACGCTTTGTGCCCGGCCGGGATCAGCTTGTTGAGGTCGATCGCCGCGCCCTCGGTCGGAATCTTGGCCGGCATCACCACGTCGACGCCGTACGGCCGCCCGTCGGTGTTCTTGTCCATCCAGTCCAGCACCTGATCAAGCTCGCCCACGTCGTTGAACCGAACGCAGCCGAGCACGCCGAGGCCGCCGGCCCGGCTGATGGCCGCCGCGACGTGCTCGGCCGGGGTAAAGCCGAAGATCGGGTGCTCGATGCCGAGTTGCTCGCACAGCGCGGTGCGCATCGCTGGCCTCATTCCAGAGGGTTACGGGGGATCGTCCCCAGGGCTAGCAGGTCCGCAGACCAGGTCTGCCGTCATCTGTTCCTGCGCGTAGCGGCGTGCCCACGGATAGTCGGCCTTGCCTGCGGCCGTCCGGCTGATCTCCTCGACCAGCCAGACCGACCTCGGCACCTTGTAGCCGGCGATCTGCGTCCGAAGGTGCGCGTCAAGCTCGGTGAGGTCCAGGTCGTGGCCCGCCCGCGGCTGCACCAGGGCCGCGACCCGTTGCCCGAGCAACTCGTCAGGCACGCCGATCACCAGTGTGTCGAACACGGCTGGGAAAGCCTTGAGCGCTCCCTCAACCTCCTCGGGGAACACCTTCTCGCCGCCGGTGTTCACGCAGGTGTTGCCCCGGCCAAGCAGCGTGATCGAGCCGTCATCTTCCACGCGGGCGAAATCACCGGGCACGGCATACCGGATGCCGTCGATCTCGGTGAACAACGCGGCGGTCTTGCCCGGGTCCTTGAAGTAACCGAGCGGGATGTGACCGCCGCGGGCGATCCAGCCGATGCCGCCCGGGCCGACCGGCCGGTTGAGGTCGTCGATCACGATCGTGGACGGGCCGGCCGTGACCGTCGGGCCTTCGGCCTTCTTGTTGCCCGCCGACACGTATCCGAGCCCGGTGAAGCCGGTCTCGGACGCGCCGATCGCATCGGTGATGACGACGTTCGGCAGCAGTTTGAGGTACTGGTCCTTGACACTTGGCGAGAACAGCGCGGCGTTGCTGGAAATCGCGAGCACCGACGACGCGTCGTACTGTTCCTGCTGGTAGGCCTCGATTAGCGGCCTGGCCATCGCGTCGCCGGTGATCATGACCACGTTGGCCTTGTGCCGCTGCACGGCGCGCCAGACGTCGTGCGGATCGAACTGCGGCACGAACACCACGGTGTCCCCGCCGAAGAGCCCGGGCAGCGTGCCCCACTGGGCGCTGCCGTGAATGAGCGGAGCGGTGGTGAGCCTGACCATTCCGCTCGGCCCGGCGGTCCCGCGGCGGATCTGCTGCCACTCGTCGGCCAGCCGCTCGCCGGTGGTGAAGTCGATCCCGCCGCCGAGGGTGCGCCAGACATCCTCGTGCCGCCACAGCACGCCCTTCGGGTATCCGGTCGTGCCGCCGGTGTAGAGCATGTAGATGTCGTCAGGGCTGCGCCCGCCGAAGTCACGGTCGGCCGAATAGTCCGCTATCGAGGTCACGAAGCCGGACGCTCCGGGTGGCAGCGGGGTGTCGCTTGCGTCCTCGATGGCCAGCACGGCCGACAGGCTTGGCTGGCCGGGCAGGATCGCCGCGACGCGATCCCCGAACTTGCGGTCGTAAACCAGGCCCTTGAGCTCGGCCTCGTTAAACAGGTACCGCAACTCGGCCTCGACGTAGCGGTAGTTGACGTTAACCGTGATCGCCCGGAGCTTGTAACAGGCCAGGAACGTCGCGAGAAGCTCGATCGAGTTCCGCCCGTACGCGCCGACGTGATCGCCGGGACCGATCCCGGCTTCGGCCAGGTAATGAGCCAGCCGGTTGCTGAGCGCTTCAAGCTCGCGGTAGGTCACCTGGTTGTCGTCGCAGGCAATCGCGAGGCGGTCGGGAACGGCGTCGACGGCGTGCTCGAAGAGGTCAGCGATGTTCAGCGCCATGGGTAAGAAACTAGAACGTGTTATCGTTCTGGGCAACCCCAACCGGGGCAGGGACATGCCACCCTGGAGGGCCTCTCGGTGACCTCGACGAATGCGAACCCGCAGGAGCCGCCCCACGCGCTGATCGAGCGCCGCGGCCACGTGCTCATCGTCACGATGAACCGGCCGCATGCGCGGAACGCCCTGAGCGGACCCATGATGGCGCTGATGCGCGAGGCCTGGGACCAGGTTGACCGCGATCCGGAGATCCGCGCCTGCGTCCTGACCGGGGCAGGCGGGGCGTTCTGTGCGGGTGCGGACCTCAAGGCGATGACCGCGACCCATCCCGGCGACAGCTTCCGCGACGGCGGCATGGACCTGACGCTGATCGAGCCGCTGCTCAAGGGCCGGCGCCTGACCAAGCCACTGATCGCCGCGGTCGAAGGCCCGGCCATTGCCGGCGGCACCGAGATCCTGCAGGCGACCGACATCAGGGTTGCGGGCCGTAGCGCGAGGTTCGGCGTGTCCGAGGCGCGCTGGGGACTTTTCCCGCTCGGCGGGTCGGCCGTGCGGCTCGTTCGCCAGGTCCCCTACACGGTCGCGGCCGACATCTTGCTGACCGGGCGCCACATCAGCGCGGACGAGGCGCTGCGCGTCGGCCTGATCGGCCACGTCGTGGAGGACGGGCAGGCACTGGCCAAGGCGCTGGAGATCGCGGACATGATCGCCGCGAACGGGCCGCTCGCGGTGCAGGCGATCCTGGCCACGATCAGGCAGACCGAGGGCATGCCCGAGAGCGAGGCTTTCGCGGTCGAGGCCAAGCTCGGCATGGCCGTGTTCATGAGTGAGGACGCCAAGGAGGGCCCGCGTGCATTCGCGGCGAAGCGCAAACCGAACTTCCACGGCAAATAGGTCGGGCATCGCGCCGTCCCGGCCTGGCCCAGCCATGCCAACCGCCGCTGTTGTTAACTCCGGCTAGAACGTGTTTCACTCTGATCCGTGACATCGCCGGCCAAAGAGACTCGCGACGGCCCGCTCAGGGCTCCGCTGGACATCAGCTTCGACTACACCAGATCGCTGGGTCCGGCGCTCAGCGCGTTCATGAGCGCGCTGGCCCAGCGGCGCATCCTCGGCTCGCGCAGCGCGGACGGCCGGGTGTACGTGCCGCCCGCCGAGTACGATCCGGTGACGTTCTCGCCGCCGGCCGAGCTCGTCGACGTCGGGCCGGGCGGCACGGTACTGACCTGGTCCTGGCAGCCGCAGCCGCGGGAGGGGCAGCCGCTTGACCACCCGTTCGCGTGGGCGCTGATCAGGCTCGACGGGGCGGACGGCGGGCTGCTGCACGCGGTTGACGCCGGCGCAAGCGACCAGATGCGCACCGGGATGCGGGTGCGGCCCCGCTGGGCGGCCGAGCGGTCGGGTCACATTCGCGACATCGAGTGCTTCGTGCCAGCCGGAGACGACTCTGCTGGCGGGACGGCTAGGGGGGAAGGCGACCTCGTTCCCGCAAGGGAGGCCGTCACGATGGTCACGACTCCGATCCGCCTGCACTACCAGCACAGCGCCTCGGCTGAGGAAAGCCGGTACCTGCGCGGCCTGGCGGAAGGCAAGGTTATCGGGCAGCGCTGCCCGGCCTGCGGCAAGGTCTACGTGCCGCCGCGGGGCGCGTGCCCCACCGATGGCGTCCCGACCACGACCGACGTCGAGCTGCCCGACCGCGGTACGGTGACGACGTTCTGCGTGGTCAACGTGCCGTTCCAGGGCCAGCGCGTGCCGACGCCCTACGTAGCGGCGTCGGTCTTGCTTGACGGTGCCGACATCGCCTTCCAGCACCTGATCCTCGGCTGCGAGCCGTCTGAGGTCCGGATGGGCATGCGCGTGCGCGCAGTCTGGAAGCCGCGGGATCAGTGGGGGACCACCTCAGAGAACATCAGCCACTTCGAGCCGAGCGGGGAGCCCGACGCCCCGTACGAGTCCTATGCGCATCACCTGTGACGCGGCGCCCCTGAGGCGAGCGGGGCACGCGCGAATCACACGGAGGAGAGGCGAGCTGTGAGGGCCGTGCCATGACAGACGTCGCCGTGATCGGCTTCGCCGAGTCCCCGAACGTGCGGCGCACCGACGGGACCACCAATGGCGTGGAGATGCTCGTCCCGATCTTCCACGAGGTGCTCGCGCAGACCGGCCTGTCCAGGACCGACATCGGCTTCTGGTGCTCGGGCTCCTCGGACTACCTGGCCGGGCGCGCGTTCTCGTTCGTCTCCGCGGTCGACGCGATTGGCGCATTCCCGCCGGTCATGGAGTCGCACGTCGAAATGGACGGAGCCTTCGCGCTGTATGAGGCCTGGGTCAAGGTGCTAACCGGTGAGGTGGACATCGCGCTCGCCTACGGCTTCGGCAAGTCGTCGGCAGGAGACCTGCGGCGCGTGCTCGCGCTCCAGCTCGATCCGTACACGGTCGCGCCCCTGTGGCCGGACTCCGTTGCGATCGCGGCCCTCCAGGCCCGGCTCGGCATCGAGGCGGGCAGGTGGACCGAGCAGGAGATGGCCGAGGTCGCGGTCCGCAGCCGGGCCGCCGCCGTGTCGAACCCGCGCGCTCAGCTGTCCGGCGCCTGCAGCGCCGGTGACCTGCTCGCCGAGCCGTACCTGGCCGACCCGCTGCGCGCGCACGACTGCGCGCCGGTGACCGACGGCGCGGCCGTCGTCATCATCGCGGCCGGGGACCGCGCTCGCGAGCTGTGCGCGCGGCCGGCCTGGATCACGGGCTTCGAGCACCGGATCGACTCGGGCTCGCTCGGCTCGCGGGACCTCCTGACCTCACCCTCGGCCGCGGCGGCGGTGTTGGCTGCCACGAGGGCTGCCAGTGGGGCTGCCACAGGCGGCGGCGCGGGCGGCGGCGGCGCCCTGGTTGAGGTGGCCGAACTGCACGCGCCGTTCACCCACCAGGACATCGTGCTCAGGCAGGCGATGGGCCTGAACGGCGAGACCAGGATCAGCCCGTCCGGCGGCGCGCTGGCGGGCAATCCGATGTTCGCCGCCGGCCTGGCCCGGATCGGCTGGGCGGCCCGCCACATCATGTCAGGTGAGGCGGCCAGCGCCCTCGGGCACGCCACCAGCGGCCCGGCGCTGCAGCAGAACCTCGTGTGCGTGATGGAGGCGAGAT
>JASHOL010000218.1 GCA_030041135.1 Streptosporangiaceae bacterium | reverse complement strand
CCACCGACTACCGCCGCGAGACCGGCCCTCCTGGACCCGGCGCCGGGCCCGCGACCGGGCGGTTCAGGGACTTCCGCTCCCCGAACAGGGACTCGCTTCGACCGAGCGGGCAGGTTCTCGAAGTCCACCACGGCCTGGACCGTGAGTCGGACCGAGTCGCGCTGGCCGACGGCCGGGCCGCCCAGATCACTCGGGAGGCGCAGGACTACGCGACCGCCATACGCGAGGCTGCCGAACGCGAGGCGGCCACGATAACCCAGCAGGCCTCTAGCCAGGCGGACACGATAACGCAGGAGGCGACCGGCCAGGCCGCAGCGATGCGCGAGGCCATGGAGCGGGAGGCCGCCGAACTGCGGTCTCGCCTCGACTCGATGACCGGCGAGCTGAGCCGGGTGGCCGCGTACGTCACCCAGAACCTCGCTCCTTCGGCCATGCCCGCGACCGCTCCTGCGCTTCCTGGCACCGGGCCAGATCTCCCTGGCATGAGCCCGGCTGCGCCGGCGACTAGGCCCGCGAGGCCGGACACCAGGCCAGGCGTGAGGCCGAACGACAGGCCGGGAATGAGGCCAGACACCAGGCCAGGCGTAAGGCCCGACATCGGGCGCGGCCCGAGGCCGGACACCAGGCCGGGCATGAGGCCAGACACCAGGCCGGGCGTAAGGCCCGACATCGGGCGCGGCCCGAGGCCCGACGCCGGGTCGGCGATGCCGGGCACGCTGCCGGCAAGGCCCGGCACCAGACCGGCCCCGCGGCCCGACACGAGGCCGGGCAGGCCGGACGGGCCGCCCAGGCCGAAGACGGCGCCGGCCAAGGGGCCGCAGAAGCGAACCAGGCAGCAGCAGGCGATGCGCGTCGCCACGGTCGGCACTGCGGCGCTCCTGTCGGTCGCCGTCATCTCCGGCTTGACCGAGATCGGGCTGAAGGGATTCCCGTTCTTCGTCTTCAGGCAGGCCGGAGCGGGCGAGACCGGTCCAGCGGGCATTAGCGACCAGCAGTTCCTGGCCCAGGAGTCTGCGGCGGCCCACCCTCGCACGGCGGCGCACCCCTCGGGAGCGAAGGGCAAACACCACAGGAAGTCGCACGCGGCCGTCGTGGTGCACAAGAACTAGTCAGATAGCCGGCCGACACAGCCAATGCCTGCGCCGGTATTCGGCACAGCCGAAACCAATAAAAGGCAAGAACCATGGGAGCGAATGCGAGTCCTGTGGAAGGAGAAGCTGCGAGATGGCCACTACTAGGGGCTATGACCCGGGCCTATACCCTGACGATAGGGGCTACGAACCGGACCCATACGCCGACGACAGGGGCTACGAACCGGACCCATACGCTAACGGCGCCCTAGGCACACGGCAACGGGAAAGAAGGGCGCCGAGTTCGTCCCACGCCGAGCTGAAGGCGGACAGAAGTCGCCTCGACGAATGGATGGACAAGGAATTCAAGTTCGGCGGCTCCAAGATAAAGCGGAAGGCGCTCGCCCTGATCCTGCTGGGCGCCCCGGGGGCGGTTCCCCTGTTCTTCATGCTGCCTGCGCTCATTACGATGAACAAGAACACCTTCAGCGTGTCGGTCGACGACACGCTGGGGACCGGGGCCGAACTCTGCCTGTTCCTGTGCCTGCTCGTCACTCCGTTGGTCACGCTCACCGGGCAGCGGTGGTTCGTCCCGCTGCGGCGCTGGTACGGGATCATGATGGGATGCTGCGGTATCGGCGATGCGCTCGCTGCCGGTCTCACCGATAACTTTGCCGGAGGCTTTTTCGGCGTGGTGGCCGGGCACGTGTTCGAACTCGTAGGGTTCACCATGGTGCTGCTGGTCATCCCGCTGCTGATCACCGGCAATCACTGGGCGCAGCGCAAGCTCGGCAAGTACTGGAAGAAGCTGCACTACCTCACCTATGTCATCTGGGGGCTGCTGTTCTTCCACCTGTCCTTGCTCGAGGGATTCGGGTTCGAGCAGGGCAGCAACGGCTCTGGCGCCCCCGGCGATGGCGACCCCATCTTCCACCAGCGCCTCTACCAGTACTCAGCGGCAAGCGTCTTCCTGCTCACGCTCAGGCTGCCGCCGGTAAAGCGCTGGATCGCCGCTCGTGAAAGCGAAGGCCGCAAGTGGCTCGTCTTCGTGGCCATCACGCCGATCTTCCTGCTCTTCATATTCGGGATGACATTCATCATCAACGAAGAGATCTTCAAGGGAGTCGACTCCTTCACCGAGCACCCGAGCGCCGAGTAAGGCATCGGGAGGAGTGGGATTAGATGAGCGCGACGTACGCCGGAGACGGCTATGCCAGACGCGGCTATGCCAAAGACGACCGGGAGGAGGGGAGATCTGGCGGCGTCATACTCGCATTTGTTTCCTCGCTGTGTGGTCTCTTGGTCCTCCTCGGCCTTGTCTACGCCGCTGGCGCCGGCCAGCGAACTAAGACCACGCTTGCGGACTTCGACTGCGAGCCCAGCCAATCCGTATCGGGTTTGCCCTGCACAACCCAGCGGTCGGTGATCAGGCAGTACGAGGCGA
Organism: Streptosporangiaceae bacterium; assembly: GCA_030041135.1. Lineage (GTDB taxonomy): Bacteria > Actinomycetota > Actinomycetes > Streptosporangiales > Streptosporangiaceae > JAJYUU01. The sequence goes on along the minus strand of JASHOL010000218.1, from coordinate 5,243 downwards.
TCACGAATCCGGCGATCCAGCAACTGAACGCTGACGTGGCCGCTTACAACGCCGCCGCAAGGCACAATCTCGTTACCGCCGAAGCGGCCCTTAGGGCGGAGGTCACGACGGAGCAGGCGTTCGAGAACAGCCTGGCCGCGGCCTCGTTCACGCATCAGAACGAGGTCACGGCCGTTGCGCTGATCCGGAACGCCGAGTCATTCACTACGCCCATACCAGCCGCTGCGGTGTTGTTCACTCCCCAGGCCACGGTCCTGGTCAATAAGCTGATCCAGGATCTCCAGGCCATCGCCAAGCTCACCACCGAGCAGGCGGGGTCGTCCTCGCTCAGGCAGATGCGGTCGTTCAACGGCCGCGTTGACGCTGCCACCGCCGCGGCCCAGACCGAACTGACCGCTATCCGCCAGGTGCTTAACGTGCGACCCACGGCGAGTGAAGAACCCTGATCAGGAAGGTGCGAGTCACCGCGTTGATATAGGCAAGCGGGCGCCCGGCTGTGTGGCCGGGCGCTCGCGGCGGTACAGGTACATCGGTCCCTCGTCCGAGGGGTCATCGGAATCCAGTTCGCCATCCCGGCGGCGGTGTCCACGTCCGGCTGCCCGGTGCCGCGCAGCGTGGCCGCCCACTGCGGGTAGTCGGCGATCAGGTAGCGCTGGACTGTCCGGCCGGCTGCTGGCACGCCCCGCGTGGCGCGGAACTTCCACCGAGGCGAAGCCGATTTGCCCAATCTTCGTGAGGCTTGACCTGCCGACAACCGCGTTTACGCGGAGTAACTAATAATTGACAGTGTGCGGCACTCATCAATCGCGAGGACGATCGTCCCCACCGCAGTCGCCGCGTATAGCCCCAAGAACCGGCAAAACCGAGCCGCAAACGATCTTGACAGGGAAATAGCCCAGAATGCGGTGCGCGTGGCGCCTGGCTCGATGCTCCCGCCGGGATCCGCCCAGGTAGAGCGCATTGCCGGCCGCGTGACCGGCCTGGAACCGCGGCGCCGGCCAGGTGCCGGGAACGGGCCCGGCGGTTTCTTACCACTAACGAAATAAAAATCAAGTGACCGCCGTGAGCGGTGGGTCCGGGCTAGACTCCAGTACCGCGCTAACCAGTTGTAGTGTCGAAACCGAATTGCAGGCTAACGAATGGCCTCGCCACCCGCTAGCGTCACCGTTCAAGTAGCCGTACAGTCGCCGTCGCGGCTGCTTCGTGACACGTTGTCCTCGTGCCTGGCCGGCCGACCCGACGTCACAGTCGTCGGAACCGTCGAGGAGCCGGACCGCATGCCCGCGCTCTGCGAGCTGCGGCGGCCTGATGTTGTGATCTTCGATGCCGGCCAGCGTGTGGGCGAGATCTGCCACCCGGTGGGCAGGCTCGTTAAGCGGTTCCCCGAGCTCAACGTCATCGTGACCTATCAGGAAGCGGACCAGGAAGACCTGTCGGCGGCGTGCCGGGCCGGAGTTTCCTCGCTCGTGCCCGAGTCGCACGGCCTTGAAGCCCTGCTAGCGCTGCTGCGGCGTAAACGCGGGCGGCACGCTCGCCCGAGACCGAGTGGCATGACCGACCGCGAACTCGAGGTACTCATGCTGGCAGGCTCCGGCCACAGCGTGCCGGAGATGGCTGAGCTGCTCGGCATCAGCCCGCTCACGGTCGAGAACCTCAAGCGCCGCATTTACGCCAAGCTGGATGTGAATAGCGGCGCTCATGCTGTTTCGACCGCCGCGTCGCTCGGGATCCTGGACCAGCGTGCCGCGCCGGCCGAGAGGCACCGTGAGCCGCCCAGCGAGGACTTCCCGATCCTGACAGTCGTATCGGGCCAGGCTGGCTCGGCCCTTGACCAGGTGATCAGCAAGCTGCTTGGGAGCGGCCAGACGTTCGTTCTGGTGCGCGACCGCGAGAATGTGTCCCAGACGCACTGGGCGCGCTGGCATCGGGGTCCGATCATTTGTGCTCTGGTGGATCCGGAACCATCAGACTGGGGGATTGTCGAGGAGCTAAGCGTTCCGGCGATCCTGGTCCACAGCAAGCCGCTGGACTCAGGGGAGGTCGCCGACGCACTGGCCAGCGGCGCGAGCTCACTGGTCCAAGCCGAGACAATCGAGGACCACTTCCTGTCTGTCCTGCGCATGGCCGGCCAGGGCTACCTGGTTGTGGACTCTAAGCCCATGCGGCCCCTGATCGGCGCGGTGCGAGCGCGCTGGGACCGGCAGGCACCTGGTGGCAGCGACCTGCCCGAGCTGACCGCCAGGGAAAGCGACATCCTCCGATACGGAGCCCAGGGACACTCGATCAGGCAGACGGCGCGGCTGCTCGGGATCGCCCCGAAGACCGTCGAGAACATTCAGACCCACCTGTTCCGCAAGCTGGGAGTCCGCAACCGGGCCGGGGCTGTCGCCGTGGCCAGCGCGTTCGGCCTGCTGCCAGCGGCGTCGGCCGCTCGCCCCAGCGCCGCCGGCCCGTCGAGTCCGGCGCCGGACAGCCGGTCGCCTCGCCGTCGCCACTGAGTCAGGCACTGAGCCGCTCGCAGCATTCCCCCGCATCCCCGTTGCCAGCCTGGGCCGGCAGATCGCGCCTGACCGCATGCCGCCGTGGCATGCGACGATGGCTGCGGGATGACCGTGCCCCGGTGATCTCAGTGATCTCGGACAGGAGCAGGGAGTGGCAATGACGCTACTGCGCAGCTACGTGGGCGGAGCCTGGCGGACGCCGGAAGGCGAAGGGCGGCCGGTGTTCGACGCCGTCACCGGCGAGGAGGTCGCGCGGATCTCCTCGCACGGCGTGGACATGGCCGCCGCACTTGAGTACGGGCGGTCGGTCGGCGGGCCCGCGCTCGCCGACCTGACCTTCCACCAGCGCGCCGCGCTGCTGAAAGCGGTCGGCTCGATGCTGCGCGAGCACCGCGAGGAGTTGTACGGGCTCTCGGCGAAGACCGGCGCGACGCTCGGCGATTCCAGGTTCGACGTCGACGGCGGCATCGGCGTGCTGCTCAGTTACGCCAGCCGGGCCAAGCGGGAGCTACCCAACGACACCGTCTATTCCGAGGGCGCTCCGGAGCCGCTGGGCCGCGGCGGCCAGTTCGTCGGCCAGCACATCCTGACCTCATTGCGCGGCGTGGCCGTGCAGATCAACGCGTTCAACTTCCCGGTCTGGGGGCCGCTGGAGAAGCTCGCGCCGGCATTCCTGGCCGGCGTTCCGAGCCTGGTCAAGCCGGCCAGCCAGACCGCGTACGTGACGGCGCGGCTGGTCGAGCTGATGGCCGACTCGGGATTGCTGCCGGCCGGCTCGCTGCAGCTGGTCTGCGGCAGCGCGGGTGACCTGCTGGATCACCTGACTGAGGAAGACCTGGTGTCGTTCACGGGATCGGCATCCACCGCCAGGCAGTTGCGGTCCCATCCGGCTGTGGTGGCTCACGCGGTCCGGTTCAACGCCGAGGCCGACTCGCTGAACTGCTCGATCCTCGGACCCGACGCCGGGCCGGGCACAGCAGAGTTCGACCTGTACGCCAGGCAACTGGTCACCGAGATGACGGTCAAGGCCGGCCAGAAGTGCACGGCGATCCGGCGCGCCTTCGTTCCCTCTCAAATGATCGAAGCGGTGATCGAGTCTGCTGCGGAGCAACTGTCGAGGGTCGTCGTCGGCAATCCGGCCGACAAGAGCGTCCAGATGGGCGCGCTCGCCAGCCTAGAGCAGCGCGAGGAGGTTCGCCGGAGCGTGAAGTCACTGCTCGCAGGGGCGCGGCTGGTGCATGGCGATCCGGAGCACGTAAAGGTCGTGGACGCGGACGCCGAACGCGGCGCGTTCATCTCGCCGCTGCTGCTGCGGGCCGACGACGTCGGCCGGGCCGAGCCGCACGAGATCGAGGCGTTCGGTCCCGTCGCGACCGTCATCGGCTACGGCGACACCGCGCAGGTCATCGAATTGGCCGCCCGGGGTCGCGGCAGCCTGGCCGGATCGGTCGTGACCGGGGATGCGCAGTTCGCCCGCGAGGTCGTACTGGGCTGCGCGCCGTGGCACGGGCGGCTGCTAGTGCTTGACCTTGACGACGCGCCCGAGTCCACCGGTCACGGCTCGCCGCTGCCGCCGCTAGTCCACGGCGGGCCAGGGCGGGCCGGCGGGGGCGAGGAGATGGGCGGGATCCGCGGCGTGCTGCACTATATGCAGCGCACGGCGGTGCAGGCCAGCCCGAGGATGCTGGCCGCGGTGACCGGGAACTGGGTGGCTGGCGCCCCGCGCGACGCCGAGGGCTCGCACCCGTTCCGCAAGTCCCTGGCCGACCTCCGGCCGGGGGACACGGTCGTCGCCGGACCGCGGCGGGTCACCCTCGACGACATCGAGCACTTCGCCGAGTTCACCGGCGACACGTTCTATGCGCACATGGACGAGGAGGCGGCTCGGGCTAACCCGTTCTTCGACGGGCGGGTCGCGCACGGGTACCTGGTGCTGTCGTTCGCGGCCGGGCTGTTCGTGCAGCCCGATCCCGGCCCGGTGCTGGCCAACTATGGCCTGGAGAACCTGCGTTTCCTCACTCCCGTGTATCCGGGGGATGAGCTGACGGTCACCCTGACCTGCAAGCAGATCATCCCGCGGGAGGACGCCGAGCACGGGGAGGTGCGCTGGGACACCGACGTCACCAACCAGGACGGCGTGTCGGTCGCCAAGTACGACGTGCTCACTCTCGTCGCCAAACAGTGGCCGCCAGCTGAGCCGACCCCGCGCGTTCGGTGACTTCGCGGACGCCGAGTTCGGCGCGTGACCAACACCGAACGCGCCGACGCCGACCGGAACCGCCGGGCCATCCTCGCCGCCGCGAGCACCCTGTTTGACGCCATCAGCGTCGACTGTGTCCGCTGGGAGGCCCTCCCCAAGTTAGGGACCTTTGCCGGGTCTTTCGGCCCTGGCCGGCCGGCTTGCGAGGCGGCGGACTGGAACCGCGAGGGAAGGCCGACAGTGATTACTCACGGTGAACTAGACAAGTTGCTGAGCGTGCGGGCTCCCGACGAATCGGTGCTGTCCCTGTACTTGCAGATCCCGCTGGATCCAGCCCAGCTGCGCGAACTACCGGCCAAGGTCGCCGACCTAGTCAGGGAGGCAGCCGACGGTAGGCCGAGCCGACCGCAGGCCGATGATGAGCAGGTCGCGCGCGACGTGGTGGCAGCTTACGGCCGGGAGTGGCTCGGCCACACGCTCGCGGTCTTCGCTTGCGGGCACCTCGGGCTGCTCGAGGTCGTGCAGCTACCAGGCGGCTGCGG
>JASHOL010000217.1 GCA_030041135.1 Streptosporangiaceae bacterium | reverse complement strand
CGTTCCCTGGCAGTCTCGGCCTGCTGTCTCGCGTTCTCGCGGCGGCGGTCCAGCTCCCCCGCCTCGCGCATCACGGGGTCCTGTTGCAGCGCCTCGCGCCGCGCCTCCAACCTGGTCCGCTCCCGCTCGAGTTCTTCGAGCCGAGTTTGCGCCGCCTGCAGCTTCCCGTCCGCCGCCGCGTACGCTTCCTCGGCTGCGGTCAGGTCCCGGCCCAGTTGCTCGTACCTGCTCTGCGCCTGACGTGGCCCGGTCGCCTTGCGCTTGGCGGCGACCTGCGCGTAGTTGCGGTAGTGGCGCAGGAACTCGGTCGCGGCACCGCGAGCCTCCGCCAGTGCCCGCAGCGCGTCCCGTTCCTCGTCCAGGCCGCGGAACGCCTCGGCCACCGTTGTTACCAGGCCGGGGCTGAGCGGCGGCAGCGCCTCGGTGAGCGCGCGCGACAGCAGCTTCTCGTCGGGCTTCTTGGACAGCTGGGGCTGCCGGAGCTGGATCAGCAGGTTGATCAGCGTCTCGTAGCGGTGCTCGCCGAGCCCGAACAGGGCCTCATCCACCGCGCGCCGGTAGTCGGCGGCCCGGTCGTAGACGAGCCCGTGTCCGTCCATCTCCTCGCGCAGCTTTTCCCTGGTGAGCGGAATCCGGCTGGCGGGCAGAAGCTGGAGGTCCTGGCCGACGCGCTGAGTCGTTACGAAGAACCAGTGGCGGGCGATACCGCGCCCGGCGACAGCCTTCAGGCCGCAGCCTATGGTGCGGAACTTGGTGGTGCCGTCCGCGGCACGGCGGCCGAACTCAAGCCAGGCATACCCGAGACGTTCCGGATTAGGATGCCTGCCGCCGAGCAGCAGGTTCCACTCCATCTTCTTCTGCCGGTCGCCGTCCGGCTCCACCCGGTGAGGTGCGAGTTCTCCGTCCAGCAGGAACGGCAGCGTTAGCGCAAGCACCTTAGATTTGCCGGTTCCGTTGTTGCCGCGCAGGAGCAGCCGGCCATCATGGAACCAGAACTCCTCGGCGTCGTAGTAGAACATGTCGACCAGACCGGCCCGCAGCGGCTTCCACCGCTCAGAAGAGGGCGCTGGCAGCATCGGCTGTCGCCTTTCTCGTTTCCCGGATGGTGGGCTCGCTCAGGGCGAAACGGGCGATCGCCGGCCGGCTGCGGACCACATGCCCGTCCGCTTGGACCAATCGGAGCGCGGAGAGCTTCTCCAACGCGATGGCAAGCAGCTCCGTTTCCGCGCCTGGCTCCGTCACGCCCTTGCGCCAGTAGCCGGCGTGCTCGGCGGCCGCCTGCCGGACGAAGGCGCGCAGCCCGTCGAACGTGGCCTGCTCCCGGTGAGCAAGGTACTCCGCGACCAGCAGCGTGACGTGCCCGTCGGTACGCTGCTCGGGCATCCGGACGTCGGTCAGCTCGTCGTCCGGGTCGACCATGGCAATCCCTTCCGCGCGCATCTCGGGGATCAGCCCGCTGGCCTCCGCTATACGCCGGGCGATCGCATGCCGCTGAGACAGCAGGTAGACGCGTTCGTCGTCGTCGAGCTCGTCGTAATAAACGACTGGATCTTCGAGCAGCCGCCGGGTGAGCCGCCTTCGCATGGCCTGATTGCGCAGGTCATCGCTCTCGACGACCGGTTCCGCGGTGAGTTCGGTAAGCCGCGCGGAAAACGTCACGGCAGTCACTGTGGACGGTCCCCGGCTGCCGGACAGCAGCAGGCCCAGCACCGGCCTGCGCACGTCGTAGAGCACATCGGTCCCGGCAGACAGGTACGCATCCTCGTCCCCGGCGACGCGGCTCAGGACCCCCCAGCCGAGCAGCAGGCGCACCACCGCGACCAGGTCGGACCGGTCCGCCCGGCTGTCCAGGGTCAGCGTGAACCCGACATCGGCCAGCTCCGGCTCGGCGGCCGCCGTCAGTACGTCGTCAGCGAGGCTGCCGAGCGTAGTCTGCGCGTCGGCACGGGCGAGTGCCGACAGGGCCAGGCACAAGGTGACGTACCGGCGCCGGCCGAAAGGCTCCTTGTTGTGCCCGCGCCCGGCGTGAGATGCATCTGACAGCGTCGTGGCGGTCTTGAACAGCCGGGCCGTCTCCGAGTCCGCGACGAGGCGCCATCCGGTCTCGCGGTTCAGCCACTCGCGCAGCTCGGTCAGGTGCCGTCGGATCAGCACCAGCGTCTCGCCGTCCGTGTCCGCTACCAGCAACGGCTTGGCCAGCAGGGCGCGCAGCGCGACCCTGCGCTGCGCCTGCTCCTCGGCCGGGATCATGGCGCCGCCGTCATGGGGCAAGGTCCGTGATCTCGATGACGTGCTCCGGGCCGGTCAGCGTGCCATCGGCGGTGCGGACCGTCGCCGTGGCGCCGTCCGGGACCAGCGAGAGCCGGACCTCTAGCGTGCCGTCGCTGGTCACGGTCTTCACCTCGGTGTCGCCTGGCATGCGGGCCGCCAGCGCGTCGCCGAGCAGCGCCAGGAACAGCCGGAACGCTCGGGGGTCCAGCATGGCGAGGTCGGACAGCAACGTCGGGCCGGCCGTGTGCAGACGCCGCCGGGCCGCGGCAGTCTCGGCCGCCTCGCACTCTGCCTGCCTGCGCAGGAACTCCCGCTCCGCTGACCTGTCCCGCACCTGGTTGGGCTTCCCGCGCCGCTCGTAGGCCCCGGTCTTCCTGAGCTGCGGGGAGATGCGGATGGGCGGTGCGTCTCGCCATGCTGTCCCTGGCGGGAGGTTATGCCAGGCGTCGGCGGTCTCGGCGGTAACGGACAGGTGCCGTGCCGGGCTCAGGCCGAACGCAGCCCGCCACAGCCGGTGGGCAGCTTCGTCGTCCGGCGCCTCGGCAAACCACCGGGCGAGCGCCCGGAAGTCTGCGGAACGATCCGACCTCCCCGAGCGCCGCTCGTTGAGCAGGCCGACCGCGTCGATGAGGTGCTTGATCGCGGTGACGGCTGCCTGCCGTAGCAGCCGGGCCTGCGATGGGTGCCTCACGTCCCGCGACGTGAACCAGTCATCCAGCCCGCGCCACCTGTTCCGCCACGCATCAAGCGCCTGTTTCTCCGCCCTGGCCACGGACTCGGCGGCGTCAGCGCCCTCGGGAACCGCGTCGGCCGCCTCCCGCTGCGCGGCAAGCTCGAGCAGCCGGTCATGACCGATGGCTTCCAGCTCGCCAAGCAGCACCGCTATCTGGGCGCCGGAGTTAGCCAGGTCCGCGATGAACCTGTTGATGTAATCGATCAGCCGCTCCTTGTACGCGAGGAAGCCGTCGACGTCCCCGTCGGAGAAGTCGATCGCGCGCCGCAGCGCGGACATGAACGCCTGCGCGTTGTCAGCGAGGGACGAGAACCGTTCCGCTACCGACAGAAGCAGCAGGTGGACCTTGGCCGGGTCGGGGTCGTCCTCTGCGGCGAGGACTTGCAGCGACCGCAGCCGGTCGGCAATGTCGGCCATGGCTACAGACTGGAGCTGACCGCGTCGGCCGATGGCCTCCTCGTAGAACGAGATCGCTTGCTCGGCGGCTTGCCCGGCTGCGGTGAGCTGATACAAGGAACGCTTGCGGCGGAAGTCCTCGACCGTAGTGACGCGGCTGGTATCGACGTCTGCGCGCAGATTCCCCCACGCCACGAGCTGCTCCAGGGCCTGAGTGAGCTGCTCGTCGGCTTCGATCCGGAGATCGGCCGCGACGTCTTCCGGCCGCAGGTGCACGATGAAGCGCTCCTTCGCCCGCGCGAAGGCGCACAGCAGGTTACGGTAAAGGGCGGCGTTCTGGACGCTGAGATGTGTAAACGGTTGTGGCTCGCCCTGGCCACGCGCCGGCTGAGGGTCTCCGCTAAGCACGACTAAATACTGCGGCAGACTACCGACAGAATGTACGCAGCTCGCTGCCCAACTCCGTCCTGCCAGAAGTGCCTCCCAAGATTAAAAGTCAACATGATTCTGGTCACCACCTGCCTTATCGGTGCCTGCGAGAAGATCCAGCGGCACGCCCTGCGGTAGGAAATCAACGTGATTGCCGAACGCGCAGAAGGGGCCAGACCTGAACTTTGCTTCAGCCTGATCGTCGCACCCCATGGCGGTATAACCGCCGCGACACGCCGGCTCGGTTATACCGCCGTGGGCTCACGCGTGATCGGATGCGGTCCGTGGAAACCCCGCCCGAGGCAGCAAGGCGCGCCATCATGAAACAGGAAAATGCCCACCGCGAAACGCCATCGCGGCCGCGCTCGGAGTCGCGGCAGCGCACCGCCCTGGTTGCTGTCCGCCTCCTGCCGCAGGAACGCGACATGCTCGCCCAGTCGGCCAGGTCGCGCGGTGTCACGCTGTCTGAATTCATCCGCGCTAGCGCGATTCGAACTGCTGGTGCCGCCGTAGAACCTACACGGAGTGAACCGCCCCGGCCGGCGAGTCTCATAAGGGCGCGGTAGGCGGTCCGCTTATATGGGCTGTCGCGTTGCTGCCCGAGCCGAGCGTGAGTGGCGCATTGCGTCGGAGCCGCGCGTGCGCTAGCGCCGTCGGCCCATCCTCACGGCAGATCTCCAGGTCGGCCGCTTTCTCGGCCGCGACTTGGCTGGCGATCTTCAGCTCAGACAGCCTGGTCACAGCCTGTCGCAGACCGAGCTTGCCCGCATTCTGGGCATGCATCAGCTCTCTGGGCCTGCGCCAGCCCACGATCGCGCGGCTGGAAGAGGACCACGAACTATCGCTGGCAGACGCCGCGGATGACGTTGGGTTCGATCAGCAGCCGGTCCAACGGTGCGCGGGTCGGGCCGGTGGCCAGCGCTGCGGGTTTTCTAGCCGCGTTCTGGTTCTTGTCCGCGGGAGTCTGGCTGTTGCTGGCGTTGCCCGCGGGAGGTAGTCAGGGTTGCGTCAAGTTGGGCTGCCCAGTCGTGGACGTAGGCGCGCACAATAGATGCTTGCCGGGAATCGACCGGGAGGTCGTCGTCGTCGAGCCGGTCGATGGTGGTGAGCATGCCTGCGAAGACCTGCCGGTCGAAGCCGGGATCGTCTTGGGCGGCCCAGTCGAGCAGCCGGTCGCGGCCATAGCGCTGGGCGAGTGCGTAGACGTCGGCGAAGTCCCTGCCTTCGGCGCGGCCGAAGAGGGCGAGCGTCTTGCGAGCGGAGAGGTCGCGTGAACTTAGGGTCGGGCCAAGGTCAGTGCTGTCTATTGCCTGGGTCGCCGGGCTGTCGCGGCCCAGGTCGACGATGAGGCTGTCGTGTCCGTCGGCGACCGACAAGCGGATGAAATCCTGCTGGTCGATCACCCTCGCGTGGGACCAGCCGCGGCTATCCATCGCGGTCTCAAAGGCGGTGACGGCTGATCCGACGGTGGAGGCGCCGGCCTCGAGCAGGAAGAGATCGACATCTCGGGTCGGGCGGGCGATGAGGCCGCGGGCGATGAGGGCCGCGCCGCCGGCCACGGCGAATCCGGCGCTGCCGGGGAGGCTGAAGAAGAGCCGGGCGGCCTCGATCTGAAGGCGAGTGAGCGCGCTCGAGTTCACCTACGCCGCCGCGTGGCCGCGGGTGGCGTCGATGAGTGGCTGCCAGGCGCGTCGCAGCTGGGCGGGCAGGACCAGCTCTGGCCACAGGTCTGCAAGCAGCGCGCCGTCGATGTACTGGCGGATGTCCTCGCTGCCGCCCTCCCGAATGATGATCTCGTAGACGCGCGCGCGCTGGCGCCGGTCTGACAGGTCGAATTCGCGGCCGGGCTGCGACCAGTTCAGGTGCAGCGGCAGGCAGACTCGTCCAAGAGCGCGATCCGCCGGAAGGCGGGGCAGGAACTCCGGCACATAGGCCGCGCGGCCGCGGTCCACCGTGACTTCGCGGAACGACGGTCGGGGGACAAGGTCGAGATCGAATCCGGCGGCCTGCACGATCCGCTCAGCAGTAGCAAGGTTGGGGCTCTTTGTCCCGGCGGCGTAAGCGGCAAGCGTTGGCCGGGACGCGCCCGACCGGCGCGCGAGCTCCGCCCGCGACAGCCCCGCAAGGCGCCTGGCCTGCTCCACCAGCCCCTGGAACTGCGCCATGTCCGGCTCCACCTCACCTCAACGCTGGGCTCCTCGGCTAAGTGTATCCGATTGGAGACATCTAGCGCTATGCACTCAGGTGCCGCGGCGTGCGCGGCGACAGTGGCTGACCACTGGACCGGGCTGGACCGACGGCGCGATAACGGGACCGGCCGGCGTCCCAGGCACACATTGTGCCGGCCGTTGCTGTTCCGGGCCGATGCGGCCAACTGCCTGCGGTGGCATGCGGCCGCGCTTCTGCGGGGCTGATTTCTCTCGCAGGTCTATCGTGATCAAGCTCGCCAGGCAAGCAAGAGCAGACCAATTTGCTGATTCAAAGCGATTGCGACGCGCGGCGTTTTCGCCTATCTGAACGAACACCACCTGAGTGTTCAGTAATTAATTCGAAAAATAGCTCACAAGCTGCGCCCCCAGCAGGATTCGAACCTGCGCACACGGCTCCGGAGGCGGCTGCCCTGCACTGACGAATTCGCCAGGGTGACCTGCGAGGTGTGCCAGTCCCGCGGCGCGAGCCTGACCTGCGGTTCCGCGCATGTTCCGGATCATGGTCGTTGGTGCGCCGTTGTCGTCGCTTGATCACAGGAGCCGCTGGAAGTCCTC
>JASHOL010000216.1 GCA_030041135.1 Streptosporangiaceae bacterium | reverse complement strand
TGCGCCCCCAGCAGGATTCGAACCTGCGCACACGGCTCCGGAGGCGGCTGCCCTGCACTGACGAATTCGCCAGGGTGACCTGCGAGGTGTGCCAGTCCCGCGGCGCGAGCCTGACCTGCGGTTCCGCGCATGTTCCGGATCATGGTCGTTGGTGCGCCGTTGTCGTCGCTTGATCACAGGAGCCGCTGGAAGTCCTCGACTGTCAAGCCGATGTCAGCCAGGACCCCGCGCAGCGTTCCCTTTGCTACGTCGCGGCCTTGGTGCACCGGAACTGTGGTGCCACGGCCATCTGGATGGCGAAGTATGTAATGGCTGCCGTGGATGCGCGCGACCTCGAACCCCGCTCGCTCTAATGCCCGCACGATCCGCTCGCCGCTTACCGAGGGGACGGGTGGCATCAGGCGACGTCGACGGTGACTGTCAGCTCGTCCGGCACGCCGAACTCGGCGATCAGGCCCTCGAGGGCCTCGCGGAGATCCGCCACCGCGGCCTCGGCGTCGCCACCCTCGCCGTGGGCACCCACACCAGGCCGAAGCTGCGCATGCGCGGACCAGGCACCGTCCTCGTCCTGCTCGACGGTGTAGGGAACATGAACGGCACGACGCACGCTCGGCTCCTTCGGAGATCAACTAGAGCATTCTATCGCCCGGTCATCTCTGGGTTATGAGCCGAACGACGGCAATTTCCCCGCATCTCACTCGGTCTCCTCTTGTTCGCCGGCCTGCGCGTCCAGGCTGTCGGACCTCGGATGCGGGACGCCTGGTCGCTCCCGCCTCCACGCGTCTCGCCGTATCTCGTGCACAAATTCGTGCGCTCACCCGGCCGACCTGGCGGTTTTACAGTGAGTCGCACGGTTGTCTGCTTCTGGCCGGTTGACCTGCGCTCGGCTCCTAAACGCTGGCCTCGTTCGTGGCCTGTGTTTCGCGGTGGGTGCGCTAACAGCGTGAGGCAATGCAGCTGCGGGCTTGGCTGGACGGGCATGACGGCCCGATGCCGAGCTATCGGATCGAGTTGAGAGCGCGCCTGGGTAACTACACGTGCCCATACACCGCGACGGGTCCTGACGTGTTCGAGGCGCTTGTCAGACTCCGTCGTCAGCTTGAGCCGGATGGGCTGATGATCGCGGTCCAAGGTGCTCGCCGCGACACGTATCCCAGCGGCATGGCTCGGGACATGGGCGCAGGGATGAAGGTGTATGTCCTCCACCAAGGCATGCGTGGCCGCAGAGAAAGACCTGGTGGAGGCGCTCGCCGACGCACCGCTCGACGACCTTGGCACCGTTGATGAACAGAGAGCTTTCCACGACACGTGGATAGCCGACCGAGACCAGCGGTGATGATCGGATAATCATCAGGCTTGACAAAGTCCCAGCTTGGAAGGTCGGTGGTACGGAATCCGTCCCACCGGGAGCAACGTCCCCGCTTGCCTTCGGGTCTGAGTGCGCGTGATTGTCCATTGCTAGCCGCGAGGCTTCGTGGCTTATGGCCCATGCGCGGCCCGGCCTGAGGTCAACTGACCTTGGCCCGCGGAGCCGTCGCCCAGGGCCGTGCCCGTTGTCACGTCCGCGGTTCAGGGGAAACGGCCCCGCATATTCCTGGACGCGGCTTGAACCGCAGCCGGCTGGCCAACCGTGTCGTAGGTGGGTGCATCTCGCCGAAGCGCATTGATACGGAGTGCGGGTACGGGGGACAACGTGATCGAGCTTGCCGCGGTGGAGGACAACCGGCTGCTGATCGACGGATTGCGCGCCTGGGCCGCGACGCAGCCGGATATCCATCTGGCCACCGTGCACGCCACAGTGGACGACTTCCTGCGGGCGGTCTCCGTGGGGTACGACGTCGTGCTGCTCGACCCCGAACTGCGCGCGGATCCCGATCCAGCGGTCAACGTGCGCCAGCTGATCGACGCTGGGCACCGCGTTCTGGTCATCGACGGATCGGCGGAGCTGAGCATGGTGGCCAGGAGCTTGGCGGCCGGCGCCCATGGGTACCTGACCCGTGACCATGACGGTCCCGCGCTGGCCAGGACGATACGCCAGATCGCGGCGGGTAGTACGGCCTGGTCGGCGGGCCCGACCAAAGCGCCAGGCGACTGGGGCCCAAGACGGCCGCCGCTGTCGGAACGTGAGCACTACGTGCTCATGGCCTACGCCTCCGGCCTGACGCTGGATGCCGCCGCGCGCAGCCTGGGCATCAGCCCGGAGACTGCCAGGACCTACCTCAAGCGGATCAAGGCCAAGTACCATCAGGCGGGCCTGCCGGTTTACACCAAGCTGGACCTAGCCCAGCAAGTTCGGGCCGACTGCACGGCAGGCACGTGCCAGGTGTCGAAAACACAGCCGCGATAGCCGGGTCTCGCGCTTCCCGGCCGCCGGCGAGTCTGCCGCTGTGACTGCCCGCACGTTGCCGGGATGGCCCCGTGCCCCTGGCCAGGCCCTGTGCCTGGCCCCCTTGATTCTGTCCAGCGTGGCCGCAGAGGCTCGGTGTTACGCGCCGCCGTGAAACATCCCCGGACCCGGGCCCGGCCAGCGGATTCCCTCTTCTGGAGACACGGGCCAGTCAGCTTGGCGTCCGATAGCAGCAGTGGCCCGGCCTGCGTGGTCGCGGCGGGCTGTGGCCGATCATCCCGTGCCGTGGGGTGATGAGGGTGCCCAGGCCGGTGCGTAACCGATCTTGGGCACCCTCACCGTGTCCGCTACCAGGCTCCGGCGTAAGCCGTCTGGTCCTCAGTACTTGTGTTCCGGGATCAGTTTGACCGGCAGGGTGACAGAACTGCCGAGGGTCCTCGATGGTGACGTTCTGCGGCTGGGGGGTCCACGGAGTGACCATGAGGAGCAAGCCATCCTGATCCGTCATCGTCCCGATTTTCTGCCCCGTGGAGGTGCAGACACCGTGTAGGTGGCGCCGGCGTTGACGTCCCAGACTTCGACGTCCACCGACCAGCCGTTCGCGGGGTGATAGTAAGTGGCGAGAAGGCCGACGAGGTTGTCCGCGGTCCCGGTGCCGACCGTGATGAAGACCTGCTGCTTGCGTTGGACCAACGACTGCCTCCGGTGGTGGCCATCATGGAGCGACCCGGTCGGCAGGGCTGGTCCGGTGATCGGGTCGTGTGGGCCGGGGGTCAGCTGGGGGTGAGCAGCAGGGCGTGGGTCTGGCCGGTGGCGGTGTCGGTGGCGTTGGCGATGATCTGGCCGTTGTCGTTGATGCCGGTGGCGGATAGGATCTGGTAGCCGGAATTGGCCGGGATGAGGGTGTTGAGGTTCTGCAGCGTGCCGTTGCTGTAGACGTCCTGCCCGCCGACGATCACGCCGCTGGCGTTGACCGCGGCCGGCGAGAAGTTGGGGCCCAGGTCGGTCAGCGTGCTCGCGCCGTTCTGCCACAAGAACCCGTCTTCGGCGCCGGTGCTGGTTTCGGAAGTGCCGACCACCAGGCCGTTGCTGCTGATCGCCCTCCCGCTGCTTTCATCGGCAGTTGCCGCGCCGCCGAGGCTGGGCAGCACGGTGGGGGTGTCGTTGGTCCACACGATCGCCACCCCAAGGGAACCGTAAAAGCAGTCGCCGAGGATCTCGCCGTTGTTGTTGATCGCGACGGCTGCCGGGATGCCCGCCGGGACCGTATTGATGTACGTGCATTCGATAGCGGGATTGGACTCCGGCGAAGGCAGATTGGTGATGGCGCCGTTGCTGACCACGCAGGCGGTGCTCTGGGTGAGGGTGGCGTCGAAGCACTGGCCGACGATCTGGCCGGAGTTGTTGATCCCGGCCGGCCCGGTCGGCGCGCTCAGCGCCGTCATACTCTGGCCGTTCCACAAGAACGGCGAGCCGGTCGCGCCGGCCTTGGTAGTGGTAGTGGACAGGCCGACCACCTCGCCGGAGCTGCTGATCGCGGTCCCCTGGCTGAGGGTCCCGCCCAGGCTGCCCAGGTCGGTCATGGTGCCGTTGCTCCACAAGAACGCGTGGATGACCTCCGCCATGCACGGCAAGCTCTTCCTGCCGTCTCGGCAGGTGGCTCCGGTCGGCACCATCTTCCCGGTGTCCGAGTAGCCGGTCACCTGGCCGCTGGCGTTGATCGCCGCGCCGACGCTGACCCCGCCGCCGAGCGAGCCCAGGTCGGTGATCGTGTAGGTGATGGTGGCCGCTGACGCCGGGGCCGCGGTGGCCGCGGGCAAGCCAACGGCCAGCACCAGCGCGGCGAGCGGGACCAGACGGACCGTTGTTGATAGCCGGGTCATGATTGCCTTCCTCTCCAGACGAACCGGCGCTCTGGCAAGCCCCTCGTGCTTGAGGGGCGCGTGAGGTTCACCTCCTCCGGTGCCGTTGCCGCAGCCGCGGGCCGATGTGCGCAATGGCACCGCTGCCGTCCTCCCTTACGTGCCCGACCGCCCCGGTGGCCAGCCTGGCGCCGGTGCTGGCCGATGCGGTGACTGCGCCCAGCAGGGGCCAGCGGAGATACCTACTCGCTGCGATCACGTGGCAGGTGGCTTGAGTGTTGTCCGAGACGGGTTTGCTGTCACGTCCCCTCTTCTGGGGACACGGCCGGGCGCGCGCCGGCCGGGCCTGGCGAGGCTGAGGCCGGGCGGAGGCGCCTGGCCCGCTGCGGATACTCGGTTGGAGCGGGCGAAGGTGTTCTGTTCCAGGACATCGGAATGGGGTGTCTCAAGACATCGGAATACCGTGACAGTCGGGCCGGGATGATCGTTGGTGTGGGCGGTGCGGCGTGTCTCAGGACATCCGAACGGCCTGGCCGGCACGGTCGGGCGATGTCGAAGGCGCGTCTTGTAATCACAGCTGTTGTCACTGAGGGTCGCTCGCAGGGCGAATGGCGCCCCCAGCAGTGGCGCCCCCAGCAGTGGCGCCCCCAGCAGTGGCGCCCCCAGCAGGATTCGAACCTGCGCACACGGCTCCGGAGGCCGTTGCTCTATCCCCTGAGCTATGGGGGCTGGTGTCAACCGGGACCAGCGCGCCTGGCGTGCTGGGCCGCAGCAAGAGTACCAGCAGTAAGTATCGGCGGACACGACGCCGAACTGCGCGCATCGCAGAGCGCAAGCAGATAGCCTCACGCCCGTGACACAGGGACTGGGGCGAGTGCTTGTTGTCGATGACGACGAAGTCATCAGGCAGCTCATCGCCGTCAACCTGACCCTGGAGGGGTTCGACGTGGTCACGGCCGTCGACGGTCGCGAGTGCCTGGAGAAGGTCGCGGAGGTCGCACCCGATGTCATCACGCTCGACGTGATGATGCCGCGCCTGGACGGCTGGGTGACCGCGACGCAGCTGCGCAAGAACCCGCAGACCGCGGGGATAAAGGTCGTCCTGATTACCGCCCGCGCCCAGGAGGACGACCGGGACCGCGGCCGCCAGATCGGCGTGGACGCCTACCTCACCAAGCCATTCGACCCCGCCGAGATGATCCGGGTCGTCCGCGAACTGGCGGGCGCCCCCAGCAGCGCGTTCGACTGACACTCGGGTGTTGCCCTGAGCCGTAACCTGGTCAGGGTGATCACCGCCGACCTCGATGCCGAGTTGCTCAGGTCGCTGCATGCCATGGCCGAGGCGGGCGAACTGGCCGATGAGGCAGTGCTTGCCCCTGGCGGCACCTGGCGCCCCGGCGCCGACGGTCCCGCGAGCTACGCCACCTCGCTGCCATTCGAGATCGCCCGGCTGGCGGGCCGCCCGCCGACCGAGGTCGCGGCCGCCCTGGCGGCCCGGCTGGCCGCCGCGTCGTGGATCGACGTCGCGGAGCCGTCAGGCGACGGGTACCTGAACCTCACCATTACCGCCGACGCGCTCGCATCGGTCGCGCGCCAGATCGTGGCTGCGGGTCTTGCCTGCGCGCGCAGCGAGATCCTGCGCGGGACTTCGGCGCTGCTGCGGGCTTGGCCAGACCCGGCCGCCGCGGCAACCTGGCAGCAGGCATGGCAAGAACAAGCCGACGCCATGACCGGCAGGCTGGCCGAGGCGGCGGGCGCATCGATTGGCATGCCTTCAGAACCGGAACGAGGAGTGTCCTCCCGACGCTCGCACCCGGCTCCCAACTCGCCCGTGCTGGCTGTGGTCGCCTACTTCGGGGTGAGCGCGGTCCGCTATCACCTGGCTAGGACACTGCCTGGCCGGGCCGACCAGCTTGACCGGCTGGCCCGTGTGCGCCAGCGGGAGCCCGATCCGTATGACGCCGTGCAGTTCGCCCACGCCGACGCGGCATCGACCCTGCGGTGGGCCGCCGAACTGAAGGCCAGGCGCGACGATCCCGGTGACGACCTGGCCACGGCGCTGGCGGGCGACGCCGAGCGAGCGCTGCTCGGTTTGCTGTCGTGGCTGCCCGTCCGAGTCGCCTCGGCGGCGCGGCGGCAGCGGCCCGACGAGCTGCCCCGTTACCTGGAAGAAGTCGCTGCGTGCTGGGTTGCCTGCAAGCAGGCGAGCCCGGCCCTGCCGTTCGGCGGCGCGGCGGCGGCCGCCGACCCGGTCGTGACCGGCGCCCGGCTGCTGCTCGCCGACGCCGTGCGGGCGGTGCTGGAGGCGGGCCTGGCACTGACCGGCATAACCGCGAGGGATCGGATCTAGGCCCGCCGTTTCACCAGCGCAGGCGGCGCTGTCTATCGGGACGCGGGAGTTTCCCCTCAACTCTGTGGGTTGAGTTGCCGGCGAAACGGGTACCGCATCGCTTGTAAGCCCCCTGGATGTCGACAGCTAAGGCCCCCCGAAGGTTCCCGGCTCGAGCTTGCACCCCGCGTTCCGGCAGCAGGCGCGAGCGTACTCACGGTCGGGCCGCGGCCACACCGGGCCCATCCCGGCAGGTCGCAACGCCGCTGTCGACGAGTTCTGCTTCTGCCAGACACAGCCGAAGGAATGCCGTGGGCCGCGTTGGTGTTAAGCTAGGTGCTGCACCAGATGCCCCGCACTGGGGAGCGGTGCTCGTTCGCTCTCTATCCGATCGGTTTCCGAGCGCTCGGTGGAGTGCGACCTCGAAATTCACCTGCCTATCGCGGGACTGTCAAGGCTGCCCGGCCCTGTACAGGAATCCAGGCAGAGCTGGACCGCGACCGAGGTGGCCTGCCAGCAGCGGTGGTGGCAGACGGAGGGGGCAGACAACTAGCGGCCAGCCAGAGGCTGGCTCGCGCATAGCCAAATACCCGGCCAGGCAGTCTGCAAGGCCGGAATGGCGGCTCAGGCCGCCAGAAAGATGCGAAAGCGGGCACCGGCTGGCCGCACCTGCGGCGGCGACCCGCACCCCGGGAAGGACCCCTTGTGAGCGAAACCATGGACTTGTTCTCCGCTGACCTGCCTGAGTCGGGCGACCCGGCTGCTGGCGTGGCGCCGTCGGCCGGGACTTCCCACGAGTCGGACAGCGCGGTACGCTCCTGGCCGGATGCCGTTGACCCGGCTAACGAAGGCGGCGAGGCCGGACCGGGTGCCGGTGCCGGGAGTCGCGGCCAGGCCGCGGGGCTTTCCGCGATGCTGCTGCCTGAGCTGCAGCGGATCGCTCAGTCCGAGGGCATCACCGGGACCGCGAAGATGCGGAAGGGCCAGCTCATCGCGGCTATCGAGGAGAGGCGGCAAGGCGGGGGACTCCGGGCGGTTGCACCTCCGGATCACGAGCCATCGGCCCAGATCAAGACTTCCGACAACTCAGTCGAGCGGGGAGCGCCCGCGGGAGCCGGCGCTGACCGTACCTTCGAGCAGGACGCCATGGAATCACAAACATCGATACAGCCCGGACTGGGCGGCACTGTGGTCGGCGGCATCGGCGAGACATCGCACGGAATCGACGTCGGCATTGGCGGCGCCCCTGCCGGTAGCGAAGCAGTAACAGCCGCGAATGGCAGCACCGTGACCGGCGCGCCGCGCGAGGAGACCCAGCAGGCTGGCGATGGCCAGCGCGGCGACCGGCGCCGGCGCAGCCCCCGGCGGGACGAGGGCGACGACCAGCCCCGTACCGCGGGAGACGGGTCGGACCTCGGCCACGAGAGCGGCCAGGGCAGCCGTGAGCAGCAGGGCGGCCGTGACCAGGGCGGCCGGGACCGTGACCAGCAGGGCAGCCGAGACCAGCAGGGCAGCCGAGACCAGCAGGGCAGCCGAGACCACCAGGGCAGCCGAGACCAGCAGGGCAGCCGCGATCGCGATGGCGGCCGGGACGACGACCGCGACGGCTCGGGCAGCCGCCGGAGCCGGGACCGGTTCCGTAACCGCAACTCGGGTAGCCGGCGCCGCGAGCGTGGCAGCGGCGGCAGCGACACCGAACCGGTGATCAGCGAGGACGACGTGCTGATCCCGATCGCGGGCATCCTGGATGTGCTCGACAACTACGGGTTCGTCCGCGCCACCGGCTACCTCCCTGGACCGAACGACGTATACGTCTCGCTGTCCCAGGTCCGCAGGTACGGCCTGCGGAAGGGCGACGTGATCGAGGGTGCCATCCGGCAGCCGCGCGAAGGCGAGCGCCGGGAGAAGTTCAACGCGCTGGTCCGGCTCGACAAGATCAACGGGCTGGACCCGGAGCAGGCCAAGAGCCGACCGGAGTTCTCCAAGCTCGTCCCGCTGTACCCGCAGGACCGGCTCCGGCTTGAGACCGACCCGACCGTGATGACCACCCGGATCATCGACCTGATCTCGCCGATCGGCAAGGGACAGCGCGGGCTGATCGTGTCGCCGCCTAAGGCAGGAAAGACGATGATCCTGCAGGCGATCGCGAATGCGATCACCAAGAACAGCCCGGAGTGCCACCTCATGGTCGTCCTCGTCGACGAGCGGCCAGAAGAGGTCACCGACATGCAGCGGACCGTCAAGGGCGAGGTCATTCACTCGACCTTCGACCGGCCCGCCGACGACCACACCACGGTCGCCGAGCTGGCTATCGAGCGGGCCAAGCGACTGGTGGAAATGGGCCATGACGTGGTCGTGCTGCTCGACTCCATCACCCGGCTTGGCCGCGCCTACAACAACTCCGCGCCCGCCAGCGGCCGGATCATGTCCGGCGGCGTCGACTCGATGGCGCTGTATCCGCCGAAGCGGTTCTTCGGCGCGGCCCGCAACATCGAGCACGGCGGCTCGCTCACGATCCTGGCCACGGCCCTGATCGAGACCGGCTCCCGCGCCGATGAGGTGATCTTCGAGGAATTCAAGGGCACGGGCAACATGGAGCTGCGGCTGCGCCGCGAGCTGTCAGACAAGCGCATCTTCCCGGCGGTTGACGTGGACGCGTCCAGCACCCGCAAGGAGGAGCTGCTGATGTCGCCGGAGGAACTCAAGATCGTCTGGCAGCTGCGCAGGGTGCTGCACTCGCTGGAGCCGCAGCAGGCGCTTGAGGTGCTGATGGACCGGATGAAGGGCACCAAGAGCAACGCCGAGTTCTTGCTGATGGTCCAGAAGACCTCGCCCGGCGCTTAGGCGGCGCGGGCCAGGCCCGGCGGTGAGCCGGGAATCTTGGGTTGCCTGCCGACGTTGCAGCATCTGACACACTGGTAGGCCTAATTATGGCGGTACCGGTTCACGCCCCGCCTGCGGCGGTGGCGACCCGGCGACCGCGGGAACCAGGAGTAAGCAATGAAGTCGGGAATTCACCCGGAGTACGTGGTCACGACCGTGACCTGCAGCTGTGGCGAGACGTTCACGACCCGCAGCACCGCGAAGAACGGTGTCATCCACGCCGATGTCTGCTCTAACTGCCACCCGTTCTACACGGGCAAGCAGAAGATCCTCGACACTGGCGGCCGGGTAGCGAGGTTCGAGCGGCGGTTCGGCAAGAAGGCCGACGCCAAGTAGCGCGTTCCGCGCCGCTTAGTAGCTGCGCTTTAGGTCCGGATTGCCGTCATCGTTCTGTTTGCGGCGGCAGTCCGGACTATGTATGTGTGGCCCGTGCGCGTGCGGCCGTAGGGTGAGTCAGCGGTGGCGACATTTCCTGACGGTCGGCGATAGCGCGGCGCCCGAGCCCGTTCCCGGTATAGGAGGTAAGCAAATGTTCGAGCGGCTTGCCGACCTTGCCGCTGAGCATACGCAGCTCGAGAAAGACCTGGCTAACCCGTCGATCCACGCCGACCAGGACCGGGCCAGGGCGCTCAGCCGGCGCTACGGCG
>JASHOL010000215.1 GCA_030041135.1 Streptosporangiaceae bacterium | reverse complement strand
GCGTCAGCTAGCACCTCGTACTCACGGAGAGTCAGTTCATGGCGGTCATAGGCCGCTAGGACGTCTTCGAACGACCCTGGCACATACGGATCGGGATCCTGAAGAGACCGAGATACGAGTTCCGACTCGGTGCGCGGCTGCGGCGCCGCGACATCTGGCCAGTGACGCTGTCGGAAGCGCTGTGCTACCTCGTCCAGAGTCATCGAACCCGCCCTTAGCGCGGCGATCAAGTTCGTCACCTCGCTGGCCATTGGTCTGCCTCCTGTACATCACACGGCTGCGACGTACCGTCTTCGACGAGGACGGCAGGGCGACCGTCGACAGAGTTGTCGAACGTCCGCCACCGGTCCAGTTCGGGCTTAACTTCCTCGAAGTACCTGCGGTTAGCGCTGCCGTAGTCAGGATCCGCCTGGGACCTGACGCTCTCCGGCGTGACGAGCCGGCCTCCAAGCCCGCGGCCGGCCACATACATGTCGTGCTCCTCGCTGTGCCTGGCATCGGCGCGCCGAATGCTGACCTCAATCGGGATATCCACAAAGACACCCTCGATCTCGCTGTAGCCGGCCCCACGTAAGTCCGTGATCCGGGAGCGCGCAGATTCGGTGCTCGACATCGTGATGTCCCATATGACGTTCTTGCCGTCGGCATACGCCCGAAACGCTAGGCGCTTCGCGAGAAGCGACGACTCCTCGTGCGCCAACCCAGAGGCCTCCATCGGAGTAAGGCCGTTGATGTCAGGGATCATCCCGCAGCGCGCCATTACCTCTTTAATATTGTCCGGGTTGATCACAAGGTAGCTTGACAGGTCGACCTCGGCGTGTTCCCGGAGCACGGTCGTCTTGCCGGAGCCGGGCAAGCCGCCGAGGAGGATCGCCTTACCGTCACACGGCACGGCCGAGGACTGAGCGTACAGGTCATTAACGACCTGCTCCTGAAGGGCTACCCGGTCGCTCGCCCAGACCGTTCGCCGCTCGTTGCTGGTATGCAACTGGTCGGTCGTCAGGCCAGCATTCACCGCTTCCGCTAGCGCGGCACGCGCGGCATCAACACGACTTGCGTGCTCAACGTCGTCTAACCTGGCGGCACCGTCGCCGACTTCACTGTCCGGCCCATAACGGTCGGCTAGCCGGGCGACGCCCCGTGACCGCGACGATGCGCCGTCGTTGCTATTGTCTGGTGATCGCTCTTGAGAGTCGGCATACCCAACCGCAGAAGGATGAGCATCGCTGAGTGCCGCAAGTCGGTCACCGAGATCCCCGGTCGCGGGCATAGCGTCGGTCGACCTGCTGGCATCGAGTTCATCCGCCCCCTTTGGATGCCCGTCTACACCAGCCACGTGTGGCTCCCTCCGACGGAAGAGGCGCAGCCCCGCGCGCCGACCCGGGACTAGGGTAACTGGCCTTTCGCAGGGAACGAGGTGTGTCCGCCGCCGGTCGGGTCAGCTGGGCCCGCGGTCGACCGCTAGACGGCGAGCACGCCGTCCGGCGGGCAGATTGCCCCGGCAACCCGCAGCAGTTCGGCGTCGGCCCCGGCCGACCCGAGGATGCCGACACCCACCAGCTTGCCGCTCGGTGTGTGGCGAACAGGGATGACCACCTCAGGGCGACCGGACAGGCTGGCGGGCGTGGTAAAGCGGAAAGCGCCAGTCCGAAACTCAGCCAGTTCGCCCGCCGACGCGGTACGCAAAGGAGGAAGGTCCGGCATCACCGGCAGGACCACGACGGTGTCGGCGGGCAGGTGCTCACCAAGGGCGTCCGTGTACGCCCGCCAGGCTCGCTGGTCCGCGTCCTGCTCCTCCTCGGGCGTCGCGCTGAGCCTCTGTCCGCGCCGGACCCGGCCGGCCACGTCCGGTGCGAGAGTGTCCATGTTCGCCGCCAGCCACGGGCCGTGCATAGTCCAGGCCTGCCTGGCCTGGATACGGGAGAAGAGGTCAGCGACGTCGCCGCTGAAGAACTCGCCGAGCTCCTCTTCGGCGAGCACGCAGGCCAGGCTTTCGGCGAGCGCGGCCGCGACCGCCCGGACCGAGTCCGACGCCGCCGTGCTAGCCCAAGCCAGCACGTCGGCCGGCAGCACCACGCGGGTAGCGCGACCGGCCGCGGGTACGTCGGCGATGACCCCCAGGACCGGCGCGAGGCAGGCCAGGTCCCGGGCCATGACGCCGACGGTGTCGAACGACGGTGCCAGCGGCAGCACGCCCTCGGCGCTGATCAGCCCGTGCGTCGCCCGCAGGCCGTACAGGCCGCATGCCGCCGCGGGCGCGCGGACCGACCCTCCGGTGTCGGTGCCGAGGCCGACGTCGGCCAGCCCCGCAGCCACCGCCGCGGCCGGCCCGGAAGACGACCCGCACGTAAAGCGGTCCGGATACGCCGAGTTCAGCGGCGCGACGCCCTCTCCCACGTTTCCCACGATCGACCACGCAAGCTGGTCTAGCTTCGCCAGGCCCGGGACCGACGCACCCGCGGCCAGCAGGCCGGCCAGCACCGGAGCGGTGTACTTCCAGGGCGCATGGGTCTCCCGCCACCGCGCAAGCCCGAACGACGAGACATGCCCCTCGATCGCGAACATGTCCTTCACCGCGAGCGTCACCCCGCTCAGCGGTCCCGTCGCGGTCGCCGGGAGGCTGAAGGACCCCGGCGCCCAGCAGTCCGCGGGCCGCGGTTCACGATCCATGATCACCTCTGCCTAGCCAGTCCCGCGCCTGTGGTCACGTCCCGCCCACTACGGATCGTAGTCACTGCCGACCAGCTGTCCTGGTGACGCCCGGTACCGGATTGCACCGAAAGATCGCGGGTAGGGCTGCCGATAGCGGCCAGACGCATCGAGAGGAGAAAGCCGCGATGTCTACCACCCGACAGAAGGAAGCCGCCAGGAAGAACATCGCCAAGGCCCGCGAAGTCCAGAGCGAAAGGGCGCACGGCGTGAAGATCCCCAGGCAGACCAGGGGCCTGAGCACCGCGCAAGAGGACAAGCTGCCGGACAAGGACTTTGCCTTCCCCAAGGAGCGCAAGGAGCCGCTGACCGACGCCAGGCACGTCCGCAACGCGATCGCCCGCTTCGACCAGATCGAGGGTGTGACCGATGCCGAGCGGGACAAGGCCTGGAAGCGGATACTGACGGCGGCCAAACGGTACGACGTCGACGTATCCGAGTCTGACTGGCGCGACCTCTCCAAGGGGAACAAGAAGGCAGCCAAGCCATCCACCTCCAAGGGATCCACAGCCAAGGCATCCACGTCTAAGGCACCCGCTGCCAAGAGGTCCGCGTCCAAGGCACCGGTAGCCAAGAGGTCCGCGTCCAAGGGATCCGCAGCTAAGACATCTGCCTCCAAGACGTCCACCTCTAAAGCAGCCAAGCGCTAGCCATCCCGAGCATGCCAGGAAGCACGCCACGCCACCGACCCACTCCATGATCATGTAGCGTTCGGGCCCCAACAGCGCCCAAACGCTACATGAAGGCATGCCGACGCCGAATAAGGTCGGCACGTGAAGATCCTGCACACCAGCGACTGGCACGTCGGCAAGGTCCTCAAGGGCCGGGACCGCTTCGACGAGCACGAGGCGGTGCTCCGCAGCCTGACCGGCATCGCCAGGACCGAGAACGTGGACCTCGTGCTGATCGCCGGGGACCTGTTCGAAACACCGACTCCGAGCCCGAAGGCGCAGGGTCTGGTCATGCGGGCCCTGCTTGCCCTTCGCGAGGACGGGCGCCAGGTCGTCGCGATCGCCGGCAACCACGACAACGCCAGCCTGCTGGACAGCGTGTACCGCCCGGCCCTGGCCGAGCTCGGCCTGCACGTGCTCGGGACGCCGAAGTCCCCTGAGGGCGGCGGGACGCTGAACATCTCCGCCCGCACCGGCGAGCACGCCACTGTCGCCGCGCTGCCGTTCCTGAACCAGCGGTACGCCGTGCGGGCGGCCGAGTTGCTGCTGCATGAGCAGTCCGAGCACGCGCTCGACTACGCCCGTCGCATGACGGAGATCGTGAAGCTGCTCACCGGGCCGTTCACCCCGGACACCGTGAACATCGTCATGGCCCACACGTTCCTCAGCGGCGGTCGGCGCGGCGGCGGCGAGCGGGAGGTGCAGACCAGCCTCGAGTATCAGGTTCCGGCGGCGATGCTGCCCCCCACCGCCCACTACGCCGCCCTCGGGCACCTGCACCGCCAGCAGGAAATCCCGGCACCGTGCCCGGCGTTTTACTCCGGCTCACCGCTCGCGATCGACTTCGGCGAGGAGGCCAACGAGCCCGGCGCCTTGATCGTGACCGCGGCGCCGGACGTGCGAGCCGACGCCCGCCGGGTCGAGGTTGCCGGCGGCCGCAGGCTCAAGACCCT
>JASHOL010000214.1 GCA_030041135.1 Streptosporangiaceae bacterium | reverse complement strand
ATGCGCCGCGCGGCGGCCAGGACAACCGGCCCGATCGTCCCGGCCAGGGCCGACGCGCGGCACCTGCCGTTCGGCGACGGCAGCTTCGACGCCGCCTACCTGGTGACCGTCCTCGGCGAGATCCCCGACCCCGCCGCCGCCATCCGGGAGATCGGGCGGGTCCTCAAGCCCGGCGGGCGGCTGGTCGTCGGGGAGTTCTTTGACCGGCACTACGTCCCGCTGGTGACCCTGCTCGGATACGCCAACGACGCCGGGCTCCGGCCCTCAGCCTGGCTCGGCCCGCCGCTGGCCTACTTCGCCAAGTTCGAGCCGTCTTCGGCGATGTCAGGTGACAGTGCGACGTAGCAGCGGGCCCGCCGGTCAGACGCGCTAACCAGCGCCAACCCTGTCCGCCCGGTCGGCGATCCGCCGTAGCTTCTTCACTTCGGACGGCCGGATATTCCGGTCGGTCAGCCGGTTCCGCGCGGCGCTGGCCAGCATCGCGCCCGGATCGTCCCGCGCGGCCGCCAGGAACTGCCTCAGGTGCGCCGCGCGCAACGGCGCGACCACCGCCCGAAGCGGCGCGGGGAGCAGGTCGGTCTCCGACGTCGCGACGATCACGTAGGCCATGGCCACGTCGGCGGCCGGAGCGCCGGCCGCGCCGTTCGACCAGTCGATGACTAATGGCCCGCTCGCGGTCAGCATCACGTTGGCCGGGTGCAGATCCAGGTGGACGACCTTGTCTCCGGCCTCGAACGCTTGCGGCAGGCCCGGCGGAGCGTCGATCTGATGCAGCCGGTTGTGCAGGTCGGCCAGCATCCGCCCGTACTTCCCGGCCAGCCACGGCCGGATGCCGAAGTCGGCGATCATGTCCCGCCCGTTAAGCCGCTCCATGACGATGTCGGGTCCGCTGGCGTCATACACGGCCGGCACCGGGTACCCGGCCTGCGCCAGGTAGATCATGAGCTCGGCCTCGGACCGTGTGTCGCGGTCAGTCCGGTACCGGCGCAGGACGCGGTTGTTGCCGACGTCGTAGATGTCGGCGGACCGGCCGGCGCCGATCAGGCGTCCAGGTGACTCGCTGGCTACCATGAAGCCTCCGTCTGGTGCGGACAACGGTCGCGAGGACACACCTCGTTCCCGCTTTATATCAGTTTCGGAGGCCGGGCCAGCGGCAAGGGGGACCGCCCCATGAGTACCGCTGTCCCAGCCTTATGGCTCAGCCTGGTATCGCGTCACCTGAAAGGGTCGCGGTCGTGCTGAGGGAGTGGTGACGGTGCTGCAGACCCGCTACGAGAAGATCATGCTCGCGCATTCCTCCCACGCCGATGATCTTCCCACCGTGTTCGCGCGGGCGAGCCAGGTCGCTCGCAGGGTGACGCCGGTCAACTCGGAGAGGGACATCGCGATCCGGGACGTGGCCGCCGGAGTGGCGGGACCAGCCCTGATCGGATGCGTACTCTGGATGCTTCGCGAGAGCCGTGTCCGCGATCTCCGGCGACTGCGGTTCCTGTCTAGGGACGGCCAGGTCTTCTACGAGCTGACACGGCGCCTCACTGCGGCGCTCGGCCTGTCGCTGGATCTTGAGTACGTCTACAGCAGCCGTCTCACCTGGAGTCTTGCCGCGACGCGACCCGATCGCCTTTCCGCCGCCCCGTGGCTGTTCAACAGCTTCATGAAGTCGAACGCGGCCGATCTGTGTGCGCGTCTTGGCCTGCCGTTCGGCGAATTCAAGCCCGCCCTCATCGCAGCTGGGGTTTCTCTCGATCCCGACCACCGCGCCGACCGGCCCGACCAGGCCGCAGCTCTCCGGCGGTTCGTCGATACTCCAGACGTCGTCAACGCGGTCGGGACGCGAATCAGCACGATGCGCCAGTTCGTTGTCGACTACGCGCGCGAGCACGCGCTGGCGAGGCCCGAGACCGGCCTGGTCGACGTCGGCTGGACCGGCCGCATGATCGGATCGCTGATTCACGTCTGCGAGGCAGCCGGAATGCGGCGGCCCTCTGCGCTGCTCTGGGGCCACGAACCTCGCCCGGCGACGGGATGGACCGATCCCGAGCGAGTCGCCGCGTACATGTACAACACCGCGACCGGCGACGGCCTCCAACTACGCGTGCCGGACGCACCGTTCATCGTGGAGACCTTCTGTATGGCAGACCACGGCATCGTCTCCGGGTACGAGCGCGGCGCGGCGGGGCAAGTCGAACCGGTGCTGCTGTCCGCGACGAACGACGCGGCAGCACAGTGGGGCCTCGACTTGTACCGCGCCACGCTGTACGCGTTCTGCGCCGCAGTTGCCGACCGGGTCGTCCGGCCAGACGACGACGTCCGGCCTCTCGTTCACCACGTCATGGATGCCTTCTGGTGCCACCCGACCAGAACCGAGGCGGCTACCTGGGCCAGCTACCCCTACGACAGTGACCCGGCCGGCACCGCAGTCCGGCCGCTCGGCCGCCCTTTCACGCTCGGCAGTGGTCAGGCTGCCGGCGGGGATCGGGCATGGCTTGCGGGCTCGCTGGCATTGAGCGAGCCCGCAGCCCGTGAGGCCTATCTGGGCCACGCCCCTGAGGGTGAGCTCGCCGGCGCGCCAGCCGCCGATTGAAAGCGGCGGCCCGGCACCGTCGGGCGGCGGCGCCGCCGGCCGACGGCAGGCTCGCTAGCTCGCGACCGCCGCGTCGAACGCGTCGGCCTCGTCGAACGGCCCGACCACAGCCAGCGCCTTGGGCAGCCCGAGCACCTCGCCCGCGACCGCCCGCACGTCGTCATGCGTGACTGCGTCGATCTCGGCGAGGATCTCGTCGACCGCCTCCAGCGCCTGGTAGACCAGCTCGGACTTGCCCAGGCGGCTCATCCGTGAGGACGGGTCTTCCAGGCCAAGCACGATCGAGCCGCGCAACTGGCCCTTGCCCCGGTCTAGTTCCTCGTCGGTCAGCCCGCCATTGATGACCTTCGCGATCTCCTCCTGGCATATCGCCAGCACGTCGTCGGTCTTGGCCGGCAGGCAGCCGGCGTAGATGCCCCACTGGCCGCAGTCGGCGTTCTGCGAGCTGAAGCTGTAGACCGAGTAGGCCAGGCCCCGCTTCTCGCGCACCTCCTGGAACAGCCGGGACGACATGCCGCCGCCGAGGGCCGCGTTCAGCACCCCGAGGGCGAACCGCCGCGGATCGGTCCGCGACATGCCCGCACATCCGAGCACCAGGTTGGCCTGCTCGACCGGGCGGGACAGCAGCCGCACGCCGGTGCCGCTGGCCAGGGCCGCGTCGGTGCCCCCGAGTCGGGCCGGGGCCGGCTCGCCCCCGCCGTGCAGCCGTGACCCGAACGCGGTCTGGATCATCGCCACGACCTCTTCGTGGCTGAGGTTCCCGGCTGCGGCGACGACCAGCGAGTCCGGGGTGTACCTGGCCCGGTAATGCTCGGCGATCCGGTCCCTGGAGATCGAGTTGATCGAGTCCACGCTGCCGAGGATCGGCCGGCCAAGCGGGGTGTCGCCGAACAGCTGCGCGGTGAACGCCTCGTGCACCAGGTCGGCCGGGTCGTCCTCGTTCATCGCGATCTCTTCGAGGATCACGCCCCGCTCGGCGTCGACGTCCTTCGGCTCGAGCAGAGATCCGGTCACCATGTCCGAGAGCACGTCGATCGCGAGCGGCAGGTCGGCGTCGAGCACGCGCGCGTAGTAGCAGGTGTACTCCTTTGCGGTGAACGCGTTCAGTTCGCCGCCGACCGCGTCCACCGCCGCGGAGATCTCCAGCGCGGTCCGGCGCGAGGTGCCCTTGAACAGCAGGTGCTCAAGGTAATGCGTGGCGCCCGCGTGCGCGGGATCCTCGTCGCGCGAGCCGACGCCGGCCCAGATCCCGAGCGCCGCCGACCGGACGGAGGGCAGCGACTCGGTGATGATCCGCAGGCCGCCCGGCAGCACCGTCCGCTCGACCGCGTCGTCGCCGCCAACCAGCCGCTGCGTCCCAGCCGTCATGATCTCCGACCCCGGCCGTCAGGAGTTGCCGGATTCAGGGCGGTCGGACCCGTTCGAGTAGCCCGCGCCGTCGGACCGGCCGCGGTGGCGCTGCCGGCTGCGGTGGTGCTCGCCCCGGTCCCCGCGCTCACCCCGGTCCCCGCGATCGCTGCGGTCCCGGTCACCCCGGTACCCGCCTCGTTCCCCTCGATCTGACCGATCGCCACGGTCACCTCGATCGTCACGCGAGCGGTGCTCATCGTGCCCGCCCAGATCCTCGCCCGCGGCCTCACGCTCGACAACCTCGACCGGGACCAGCGAGAGCTTGCCGCGGTCGTCGATCTCCCGGATCTCGACCTGGACCTTGTCGCCGACCTTCATGACGTCGTCGACGTTCTCGATCCTGGCACCGCCGTGCAGCTTGCGGATCTGCGTGATGTGCAGCAGGCCGTCCTTGCCCGGCAGCAGCGAGATGAACGCGCCGAACGTCGTCGTCTTCACGACCGTCCCGAGGAAGCGCTCGCCCACCTCTGGGATGTGCGGGTTGGCAATCGCGTTAATAGCGGAACGAGCCGCCTCCGCCGAAGTCCCGTCCGTCGCGCCGATGTAGATCGTGCCGTCGTCCTCGATCGTGATGTCGGCGCCGGTGTCCTCCTGGATCGAGTTGATCATCTTGCCCTTGGGCCCGATGACCTCACCGATCTTGTCGACCGGGACCTTGACCGTGATGATCCGGGGCGCGTACTCGCTCATCTCGGCCGGTGCGTCGATGGCCTCGCGCATCACGCCGAGGATGGTCAGCCGCGCGCCGCGGGCCTGCCGCAGCGCCCCGCCGAGCACGTTCGCCGGGATGCCGTCGAGCTTGGTGTCCAGCTGCAGCGCGGTGATGACGTCCCTGGTCCCTGCGACCTTGAAGTCCATGTCGCCGAACGCGTCCTCGGCGCCGAGGATGTCGGTCAGCGTCACGTACTCGCCGCCCTCGTGGATCAGCCCCATCGCGATGCCCGCCACCATGTCCTTCAGCGGCACGCCCGCGTCCAGCAGCGACATCGTCGACGCGCAGACCGAGCCCATCGAGGTCGAGCCGTTGGAGCCGATCGCCTCCGACACCTGCCGGATCGCGTAAGGGAACTCCTCCCTGGTCGGCAGCACCGGCACCAGCGCCCGCTCGGCGAGCGCACCGTGGCCGATCTCGCGCCGCTTGGGCGAGCCCACCCGGCCGGTCTCGCCGGTGGAGTACGGCGGCATGTTGTAGTTGTGCATGTAGCGCTTGGTGCGCTCCGGGTTCAGCGTGTCGATCATCTGCTCCATCCGGAGCATGTTCAGCGTGGTGACGCCCAGGACCTGGGTCTCGCCGCGCTCGAACAGGGCCGAGCCGTGCACCCGGGGCAGCACGCCCGCCTCGGCGGACAGCCGCCGGATGTCGGCCAGGCCGCGGCCGTCGATCCGCAGGCCGTCGCGGATGATGCGCTCCCGGACCAGCTTCTTGGTCAGCGACCGGAACGCCGCGCTGATTTCCTTCTCGCGCCCCTCGAACTGGCCACCGAGGCGCTCGGCCGCCAG
>JASHOL010000213.1 GCA_030041135.1 Streptosporangiaceae bacterium | reverse complement strand
GAACGCGAGCACGGCGGCGAGCGCACAGCCGAGCGTGGCCAAGCCGGCGCGGATCTGCTCGGGCGGGGCGAGCTCGTGGTCGGTCAGGCCGGCCAGCGTGCACCGGGCCAGCAGGCCGCTGGCCGCCACATCAGCGGTGCGCCTGCAGTTGCGCGGCCGCTCTTCCATCTCCGCCAGCAGCAGCTCGGCAAACTCCTCGCCGTACCGCTCACGCCACGAGCGCGGATACCAGCACAGCAGGCGGCGCACGCGACGGCAGCGTGCGGTCGCGGTCGCGCTCATGCCGGACCCCAGCTCCTTGCCAGGCGGCTGAGCCCGACATCGGCCACGTGCCGCTGCTCGGCCAGATGCGCGCGCAGCGCTTGCGCTCCGGCCGCGGTCAGCTGATAGGGCCGACGCCGATCGTCGCTGGCCAGTGCCTCGATGAGCCCCTGGCCCTCGAGCCGGCTTAGCGCCTCATAGAGCGTCCCTGGTGCGAGCCGCACCCCGGCGAACTGCTCGATGTCCTTGGTGAGCGCGTAGCCGTGTTTCGGGCCGTCGGCCAGGCTCGAGAGGATCAGCGTGGCTGGCCCCGCATACCGCCCGAACGTGACCAGGGAACCTGACGGAGTATCAGCCACGAAGCCATGGTATGTCGGCACGCGATGGATCGGTACACGGTACTTCACGGGTGAGCCGCCTGCGGGACAAGCCAGGGCAGCCGGGAGCCGAGGAACGCCCGCGGGAACGGCTCGCGCATCCGCCACAGGCCCGCGTCAACCACGAAGTGCGCCATCACCGCGCCGATGAACAGGCCGAACAGAGCGCGGACCGCGGGCTTCCCCGTGAGCTGGTCCGATGCGAGGGCCAGGGCGGCCCCGCCGAGCAGGGCGATGTTGACCAGGGCGGCCAGCGAGAACATCCGGGTGCCGCGCTCGCCGCCCGAAGCGAGCATGCCCATGAGCAGCAGGTACTGCAGGCCGTGCGCGATCGTGAGGCCAGCCACCGCCGCGTACGGCGAGGAGAACACGAAGACCGGCAGGCTGAACGCCAGCGACGTCAGGTAGGCGGCGCAATAGCCGGCCGACGACCGAGCCCGGCTGCGTACCGCCAGGCAGCCGATGCCGACCGCGACCGACCCGCAGAACGCCACCACCGCGAGCGGGAAGACGGCCGACAGCACCGGGCTGACCGGCAGTTGCAGCAGGCCCGGCCGCGCCACCAGCGCGGCGATGCCCGAGAGCCCGGCCGCGATTAGCGCGTGGCGCTCAAGCCGGCGCAGGGAAGGCACACGGCACGCGGCCGCCGCGAGCGCGACGATGCCCAGGTTTTGCTTCTGGTAGTGGAAGAACTGCCAGCCGAAGTACGGCAGCAGCATCCAGTAGAGCACCGGGCGCGGCAGCAGCAGCGCGGTCGCGCTGGCCCCCGCCAGCAACGCGAGCGGCCACCAGTAGTACCTGAGTTTGCGCTCCCGCATGTGCTCCCGCACCTCGGGCACCGTGTAGAACCATCCTGTCGAGGCGACGTGCACCGACGAACCCGCGAACAGCAGGAACGCCAGCCCTTCGGACGTGGGCGCGCCCGCAGGCGGCGCGAGCGCGATGGCCGCGATCGCCGACGCTGCGGTCAGCACGATCGTCGCGGTCAGCCAGGCCCGGCCGCCGCGCGCAAGCAGGGCATGGCCGCGATGCCCGGCCGGCACAACCGGGACCCCGCGGGCCGGAGCGGCGACGTGCTCAGCCGCCACCGCAGCCCCCGGTCGCGGCGGCCGCGCTGCCCGCCATCACCAGCAGGGTGACCACAGCAGCCACCACCGCCGCCGGGAACAGCACGGCCAGCGCGTAGGCCAGGACCGTTCGCCGGTCACCGGGCCTGCGGCAAACGCCGGGCAGTGCCCCGTCCTCCCCAGTCGTGCTTCCTGGGAATCGGAGGTCATCGTCGCGTACAGCGTCCATGCGAGCAGACTATTTCGTCATCCGATACATCGTCAACCGATCGGTCGGCAACCGCAGTACTGGGGACGCTGGCGCGACACCAGAGACTCAGCAGGCACTCTGCTGGTCCGATTTACCGTCGAGGCGCCCGCGCGAACGACATCTGAGGACCACCTACTGCCGAAAGAGGAGCAGTACACGGCCCTTAGGTGTCGTTCGGGACTTCATTCGGCGACTCGAGATTCGCGGTTTAGGCCGGTTTGCGGCGCTGTTCGTGCCCGAGTTGTTCGTTGCCCGCCGACCCGAGCGCCGATGGTGCCCGGCCGGTCGGGGCAAGGAAAGATGGCGGCATGATCGATCTGATCCTGCGCAACGCCCGCCTGGCCGGGCGGGACGACCTCACCGACCTCGGCGTTGACGACGGCGTGATCGTCTCGGCCGGACCGGACTCGGCCGCCTCCGAGGTCATCGACCTGGACGGGCGCCTGGTCACGCCACCCCTGGTCGAACCGCATATCCACCTCGACGCGGTGCTCACCGTCGGCCAGCCGCGGCCGAACGTGTCGGGCTCGCTATTCGAGGGCATCGCCGTCTGGGCCGAGCGCGTCGCCGACCTTACCTACGAAGACGTCCAGGCCAGGGTCGCACAGGTATTGCGCTGGCAGCTCGCCTGCGGGGTCCAGCACGTCCGCAGTCACGTGGATGTCTGCGATCCCCAGCTGCGCGCGCTCCGAGCCCTGGTCGACCTGCGGGCGGAGGTGCGCGGGCTCGTCGACCTGCAGCTCGTGGCCTTCCCGCAGCAGGGAATCCTCGGCTTCGAGGGCGGCCGCGAGCTGATGCGCGAAGCGGTCAGGCTAGGCGCGGATGTCGTCGGCGGGATCCCGCACTACGAGCTGACCCGCGAGGACGGGGTCGAATCGGTCAAGTTCGCGATGGCGCTCGCCGACGAGCATGGCCTGCGGGTCGACATTCACTGCGACGAGACCGACGACGACCACTCCCGCTTCGTGGAGGTCATGGCGGCCGAGACCATCAGGCGCGGCATGTCCGGCCGGGTCACGGCCAGCCACACGACCGCCATGCACTCCTATAACAGCGCGTACGCCTACCGCCTCATCCGCAACATCGCCAGGGCCGGGCTGCACATGGTCACCAACCCGCTGGACAACTCGGTGCTCCAGGGCCGCTTCGACACCGGGCCGATCCGCCGCGGCCACACGAGGATCAAGCAGTTGCGGGAGGCAGGCGTGAACGTCTGCATCGGACACGACTCGGTGATGGATCCCTGGTACCCGCTCGGGTACGGCGATCCGCTGCAGGCGGCGTTCGTCCTGGTGCACTACGGGCAGATGTCGGGCGACGCCGAGCTGCGGCGGCTGATCGACATGATCACCGTCGGCCCGGCCGCCGCCCTGGGCCTGGACGGCTACGGGCTTCGCGACGGCGGGCCGGCCGACCTCGTCGTCTTCGACGCCCCGTCGGAGGCTGACGCGCTGCGCCTGATTGCCCCGCGCACGCTCGTGCTGCGGGGCGGCAAGGTGGTGGCACGGGCCACACCGGCCCAGCACACCGTGACGTGGCTGGGCACGCAGGAACCGGTCACGTTCCTGCGCCGGTGAGGTCCACGCGCACCGCCGGGCTAGCGACCGGCGCAGGACACAGCTCGTTCCCGTCGTTATCCGCCGAAACCGGTGCTGCCTCGCCCGGTACGACCAGCGTCTCCTCGGTCTTGCGGTCGCGCTGCAGGCGGAAGAACAGCGCATACAGCAACGCGGCGAGCACGAAGCCGACCTCGAAGGTGAGGTCGCCGACGGCCGGGAAGTGCTTCGGGATCACGCCCACGTAGTCGGTCTGGTTGGCGAACAGCCAGATCGACAGCCCGATCGAGATCGCCATGGCGGCAAATCCCGCCCACGGATTGTGCTTGCGGTCGAACAGGAAGCCGTCGACCCGCTTGCCCCGGCGCAGGAACTGGTCGGCGAAGAACACGCCCAGCCACGGGCCGACCCAGTAGGCGATGACCAGCAGGAAGTTGTCGTACTTCGCGCCGGCGTCGCTGAGCCCGGACAGGGCCAGGAAGAAGCCAGCGATGCCGAACACGATCGCGACGATCGCCCGGCGGAGCGTCAGCGGGAGCCTGACGCCGAGCGCGAGGAACGACATCGATCCCGAGTACACGTTGAGAGCGTTGGCGCAGACCGCGCCGAGCGCAATCGCCAGGAGCGTGATGTCGCTGGCCCAGATCGGCAGGTGGCTGACGAAGCCGGCGGTCGGGTTCCCGCCGTACCTCGTGCTGCTCGTGATCGTCGCGGCGGCCGCGCCGACGATCTCCAGGACGACGCACGAGATGAAGATGCCCAGGCCCGCCCACAGGCCGGTGGCCCTCCTGTTCGTGTCCTTCGGCAGGTAGCGGGTGTAGTCGCTGGCGTAGGGGTTCCAGCCGGCCGCGTACCCGAAGGCAGCGCCGAACGTGATCAGCCAGCCGCCGGAGAACGGCGCGATGTGGGTGCCCGGGTGGGACTTGCCCACGATCAGGACCGAGGCGATGAGGAAGACCACGACCAGGAACGGGAAGGCCCACCGCTCGAACGCGTGCACCAGGTTGTGGCCGAAGAACGCCACCGCGAGCTGAACTCCGACGATGATCAGCAGGCAGATCTTCGTGTTCCAGCCGAGCAGCGCATTCAGCGCGAAGGCGCCGCTGACGCTGTTGACCGCGAACCAGCCGACGCCGGCGACCAGCGCGTTGATACCAGCGGGCAGGATGTTTCCGAGCCGCCCGAAGCCGATCCTGGACAGCACCATCTGCGGGACGCCGAATAGCGGGCCGCGGGCGGCCAGCGCGCCCATCGTCAGCGACCCGAGCGCGGTTCCCAGCACGATTGCCAGCGTGGCCATCCAGAATGACTGGCCGAAGAACCACACGCCGATGACGCCGACGAAGATCGTCGCGAACTCCATGTTCGGCGAGACCCAGGTCCAGAACTGCTGAAGCGGCTTGCCGTGGCGCTCGGAGAGCGGGATGTACTCGGCTCCGCCCGGTTCGATCGTCGCGACCTTGGCGCCGTACGTGCCCTCGCGGACGTCGGCCTCGATAACCGCGGCGCTGCCGCGAGTTGCGGTCTTGGTCACTTTCTGTACACCCTCCGGGTCGATGCGGGCGGCGTCGATATGGCCTGCCGGCCAGGTTGATGGCGGAACAGATGGTCGCTGGTCTATCGATGGTCGTACTCAGCCGCCCGTTCGCATACCGGGTGATCCGGACATCGGATCGGTGTCAGCGACTCGGGCTACAACGTTGCCAACATGAGTGACGGCGGCTCGATTCCTGAGCGTGACCGGAGCGTGACGAACGCCACACAAATCGTGGTGCTGGCCCGCCGGGTGACGCCCGGCGGGTGACACCCGGCGGGTGACAGCCCAGGCCCAGCCAGTTACTCTCGCAACTGCCAGGCACGTCGTAACTCGGTCAGGGGAAGCCGGAATTCAGCGATGCGGGGCAGTAAGGCATTGTGGGCCAGGCCCGTTTGCGACCCTGACCTGCCGGAGAGCCTGCGGCTGCTGGTTTTCGAGCCGCAGCGGATCAGCCGGGCGCGGCGCTGGCGACTGGACCGCGAACTGGCGGGTCACCCCGGCCGGGTGATCTATCCGACCCAGCTGGACCAGGACGGCCGTCGGCTGCTGGCACGGGCGCAGAACGCCATCGATACGATCCTGGCCTCGGACGTCCGCGCCGCCGGCCTGCTGGAGGCGGACGAGCCGAGCCTGCGCCGTCACGAGTGGGACATCGCCTGCGCGGCCCGCAGCCTGAGCGACGTGCGCGCTCTGCCCACTGCCGAAGGCCGCGTGGGGGCGATGACCGCGGCCGTGGCGGATGCGCAGCGCCGGGCCCTCGGTCTGGCGGAGCAGTCGGCTGCCGACCGGGTGGGCGCCCTCGAGCGGTACGCCGAGGAGATCACCACCGCTGATGTCGCCCACAACGACTGGCATGAGGCGCTGAGGCTGGCCGGGCTCAACGACCGGTACCTGGATCTTGTCGCCAGGACCGCAGCCGACGAGCTCGCCGTCGTCGAACTCGGCGAGCTCGCTGGCCAGGCCGCGATCACCGTGCAGGTGCTGCAGGACAGCCTGCGGGAGGCGAGCGCCGCCGCCGAGGCCCTGGCGCTGCCGCCGGCCGAGGCCAGCTAGCGACGCGGGAATGGGCCGCCGCCAGCGGCGTCGGCTGAGTCGGGCCGACCACCTGCAGCGGCCGGCGAGAACACCGGTCCGCGGCAGACCGCTCGCGGCAGGAGACGAACCGCTCCCGGCAGGAGCCAAACCGCTCTCGAGAGAAAAATCACCTCGGGCGCCGCGGATGAGGAAGATTGTGGCCAAGGGGGAGAACTTCTGGATAAATATGCCTTGAGTGGGCCAGACCGGGATCGTCGGCTCCTGATCGAATGGACCTTACAATTCTGACGGCCTAGTTCCGCCTGCCATTACGCGTCGGCTGGCGCGGAACGCCACCCCGCAGGCGAAGGCGACCCCCGGACCCGCACCACCGTCCGGTGCTGCCCGCAACGGGCACGGCCTGATCCGCGGAGTGCCCAACCCACCCGAAACCTACGCCCGAGTGCGGCGCCAAGCGCGAGGCCCCGACTGAGCGATCGGAGCTTGATCAGGCGAAGTCCGTCTAGGCACGGCTCATCTCGGACCTGATCCATTGCCGTCACTCAGGCGTCGCAACGGAAGGCCCAGGTGCGGTCCTGTCCTTGACAGGACCAGCTGGCGAGTTACGTTCGGGGTGCGTGACCGCCAAGAATCGAGGGAAGTGTCCGATGCTAATGGCCTACGTTGACGAATCGGGTGATCCCGGCAACAGCGCGCGGTCAAGCATTGCGTACACACTTGGCTGCGTGCTGGTCAGAGCCGACAAATGGCCTAACGCCTTCAAAGTCTTTGTCGGCTTCCGCCGAGAGTTACGAGATAGCCTGCAGGTCAGGCTAAAGGACGAAGTGAAGGCGAATTACCTCCTCCACGAAGGCGGGGATCTCGCGCGCCTTCACCTGTCATTCGACCAGAGGCGAGAGATCTACGATCGCCACATGCGCTTAGTTCCGCAGCTTCCCGCTCGATCGTTCGCGATCGTGATCAACAAAAGCCTGCATCCCGGCGAGTCTGGCGCACAGACCATTCGCCGCGCCTGGATCTACCTAGCTCAGCGTTTGTCGAACGCATGCGGTCAGTATGACGAGGCCTCGTTGAGGATAATTCATGACGAAGGCGAGAACCGCGAAATCCGGCGTATCTTGCGCAAGTCACGGCACTTCCTAACGTCGGGTTCAGGGTACGGGCTGGGAGGTTACAGGCTCCTTCCAGGTCTGCCGCTGGTCGACGACCCGGTGCCCCGCCAGTCTCACCACTCATACTTCACGCAGATGGCTGACCTCGTCGCCTATGCCGGGTATCGCCGGGCTTTCCCACCTCGGCGCAGCTGCGTATGTATGGAAGCGACATGGTTCGGGATGGGCGAAGGCATCCGTCGGGAAACCGACGGAACGTTTGGCGATCGCGACGGCGTGGTGATCGGATGACAAAGGTCGTCCCCCGACCTCATACAAACCGGGGGACGACCAGGC
This sequence comes from Streptosporangiaceae bacterium, assembly GCA_030041135.1. Taxonomy (GTDB): domain Bacteria; phylum Actinomycetota; class Actinomycetes; order Streptosporangiales; family Streptosporangiaceae; genus JAJYUU01. The sequence goes on along the minus strand of JASHOL010000213.1, from coordinate 3,508 downwards.
CAGTGCCTACCCGGCTACCGAGACCAGGATCAGCCCTGCCCAGACGCTAACTCCTAGCGCCGTGCTGTCAACCCCGCCCGCCTGGGATGCGTGACTTTCGCACCGTGACCACGATCACAGACGGATGCGCGGTCCTGTAGGCCGGGTCCGCTGCCAACGGTTTCCTACCGGACTCCTTGGACCAGTGGCTGCGGTCGAAGGCTTCGTCCACGCGAGTCGGCCGGAGAGTCCCGATGGCCAAGGTGAGGCGAGTCACGCTCCGAGGCTAACCGGCTGGTGGACGCAGCCGACCAGGCGAAGAGAAGGGTGTGTACCTCTAACGGATTCTTTACTGCCATTTATACATGATCGTTTTGTGGTGAGAGATTCAGTGAGCGGTATTTCTTACACAGGCGAGACCACGTATGCGCGTTGCGGCAGCGCGAGTCCCTTTGTCTCCCCTAGGCTTTCCCCGCGAAGGCCAGCATCTCTCGTCGGCCCGTCACCTGAACCGCCGCGTTCCAGGCCAGGGCGCGGTACGTTTGCCGGGTCCCGCTCACGGCTCCGGCTGTCTTGCGGGGTTTTGGCGTTTTATGGCGAAAGACATAACAATACGAGTCCGAATCCGAATCGAGCCCCTCGCTCATGGTCAAGATAACCGGCCTCAACGGCATGTCGATATACATGAACGTTGCGCCACGCGAGCACAATCCGCCGCATATCCACGTCACCGACGGCCAAGACAAGGCCAAGGTGTCCACCGAAACGGGGGAGGTGACGAGAGGCAGTCTGCGGCGCAGGCGCGCTCGCCTCGTACGCCAGTGGATCGAAGATCATCAGGACGAGCTGGCCGAGTGCTGGGAGCGAGCGATGCGCGGGGAGGACCCCGGCGCCATTGACTTAGATCGCTATCATCAGGATCATGGCTGCTGTGCCGTCCGTGACCAGCGTCGACGTGCTGGGACACTGGCGGCTGCGCGTTGGGTTCAGCGACGGCCTCACGGGAGACGTCGACCTATCCGACGTGCGCGGCGCGGGCCCGTTCTGGGAGCCGCTAGAGGACCCCGATCTGTTCGCGCGCGCGTACGTCGACCGAGACGCCGGAACCGTCGCATGGCCCGGCAACATCGACGTCGACCCTGAAAGCCTCCACGAGGAGGCCACCCGCCACCCCATCCGCGGCAAGCGCAGCAGGCGCAAGCGAGGACTCGTCATCGGCGGGGCTGCCAGCGGCTTCACCGCTGTCGCGATCATTAGGGCACTCAACCGCCGATCGTCCGTCCGCCCGTGATTCTCGGCCTCGCGGCTCGAGGTGAACCAGCCCCATTTCGCACAGGCCGCTGGGACGACGCTTATCGTCCTGAGCCGTGCGAGCATCGTCCTGAGGCTCACATCACTCGATTTGTCGGAACTGTCGTAAAGTTGCCGGCAAGCATGAGGCTCTCGCTACGTGGGGGTGGCACTTCCGGGCTCGGTGCGCCTCGGAGCCGCGCAGGCTAGCGCAGTTCGGCTGTGATGCGGTCGGACATGGGCGGATCGGCGAGCCGCTCCAGCAGTACGGCGCCAATACACCACGAAGCGCCCGGACAGGTCCCGGCCCCGAGAGCCGTTACCTCACCGTGCAGACCGCGCCCGTGTCGGCGCCCGACACCAATGCCGCGTACTTGGCCAGCACGCCCTCGGTGTAGTTGGGTTCGGGCCGCTTCCAGCCGGCCCTGCGGAGGTCAAGCTCGGCGTCGCCGACCTGCAGTTCCAGTCGACGCTCGGGCACGTCCAGCACGACCGGGTCGCCGTCCATCACCAGCGCGATCGGGCCGCCCTCGTACGCCTCGGGCGCGACATGGGCCACGCACGCGCCGAACGTGGCTCCGGAGAACCGGCCGTCGGTCAGCAGCATCACGTCCTTGCCCAGGCCCGCGCCCTTGATGGCCGCGGTGACCGCGAGCATCTCCCGCATGCCCGGCCCGCCCCTGGGCCCCTCGTACCTGATCACCAGCACGTCGCCCTTGCCGACCTTGCCCGAGGTCACCGCCTCGAAGCAGTCCTCCTCGCGGTCGAATACCCTGGCGCGGCCGTGGAATCGGAGGTTCTCAATCCCCGGCGTCTTCACGACCGCGCCCTTGGGCGCGAGCGAGCCGCGCAGGATCGCCAGGCCGCCGTCCGCCTTGAACGCGTCCTCCACCTGCCGGACCACGGAGCCGTCAGGCGCGGGCGCATCCCGCACGTTCTCCTCCATGGTCCGCCCGTTCACGGTCATCGCGTCACCATCGAGCAGCCCGGCGTACAGCAGCTCGCGCAGGATCACCGGGACACCACCGACCTGGTCCAGCTCGCTCATCACGTAGAGGCCGGACGGGCGCACCGACGCGATGACCGGCGTGCGCCGCGACACCGCGTCGAAGTCGTCCAGGGTCAGCTCGACGCCGGCCTCGTGCGCGATCGCCAGCAGGTGCAGCACCGCGTTGGTAGACCCGGCGGTGGCCATCACGAGCGTGGCCGCGTTCAGGAATGCGTTCCTGGTCATGATCTGGCGCGGCCGCAAGTCGTGGGCTAGGGCCTGCACGACAGCCGCGCCGCTCTGACGGGCCAGGACCGTGCGCTCACCTGAGACGGCCGGCGGTGATGCCTCGCCGGGCAGTGTCATCCCCAGCGCCTCGGCGCACATCGACATCGTGTTGGCCGTGTACATGCCGGCGCACGACCCGGCACCGGGGCACGCGGCCCGCTCGACCTTCAGCAGGTCTTCGTCGGACATCGTCCCGGCCGAGTGCTCACCGACCGCCTCGAACACGTCCTGGATCGTGACGGCCTTGCCGTGCACGAAGCCCGGCAGGATCGTCCCGCCATACAGGAAGATCGACGGAATGTTCAGCCGCGCGCAGGCCATCAGCATGCCCGGCAGCGACTTGTCGCAGCCGGCGATCGTGACCATGGCGTCGAACCGCTCGGCGTTCACCATCAGCTCGACCGAATCCGCGATGACCTCGCGGCTGACCAGCGACGCCTTCATGCCCTCGGTGCCCATCGAGATGCCGTCGGACACCGCGATCGTGCCGAACTCCAGCGGTACCGCGCCGGCCTGGCGCACGCCTTCCTTCGCGGCCGCCGCGAGCCCGTTCAGGTGGACGTTGCAGGGGGTGACCTCGTTCCAGGACGAGGCGACCGCCACCTGCGGCTTGGTCAGGTCGTCTTCCGACAACCCCACGGCGCGCAGCATGGCGCGCGCCGCAGCGCGCGACGGCCCGGTCGTGAGCGGGCCGGACCGCGGCCGTGGCAGGGGCGTAGTTGGGGATGTCATACTGCCTCCGAAATCTCGTGCTCGGCCGCCTGCGCGGGCGTACCCGCCCGCACCGGCATACCCGCCCGCACCGGCGTGCCTGGCCGGGCAAGCTGATCATCACCGTTGAGTGCCTGCGCGCCCGCGCGCAGCAGGCCGTACACGACGCCGTCGGCCAGCGCCTCCCATGAGGCGGTGACGATGTCGTCGGACACGCCCACCGTGGTCCACTCGCCGTCGGCGTCCGCCGAG
>JASHOL010000212.1 GCA_030041135.1 Streptosporangiaceae bacterium | reverse complement strand
GCTGGGCTCGGGCCTGGCGACGCCCGCGTCGGCCGGCACGACGGCGGCCGCCATCGGGCTGGCGGCTGCCGGGGCCGCGCTGGCCGCGGCGCTAACGACGCGTGCTCAGGACCGGATTCCGGCGACGGTCGCGCTTGGTCCGTGATGCCGGTCAGCCGTTGGCTGGGTGCCCGATGGACAGGCCGGACACCGGGTCGAAGAACTGCAGGTTCGAAGTGTCCACGGCCAGGACGGCGGACGAGCCGGGCTTGATGCTGCTGCGCGACGCGACCCTGGCGGTCCACTGGGTCTTGTTATCCCCGAGCGGGATCGCATCCTCGTCACCGTCACCCGCGCGCGCCTCGGAGATGCTGGCGTGCTCGACCTGCGGGGCGTCGATGGCGAAGATGACGTGAATCTCGCTCCCCAGTTCCTCGGTCACGCTGACATCGACGGGCATGCGCGGCCAGCTTGCCTCGGCGAGCTCGGCATCCTCGAAGTCGGACGGCCTGATGCCGAGCACGACCTCCTGGCCGAAGTACCCGTCAAGTCCCGGCCGCGCGGCCAGCGTCGTGTCGGACACGGTCAGGCGGTGCCCCGCGAATTCGACCTCAGCGCCGGCATCGCGCACAAGCCTCGCGGTCGCGAAGTTCATCGCCGGCGAGCCAATGAAGCCGGCCACGAACAGGTTCACCGGCGAGTTGTAAAGCGTCTGCGGCGTATCGACCTGCTGCAGCCTCCCGTCACGCAGCACGCACACTCGCTGCCCGAGCGTCATAGCCTCGACCTGGTCGTGGGTGACGTAGACCGTCGTGACGCCGAGCCGGCTGTGCAGTTGCGACAGTGATGCGCGCATCGAGACCCTCAGCTTGGCGTCGAGGTTGGACAAGGGCTCGTCCATCAGGAAGGCCTGCGGTTCGCGGACGATCGCGCGGCCCATCGCCACGCGCTGTCGCTGCCCGCCTGACAGTGCCGCGGGCTTGCGCTTCAAGTAGTCCTCGAGACCGAGCATCTTGGCCACATCGGCAACGCGGCGCCTGATCTCATCTTTGGGCGTCTTGCGCTGCTGAAGGCCGAACGCGAGGTTCTGCTCGACGGTCATGTGCGGGTACAGGGCGTAGTTCTGGAACACCATGGCGATGTCGCGATCCTTGGGCGGCAGATCATTGACCACCCGGCTGCCGATGCTGATCGTGCCCGCGCTGACCTCCTCCAGGCCCGCGATCGAGCGCAGGGCCGTTGACTTGCCGCAGCCGGACGGCCCGACGAGGACCATGAACTCGCCATCGGAAATGTCGAGGCTCAGCCCGTCGATGCCCTTCACGCCGCCGGGGTAGACCTTGTCGACCCCGTCGAGGATGATCTGCGCCATGTCAACCTCCGCACCGCTGATAACGACGGCGGGCTGGGCCGTCCTGGCCGGAGCGTACCTTGCGGGTCGGCTGGGGGCTATCCGCCGGATCGGCACGTTACGGGAGCGTAAGCGCCGTGACCTTGCTGTGACCTTGGTGCGTAGCCGGCGGGCGGGGAAGGGGTTACGGTTTCGGGGTGGAGGAGATCAACCGCAAGATAGTCGCGCTGCTCGCGGCCGACGGCCGGATGAGCTTCACCGAGCTGGCGCGCCGTACCGGGCTGTCGGTGTCGGCCGCGCAGCAGCGGGTCCGGCGGCTCGAGCAGCGTGGCGTGATCAAGGGTTACAGCGCGGTAATCAGCGCAGAGGAGGTCGGCCTCCCGCTCACGGCCTTTGTCTCGATCAAGCCGTTCGACCCGGCGTCACCCGACGACGCACCGGAACGGCTCGCGCACCTTGGCGCCATCGAGGCGTGCCACAGCGTCGCGGGCGACGAGAACTACATCCTGAAGGTCAGGGTGGCGTCGCCGAGTGAGCTGGAGGACCTGCTCCAGGAGATCCGGGCCGCGGCAAGCGTCTCGACGCACACGACGATCGTGCTCAGCACGCCGTTCGAGAACCGCCCGCCCGACGTCGACGGCGGCTAGCTCAGCACGCCACCGCGAACAGGCGCAGCGCATCGGTGCCCTGCACCTCCAGGCCAAGCGGGATGATCGCGGCGGTTCCGCGATGTTCGGTTGCCGCAGCGGCCAGCTCGTCTGCCTTCGTGGCCACGACGGTCGCGCCGTGCAGCAGCACATGGTCGAGGAAGGCGGTGTAGGACCGGCCGTCGCCCGCCGGCGGGGCGGCCAGCACCACGTCATCCTGACCGATGTCCGCCGTCGTGGCCAGGGCGCTGAGCTCGGTAGCCACGCTGAGATGGGTCAGGCCGGCCGCGTGCAGCGTCCCGTCGGCCCGCCGGACGTAGGGCAGCATCGCCAGGTCGTGCGGGCGGACGCTCGGCGGACGCAGCGACCCCATCGACATGAGCGAGCTGAACGGCGTGGCCGCCGGGGCGTCGCCGAACGAGATGACCTGGCGCACCCAGGACCGATCGGCGGCGGCCAGCGCGGCCGATGCCAGCGGCTGGGCGGTCAGCAGCATCCGCGCGCCGCAGTCCGCAAGCTGTCCGGCGATCTCGCCGATCGACAGCTGAGCTGCGACCGGAGAGGGTATGCCGCCCGCGGCGCTGATGGCGTGGCAGGCCAGTACGTAAGACGCGGCATCGGGTACGTACACGCCGACCACGTCGCGCGGCCGCAGGCCCCGCCAGGCGAGCCCCGCTGCGGCACGCTGCACCGTGGAGACGAGATCGGCGAACGAGTACAGCTGGCCGGCCGGCCGGCCAACCAGAGCCGGTCGGCATCCGTACGCGGCAGCGCTGCTCACCAGGCGCTGCGTGACCGTGGTCCCCAGGTTCACCCCTCGCGGCCGAACGTGACTGCTGCCGCCAGCGGGCGGCAAGTCCGCTGATGTCACACTCCGACCGTATGCAGTCATGCCGGTCGGCACATCGACAGGATTGTGTAGCCGGCTATGTAGGCGCCGGGCGTGCCGGAGCTACGGGGCTGGTCCCGCCGTCTCGGCGTCCGGCCACCCCCCTCCTGGTGGCCGGCCCGCCGAGTCGCGCCAATCCTCACAGCAGAGGCTATGCAGGAGCAGGGCATCCCGGCATGCGCCAAATGACGCATTCCGATGTGCATGTCCGGCCAGGCTGGCTATGTAGGCCCGGGCGGACGGAATCGGTCAGCTGGGAGCCTGCTGCGATTGCTCGGCGGTCCAGGCCGCGACCTGGGCGCGGGAGGTGACGCCGAGCTTGGCGAATATGTTGGCGACATGGCGGGCGGCGGTGGCCGGGCTGATGACCAGCTCGGCCGCGATAGCCCGGTTGGATAGGCCGCGCGCGATCAGGTCGGCGATCTGGGCCTCGCGCGGGGTGAGCACCGCATTGCCCGGTGCGACCGGCAGCACCGGGCCGGTCGGCGCCTCCAGTACCGCCGCGGGCGCGCCGTCCTGCTCTGCCGCAGCCGTCGCCAGCGCGATGGCCGAGCTCACGGCCTCGTGCACGCTAAGTCGCGCACCCTCGGCCAGCAGTCGGGCGGCGCTCTGCTCGCCGACGAGGCGGCGCGCCATGCCCAGCACCTGGTCCAGCCGGGCCTG
>JASHOL010000211.1 GCA_030041135.1 Streptosporangiaceae bacterium | reverse complement strand
CGCCGCGGCCACTAATGTATGCAGTTTCCTGATCCGCATGACCCCTCCGATAAAGGCGCGGTCGGTCGCCAAGCGCCTTTCGTTTGGCTAGCAGGTCGAGGCGACGGCCCGGTGACGGGCGCGCCAACATCCGGCGACCGCTGCACGGCCCGCCCTCGTCGTCAAGATAGCCATCGGCTTGGCGGCGGCCGCCAGCACACACAACCTCGACCGGTTCGTCGCGAGCCCTGATCCGCATGTCCGAGGCCTCGGCCACCTCCGCGGCCCCGGCCGGGTCGGGCAGCGACAGCGGGCCGTCCCCTCGCCGGGGCAGGCAACCTCTACCCGCAACCCCCTGAGGCCACTTATCCCCGCCTGGTTATTCCGGTGACCACCCATGCCCGGCCAAGGGCGCTGCAATACAAAGCGACGATTACGAGGACCAAAGCATGTTGCAGTGCGGCACTCCGGGTGTTCGCCAGCAGCGCTACTGCGAGCCCGAGCTGCGCCGGGTAGGTCCCAGCTGAAATCGATGCGAAGGCCATATTCAGCGTTCTGGTTCGAGAACCGCGGGAGAAATTTCCGGCCCGCTTTGCCCTCGGTATGAGTCCTCTGGTAGCCAGGACGCCGACGATTGCCATTGCGAGGCTTGATAGCCCGAAGACGACTGAGCCCCCGGTTAAGGCCACGATCGAGACGATGAAGATGTCTACCAGGGCAACAAACGCGCTCCCGGCCAGCACAGTTCGGAGCTCCCGAGTTGCGGGGTTGGCGTCATCCGCGTTCACGACCGTTACGGCGACCACAAGCAACCCCAAAATAGCGGCGGACGCGCCCGCGCTTGTCATGAAGAAGCTCTCATAGTGGCCGACCACAACGCGACCCTATCGGTCATCGGCGGCTAATCTTGCCGGGCGTGCCCGACCGTCACCTGACTCGTTCAGCTTCGCACGCTCGCGCGAGCGCCTTCGCCATAACCGCAGCCGCGGTACAGCGACGGACGGGTCGAGGATCATGCAGGCAGCACTTCGGCCGTGCCGTGTTGCGTGCCGATCGCATGGTCAGGTCTCATGCCGTTCGATCTGGTCGCACAGGCGACTGGCCGCTCGACACCCTGGATCTCCTGGCGCAAAGTTTTCTGGCATCGTGGCAGCGAGTGTCGATTCTGGGTGGCCACTTCGTAGCGGGAGTAGGGGCGAACCAGAGACCGTCCAGGATGACAAACGGGAGTGACCGTCATGACGCAATACCTGCTCACGCTCTACCGAGACTATGCCGTTCCCATTCCGCCGGAGCAGACACGGCAAGTGTGGGCCGACGTGAACGCGTTGGGCGCCAAGCTGAAAGCCGCCGGCGCGTTCGTTTTCCAGGGCGGACTCGACGGTGGCCCCGACTCGGCGACCGTGGTGCGCCAGTCTGGCGACGACTTCCTGATGAGCGACGGGCCGTACACCGAGACCAAGGAACACCTCGCCGGATTCTGGATCATCAACGCCGCGGACCTTGACGAAGCCCTGGAGTGGGCCGAGCTCACCGCGGCCGCGCAACAGCGGGCGATCGAGGTCCGCCCGCTTTTCGATGGGGATCTCAACGACGCGCTCGATGCTGGGGCCGGCGCCCAGTGATCGTATCCGGCCAGCGGCCGTAGACTCGCGCGCAGTGACTGTCGAGGTTGTCTTCCGCCGCGAGTACGGTCGCTGCGTCGCCACCCTGATCCGCTTCCTCGGCAATATCGACGCCGCCGAGGAGGCGGTCCAGGATGCGTTCACCGTGGCGGTCGCCACGTGGCCGTCGGAAGGCCAGCCGCCCAATCCCGGCGCGTGGATCGTCACGACCGCCCGCAACCGCGCCATCGACAGGCTGCGCCGCGAGTCGGTCCGCGACGAGCGGCACGCGCAAGCGCATCACCTGTACGGCGGCGCCGCTCAGGCCGCCGGGGACGATGCCCTGGCGCTGGAGGAGGAGACGGTGCCCGACGACCGACTGCGCCTGATCTTCACTTGCTGTCATCCGGCGCTGAACCAGCCCGCCCAGGTCGCGCTGACCCTGCGGCTGCTCGGCGGGCTCGAGACGCCGGAGATCGCGCGGGCTTTCCTCGTTCCCGAAGCAACCATGGCCCAGCGGATCGTCCGGGCCAAGCGCAAGATCAGGCAGACCCGTCTCCCCTATCGCGTACCTGCGGAAGCCGAACTTCCCAGCCGCCTCAAGCCCGTCCTCGCTGTCGTTTACCTGATTTTCAATGAGGGCTACGCGGCGACCGCAGGCTCTCTGATGAGGCTTGACCTGTGCGCCGAGGGGATCCGCCTCGCCCGCGTGCTCGCCGATCTGATGCCCGGCGAGCCGGAGGCCCAGGGTCTGCTGGCGCTGCTCTTGTTGCTGCACGCCCGCAGCACCGCCCGCATCACCGCCGACGGTTCGCTGGTCCGCCTGGCCGAACAGGACCGGCGGCTCTGGGACCAGGGCCTGATCGCCGAAGGCCAGGCCATCGTGCGCGCGTGCGTCCAGCGGGGCCGCCGCGGCCCATACCAGATCCAGGCGGCCATCAACGCTGTCCATTCCGTTGCGTCCACCTTTGACAGCACCGACTGGCACGCGATCCTGACGCTCTATGACCAGCTGTATGCGCTCACGCCCACTCCGGTAATCGCACTCAACCGAGCAGTCGCGCTCGCCGAGGTCCGCGGTCCCGCAGCCGGCCTGGCCGTGGTCGACGACCTGCGGTCTTCGGGCCTGGACAACTACTACCTGTTCCACGCAACACGCGCCGACCTGCTACGGCGCCTCGACCGCGCGGCCGAAGCCGCGACCGCTTACGCCACCGCCCGCGCTCTTGCCACGAACCCGGTCGAACAGGCCTTCCTCGATACGCAGCAGGCCAGCCACCTTGGAAGAAATCCGGGAGGCGGTGTCGGATCGGGGCAGCTTCGTTCGTAGCACGGGTGAGGGCCGCCCACGAGGGGCGCCCATACCAGAGGAGATGATCGGAGATGCAGTACATGGTTTCCGTGATCGACGACACGGCCGGTGCAGCGACCCAGGACGAGATGGCGGCCATCGACGTGTTCAACGACCGGCTCCAGGCCGGGGGTCACTGGGTCTTCGCCGGCGGCCTCGAGTCGCCCAGCACGGCGACCGTCATCGACGGCCGGGGCGGGGATGCGCTGCTCACCGACGGGCCCTTCCTGGAGTCGAAGGAGCACCTCGCCGGGTTCTGGATCATCCAGGCCCCCGACCTCGACGTGGCACTCAAGCTCGCCGCCGAGGGGTCGAGGGCCTGCAATCGGAAGGTCGAGGTGCGGCCATTCCACGGCGAGTAAGCGTGATCGAAGTCCGGGAGGCGATCGCCCAGGCCCACCGCGCTGAGTGGGCCCGGTTGGTCGCCTCCCTGACCAGGCGCTTCGGTGACCTGGACATCGCCGAGGAGGCGGCGGCCGAGGCATTCGCGACAGCCGTCGGGCGGTGGCCGGCCGACGGAGTTCCCCCCAACCCTGGTGCCTGGCTCACGACCACCGCCAAACGCATCGCCGTCGACCGGATCCGGCGCGAGCGCAAGCGGGATGACAAGCAGAAGGAGGCTCAGCTGTTGCACGACAACGACCCGCCCGAGCCTGTCGGTGCCATCGACGACGAGCGGCTCCGGCTGATCTTCGCCTGCTGTCACCCGGCGCTCGCAATGGAGACTCGCGTTGCGCTGACGCTGCGCATGGTCGGCGGTCTGAGCGTGCCAGAGATCGCCCGTGCCTTCCTGGTGCAGGAGACCACCATGGAGAAGCGGATCACCCGCGCGAAGGCCAAGATTAAGGCTGCCCGCATCCCTTATCGGGTGCCGTCCCCGCAGGACCTGCCAATGCGGGTCTCCGGCGTACTTGCCGTCCTGTTCCTTGTCTTCAACGAGGGCTACCTGGCGACCGGCCCCGACTGCGATCCGATACGTCACGACCTGACCGCGGAGGCGATCCGGCTCACCCGCCTCATCCGTGCCCTCATGCCGGAGGACGGTGAGGTAGCCGGGTTGCTGGCGCTGATGCTCCTCATCGAGGCCCGCCGCATCGCCCGGGTTTCGGCCAGCGGCGAACTAGTCAGCCTCACTGAGCAGGATCGCGGGGTCTGGGACGCCTCGCTGATCGCCGAGGGTCACCGGCTGGTGCGCGAGCGCCTGGCCGCCGGGGTGGCTCCGGGGCGCTACCAGATCCTCGCAGCGATCAATGCAGTGCACACCTCCGCCCGCGATGTACGGGACACCGACTGGTCGCAGGTCGTCGCCCTCTACGACCAGCTTGTCCGCGTGGACCCCTCGCCGATCATTGCCCTCAACCGGGCCATCGCGGTCGCCGAGCTTGACGGCCCGGAGGTGGCACTGGCGGCCGTCGACCGTCTCGGGGAAAAGCTGGATGGCTATCACGCCTACCATGCGGCCCGCGCCGACCTGCTGCGTCGGCTGGACCGCAGTCAGCAGTCGCGCGACGCGTACGACCAAGCCATCGAGCTCGCGGGCAATACCGCCGAGACCGCCTACCTAACACGCCGTCGCGACCAGCTGGGGTAGCGCCCGTATCAGATCGCCCCCATGGTGATCTGGCATGCGGATCACGGGCAACTTGACGCTCCACAGCGGCGAGTCATGGCAGCTCGGTCAAGCCCCGCTCGCGCGAGCCCGGATCCGCAAGACGATGACCAGCACGACGCACAGCACCGCAACCGCTGCTGGCGTCAACACGACGTTCCAGCCGACGTCAGGGCGAAGGGCGTTCGTTATGGCGACCCCGCCGAAGCAGATCGCAGTGAGGGACGCGCCGATAGTCAGCCTCGAAACGAGGTAGCGATCGCCTGGCCGCGGCTTGGCGGTGACCGCGGGTACGGCGGCGCCTGGACTTCCGCCGAAAGGCAGGTCTGCGAGCAGGACGGCTAGTTCCTGTCCGGTCCGGGCGCTCAGTGCCTTCATCGATCGATGGTCAAACTCATCGGCCGTGATCCGCCCAACCTGATAGGCGTCGCTCAGCTCCGACAGCGCCCTGTCCCGGTCACCGTCAGAAACCCTCAGGTCTCCTGGCGGGAAGCCTCTGGCGTCTGAACCCACGAGCGGCGCTCCCTCAGCACGAAAGCCATGTCCCGGTAGTTTAAGGCCTCCGAGTCCACAGCAAGCCGGGCGGGCGACGGCTGCGAGCGGTGTCAACGGCGCTGGGCCGAGCCCCAACCTTCAGGGCCCGAACCGCGATACGGCGGCGGCCCGGGCCTGCGACCAGGCCCGGGCCGTGCTGTTGTTGCCGGTACTAGCCGCTAGCTCTAGCTCCCCACGGTGTAGGCGTAGGCAAAATCGTGGAAATCGTTGTAGGACGTCGGCAGCCCGAGGGCGGGCTCAGTCGCGCCCCAGTCTGTCGAGTCGATGACGCTGAGGGTGCCGCTCACCGCGGTGCCCGCAGTCGCCGTGGGTGACAACGTCGCCGTGAGTGTCCCGGTGGCTCCGGGCGCCAGCTCCAGCGGCGTGGCGGTATTGCCGCCAGTGATGTCGTTGTTCGTCGGTTGCAGTTCGAAGTACCCGACATGGTTCGTCGTGTTCGTGACCGTGACCGTGATCGGGACGCTAGTGCCGGTGTCGATGGTGGTCGACGTCGACGTCGGGAGGCCGGTCTCGGTGACGGGCGCGAGTCGGTTGTACGCGAGGAATCCTCTGACGGTCTGGGCGAACTCCGTCCCGTCAGTCGTCGGGCCCTGCATCACGTCGATCTCCCACAGCCCTGGCTGGGGATCGGGGGCGATGAGCGAGGCGGTTCCGGTCGGGTTGTCTGGCGTCGGGGAGGTATCGATGGCTGTGACATCGACGTTCCCTGCCTCGGTGACGGCAGGCTCGAGGTCGGCCGGCGAGAGCAGGTAGTAGTACACCGGGTCGTCGGCGGCGTGGTCCGGTGCGTAGAACGACACGTCAAGGTCGTTCTCGCCCGCGGGCACGTCCACATAGAACGTCTTGATCTGCCCTGGACCGCGAGACACCGAGCTGGTCAATGTGGCGGCGAAGAAGCCACCACGCGACGGGATGAGGGTACGCCGGGCGACCGGCACCGAGGTCTCGAGCCCATGCCGGCCCGTGAACTGCACCGACTCGGGGTGGTCGCCGGGAGCCTGGGGAAGGCGGATGCTGAGAGGCACGCTCACCGAACTGCGAGGCGCGATGGTGACAGGCGCCGACGCCGGCCGGTACGTGAAGTTCTGGCCGCTGGCCTGGAAAGTCACGGTGCCGGTGTAGGTGCCCGGAGTGTCCGGCGCAGACTGCGCGTGGCCGCGGCCATTGGCCCACAGGACCTGGACCGTCCAGGTTCCTGGCATCGGATGCTCGACCGTGCTGTGCTGGATGTCAGGGCTGCAGCCTCCGTCGACGCCCGTGCAAGTGACGTAGTTGGCGGCGCCGTAGTCATACGAACTCTGGGCCAGCCTCCCGGCCGGGTCGGTCAGGATGAACGACAGGATGTTGTCATCACTGTTGGTCGGGTCTGGCCAGCGCATGTCGGCATCGAGCACGCTAATGCCGCGCGGCACGTTGAACTTGATCGGTGCCGCAGCGGTGGCCCCCTGTGCGGGGATCGGAGCGCTCGCCGGCGGGGCGCTGACGTTCTCGGTGACGGGCCGCCCGAGGCTGAACTCACGCCCGAGCTCCCGGTAGGTGCCGAAGACCCTTTCTGGGTTGGACGAGGCGTTGTACAGCGTGACCGAGTCGTTGATCGTTGAGCCGCCCGTGCCCTGTACGTCGAGCTGGGTGGGACTGTCAACCAGTTCCGGAGCGTTGGAGTGCTTCACCGACGTGCCCGGCATCTGGCGGGCCGCCTCAACGGCCGCGTACACGTTCAGCAGGCCAGCGCCCTGCTGGTCTACATCAGCGCCGATGTCGGTTGCCGTGCTGGTGAGGATCTCCTTCACCTGGGCCGGCGTCGGGCTGGCGCCGCCGTGGGAGTCACGGTAGGCCTGGATGACGTCAGCGGCGGCACCCGAGGTGAAAGGCGCCGACTCGCTGGTGCCGCCAAAGGCCTCGGTCGGGAGGGGCAGCGGTGTCTGGCCGGCGCCGGCGGCAGCGAGCGCCAGGTAGCCGGGGGCGACGAGGTCGACCACGCGGCCGTTCGGAGCGGTGCCGCCGGACGACAGGGTCGTCATGTTGTCGTCTTCCCAGCCGTGCGTGTAGCCATCGGCCTGGGCGAGGAGCCTGAGGTCGTTCGTCCCGCCGACGTCGATGACGTTGGGGTCATCGGCAGGGGCCTCGACCGTGCCCGACGATCCGCTGTCGCCCGCGCTTTCGACTACGACTACGCCCGCTGCCACCATGGCGTCGTTGGTCGGGGCGAGCAGGTCGTCGTTGGCGCCCGGCAGCGCACCGTAGCCGTAGGACTCCGACACGACGTTGACGCCATCATTTACCGCGTTCTGCAGGCCGGCGATGACCTGCGACTCGGGGGCCACGATCTGACCATGCGAGTTGGTGTCGGTGAAGTAACCGGTGGTGATAAGAGACGCGCCGGTGGCGTCACCCACGATCCGGAAGGTGCAGCTCGCGGGGAAGGTCGAGTAGGGCAGCTGAGACGCGTAGGTGTATGTGACTGTGCCTTGGGCGGCCATAGTGGAGACGTCGCCGTTGAATTCGTCGCTGTAGACGTTCTCGTTCTCGTTCGGGGCATCGATGATCACGTGCTGCCCGTTGGGCCGGATCATGTTGGGGTTCCCGGCCAGCGAGTCGGCGTCCACGTTCCCGATGATGACGCCCTGGCCCGTCGCGATCTTGGACGCCTCGAACGGGTCGTTCGGGTTGCTCGATGCGTCGTGGATGCTGGTCAGCGCTTCGGGTTCCACCAGCGGTTTCTTGGGATTCTTATTGCACAATTGCTGGCCATCGGCCGCCGTTGACGGGATGCTCGACTTCCGCACTCTGGACGCGGCCACCGTCTTCGTGGTCGACGTGGCGTCACCGATGATGATGGTTCCGTCGGGCACGACCGCCTTGACGCCGCTGGCGTGACTGAGTGCCTGTGCCTCGGCCGCCGGCATTGTGGCGGCGACAGCGTTGAGAAGCGAAAGGGTCGTGATATGCGTGGCCCGGACCTGCTTCAGCTGGGCTACGAGCGGGGCCTGCATGGACGCGGCCTTTGCTTCTCGAGCGTGCCGGTGGGACCGGTTCGCCGGCAGGTTGGCGAGCTGGTTGTCGAATACGACCACCATGCTCTCTTGCCTGCCGGATGAGCGGGTCTTGACCTGGCTCGCACTCAACTTTGGAAAGCTGGGGCCGACGTTGGGGTGCACGCTGGCTTGGGCGATCGAACTGGCGGCCCAGCCGGCGCCGGTCATCGCCATGACGCCGAGCGCGGCCACACCGAGCAATGAAGCAGCCTTACGGGGGGCGACGGACATTTGTTGTCTCCATTCCGGCCCTCTCGGGTTCCCTTGATGGAACCGAGCCGTATAGCGGGTGTAGCACCCATACCGCTGCTCGATCAAGGATTAGCGGCAAAGTGTCCTGTCCCTGCGCCGCGGCTACGTGATCAGCGGAATTAGCGACAGCCGAGCGAAGCGGACGAACTGTCCAGTCGTGTCCGTTACCGGGCGCCCGCACTCCGTGGTCGGCAGAGCCGGCCAGCATTGTTCGATGTCCGGTATTGCCGGATGAGAATGGCGGTGGTCCACGTGAGGATCAACATGCCGACTATGACGAAGGCGCAATGGCTCGCCGACGGCGGTCTCTCCGCGCAGCGCGGCGGTCGGCAACGTCCGTGGCCTGGAAGCTGATACCCGTGACCGCGACTCTGAGCTGGCCAGCTGGCTGTCTTGGGAGTTAACGCATCTCGTGCGCGGCCTGGACTTTGCCTGACGAAGCCCGGCATTTGCCCCATCGCCGTATAAGAACGCTGGTAACGATTAAGAGGCCGGAGCAGAGCCGCGGAAAGCGGCCTGCACTGGCCGACGCTGGCCGACGCTGGCCGACGCCGACCGCCCGCACCACCAGACGGGCGCGCTGACGTCACACCCGGGCGACCAGGAGTCCTAGCACAACACCGACCACGGCAACGAGCAAGCAGTACATCACTACCAGCGGACCCTTGCTTCCAAGCCACGCCAGCAACTGCAACTCGGCCTTCGGCTCTGGCGGCTTGTAGGGCTTGCCGTCGTCGCGCGCCAGCCGTTCGAACGCGTAGAAGGGGTCATAGGACCTGCCGAATCCGCGCCTTCCAGGCGTCGGGGGCGGCCACTCCGGTTCAGACTTCTTCGTCATGCGACACCCCGTAGCTCGATTTCCGCGCACCACGGCCAGCCCGTCACTGGAGCGGGTCCGGCCGACTGCGTCGCGCACGCTCAGTCGATTAAACCGACATTATCGCTCAGACTCAGAAGACACCGACATCGCCGGCTAGCTGCGGCTAGTCCGATTCGGGCTGGCCCCGTCGTTCTTGCATGCTGCCGAGCCCGGCCCGCTCAACAACGCGTTTCCCAGTTCAGCACCCGCTGGCCAGCAGCTGCCAGGCGGCCGTGGGCCGCAGCCAGCACGGCTTGGCACCGGTTCGCAAGGCAGCCGGCCCCGTCCTCGCGGCCAGCGTGGACCTCGGCGAAATGGCGACGTTCCCGCTCGCTAGCCGACGGCTCGGGGTGTCGATTTCACCAGGGGCCATTCGTGTAGAGGGTGACACGGCCGCAGCACGACGGTCGCAGCACAACCGGGCCGCAGCACGACACGGCGCAGCACGACGGACGCAAAACCCATAGGCATAAACCAGAGGAGCGGGTCCATGCGGTCTATCACGGTCACGATGTGGGTCAGCCTCGACGGCGTTGTGCAGGGCCTGGGCCGGGCGGACGAGGACACCCGAGGCGGCTTCACGCGCGGCGGCTGGGGAACCCGGTTCGATGACGAGATCATGAGCCGGGAGATGGGCAAGGCGATGGCCAAGCCGGGAGACATGCTGCTCGGCCGCCGGACCTGGCAGGACTTCATCACCGCCTGGGGCCGCCGGACCGACGACAACCCGTTTACGACACGCATGAACGCGGCCACCAAGTACGTCGCCTCGAGGACGCTGGAAAATGCGGATGCCTGGCAGAACTCGATCCTGGTGCGGGGCGAGGCGATCGACGCTGTAGGCCAGCTCAAGGCCGAGCCCGGCCGGGACCTGGCGATCGTCGGCAGCGCGTCCTTGGTACGAAGCCTGCACGCCGCATCCTTGATCGACCACTACAGGCTGGTGATATGCCCGCTAACCCTCGGCAGCGGCACGCGGTTGTTTGAAGGCCCCGCTCCGCTGACCGAGTTCGAGCTTGCCGACAGCGTCGCGACTACCAAAGGCGTGATCATCGCGCAGTACGTCCGCCGGTGAGTTGACGGCGTGCGCGGGACCTGCGGCGCCCTGACAACGAGAGTCAGGGATGCGCGCGGCCCAGATGGGCCCCGTCGCCGATCCAGTGCGCCGCGGCGGCCAGCTAGATAGGCATCAAAGTCACCGTCTCGGCAAGCTACTGGCCAGGGACCGGGCACACAGCCTCCCCGTCGGTCCCGGCCGACGCCAGTCAGCCGGCGCTCAGCTGGAGCCGCCACGCTGCTTCGAGGGCATCCTCGATGGCGCCAACCTCGCCTCGGGCCAGGTCAGCGACGACCATCATGTGCTTGACGTACCTGGCTGGCACGCTGAAGGTGCCGGGGAAATGCCGGAGCATCGAGTCGCGGTAGTCGAAGTCGGCACGGATCACTAAGTGGACGTCATCAAGCTGGCGCGCAACCAGCCTGCCGTGATAGCGCCACTGGGCCAGCCCATCGGGCGCCGTCCGGCGCAGGCCCGGCAGAGCCTGGGCCAGGCGGTCCACATCTGCGATATCCACGAACCCATCCGGCGAGCACCGTGTCGGTCATGCACGCGACGCGACAAGCTTCCCGTATGCCGTGCCCAGGGAAAAGGGCGCAGCCTGCTAACGGCTGGTGAGGTCGGCGGAAAGCGTCGCGATCGTGCGCTCGGCCCATCGGAGGCTGGCTCGGTGGACGGCCAGGCCGTGATCGAGGGCGAGCGCCGGATGGCGGCTGCCGACGTCGGCGACCGCAGCGTATTTCTCCAGTTGCCCGACGACGGCCTCGAGCGCATCCGCAAGGCTCTGCAGGAACCTGACCACCTCTTCTGGCGGGAACAGCTGCTCCATCATCACGAATCGCATGAGATGCAGGCCAAGGTCACGCGAGGCCGTCGCAGCTTCCACGGGGGTGCGCAGCCACTGCCTGTGGACGGCCAGGCCGACCTGGGTCGCCTCGTACACGCGGCGACGCCGTGCTGACTCGCCAACTTGGCCGGTTAGGGCCTGAGCCTGGACCAGGCCCTTGAGCTCCAGGCGGCGCAATGCCGGATAGAGCGCGCCGGAACTGGGCTGGTAGATGCCCATGGGCGTCACGGCGAAAATCCGCTTCAGGTCGTAGCCGGATGACGGTCCCAGGCAGATCAGGCCGAGCAGTATGTGCTCGAACGGGGTCAGCTGCCGTTCGGACATGACAAGCAATCTACCTTGCCCGCATAGGTCGAAACGACCTATGCTGCTGCACGACAGGGCCGATGGTGCGCGCGCTGGGTCACCCGGCTGTCCAGGGGAGCGCGGGCCACGGTCCTGTGAGAGCAAAGTGCAGCACCATCACGAAAGGTCCGTTCGCATGAACACCAGCAGTGATGCCACTCAAACCGCCAGCACGGCCGTGGCGAAGGGTGCCCGGGCCCGCTCGCTCACCATGATCGCGATCTTCGACATTGCCGCCCCGCTCGCGGCTTACAACGTGCTGCGCTCGGCTGGCATGTCGACAGTGGCATCCCTGCTCCTGAGCGGAGTCTTCCCGGCCATCCCGGTCAGCATTGATGCCACCAGGCACCGACGGCTCGAGGTCGTCGGCGCGCTCGTGGTGGCCGGGATCCTCGTGGGAACGGTCCTCGGGCTGGCCAGTCATAACGCCAGGCTGGTGCTGGTCGAGGGGTCGGTGCCCACGGGTGTATTCGCCCTGGGGCTGCTCGGCTCGCTCTTAGTGGGACAGCCGCTGATGTTTCGGTTCGCCAGGGAGTTCGCCGGGCCCGACACCGCCAAGGGACGCGAGATGACCATGCTCTGGCAGCGATACGAGGGCTTCCGCCACGTCTTCCGGATCATCACCGCCGTCTGGGGTATCGCCTTTCTCATCGAAGCCGCACTGCGGATCGTCGTCGTCTTCAATTACTCGACCGGAACCGCCCTGACGATCTCCAAGGTCGCGCCGCTCGTGTTCGTGGGAATCTTGTTCGCATGGACGGTCGCCTACGGCACGCACAAGAGGAAGGAGGGTGCACGCATGACAGCCACCGGCGAGTTGACGCTGCCCGGCCAGCCGGAGCCGCCTTCCATGAAGATCGCGCAGCCGACCGACCGCGCGTGATCCGCGCGGCGCCATCCGCCCTGCATCGCGCCCTGGCTCACGTCGCATCGATGTCGTCAGGCGTGCCTCTAGACCCCCGGTTTCGGGTAACGCTGAACTTCCACCCGGATCGGCTAACGACCGACGGGCTGCCGATTCTCGACGCGATGGGGCGTGACGGCCTCTACCGCTCGCAGTTTGAGACCGGAACGAGCAACGGAGGGCTGACCGCCTACGAGGGCGGGGACCGGTGGTCATGGGAAAGCCGCATCTTCGGCACCGCCTACGACCGTGCGCCGGCGTCGGAGCGACCGAAATACGGCTCGCTGAACTTCCGGTGCCGACCGGTTGGCGGCTCGCCGAGATTCGGGTCGTCGCACCTGCGGCTCCAGCCGGCAACGCTGGCCAGGACCACCTTCTGCTATCCCGACAGCTTCCTCCAGCCAGTGAGCTTCGGCGTCGCCTCGGCGATGTCTCTCATCGAGCTGGCTGAGGCCGACGATAAAGACTTCCTCGACGACTACATCGAGGCCCAGGTGCACGGGCCGATTCGCCTGGACGCGGATGTCGAGGCGCTGGTACTCGATCCCAGCTTCCAGGGCACCGCCGTCCATGAAGCGGCGCAGCGGCTCGGCTGCCCGGTCGAGTGGCACGACGGATTCGAACTCAGCCCGGCCGAGCTGCGCCGGCACCCTGACTTTCGCGGTCCAGAGTTCGTCCAGCTTGGCCTGGAACTCGCCGTTGACGGCCGTCTCAATGCCCGGATAATCGGCGAGGCATCGCGGGCGCGACGATACGACGACCAGGATCTCAAGCGGGTCTGGCACTACGTCGCCCGCTTCGGTCGTCCCTATTAAGTCGTCCCCATTAACTAGCGCGCCCCCAGAGCCCGCCTGGCCGGCGGCAGCCGCAAACTAGCCGCCGGGGCGTGGCCGACTCTCGATCGCCCTGGCCAGAAAGGCCGTCCACCGGCCCTGCGCGGCGTCCCCAGGCCCGGTGCGCTCGTACGCCATGTCCAGGATCCGCATCCGGTCCTCATAGGGAATGCCACGAAGCCGGTCACCGGAGAAGATTGGCAGCCTCAGCCACGCGCGCTGCGACTCGGCGCTTTCCTCATGGGAAAACTCCGCAACCTGCTCGGCCTCGAAGCCACCCTCAACGAGGAACCGCCGGATCGATTCGCGGGTCAGCCGCCTGCGCGGCGTACTGACGTCCGGCGTCCAGCCGAAGTCCCGCTCGGCGATCGCCCGCATCTCGCTCGCCAGCGAGTATCCGGACACGCGCCAACCCTGGTCATCCTCGTCGGCGAGAAACCCGTTCGGCACGTTGAAGGCGAAGCAACCCCCCGCCCGCAGGACGGCTCGCACGGCCGCGACAGTCTGGGCCAGGTCCGTCTGCCAGATCGCCGAGTTGCACACGGCAGTATCCACCGGCGTGGTCAGGTGCTGGCCGACGCTCTCGGCGGGGGCGTGAATCCACGTGACGCGCTCATCTACAACAGAACTCGCCGCCGCCGCGAGCATCGCCGCCGACTTGTCGACTCCGATCACGGTGCCATCCGGTCCAAGCACCGCCAGGATCTCCCTGGTGGTGGCACCGGTCCCGCACGCCAGGTCAAGCACCGCAGCGTCGGTCGCCGGGCCGACCATCGCTATCAGGTCGCGGCTGGTCTCCCTGTACATCGGGTACTCGCGGGCGAACGCGTCGTACTGGCGGGCGTTGTCGTCTTCGCCCCAGCTATCTTGCGCGGGAGCTTCCACGGCCGGCATGCCCCCAAGGCTAGCGAACAGGCCGACGGTGCGATTCGAGGGGAACGAGGCGCCTCCCGACCACCCCTACTACGCACCCAAGCGGTAGTCCGTGGCTCAGGCACAAGACCCAGTTGTCCGGGTCAGAAAATCCGCCAGCAGCGAATTGAGCCGCTCCGCCATGCAAGTCAGCACGCTGAAGTGCGTGGCTTCTTCGATCAGCGCGTAGCGCGCGTCCGGCAGAAGCCGGGCTCCGGCAGGCGCGGTCCAGGCCGTCTGGGCGGCATCATGGGCTCATGACCGATCCGAACGGCCCGGTGTTCAGCCAGCTGAACCTGGTCGCTGGGGGGCCAGGTAGGCGATCGTCGAGGACCCCGATCAGCATCGGGTCCTGGCCCAGCAGCCGCCGAGCAGCAGCGGCAGGCGGCTGTCGGCCAGCAGGCTCGCTACCGCCGTCCGCACCCCGGCCACGACCGACGCCACACTCGGCCAGCCGACTATGCCGCTGAGCTCATCGCGGTACTGGCCGGTGATGCGTACGTCCAGGTCACCAGCGTCCGCCGCGCCGAGCCGATCCAGCAGGCCGAGGCTCCGCAGAACCGCCGGACTCTCGGCGCTGCCCGGCTTCCTGGACCGGACGCGGCGGCCAGCGGAAACTCCCGACGAATTCGCGAGCCGGTGTAGTACGCCGCGACGCCGCCGCCGTTTAACGATGTGGACTACAGGTTCTCCAGGCAGCGGACCGAACCGGAGCCATGCATGCAGCAGACAATCGACGCACCACCGAGCGCGGCGTTCGAGGCTTTCGTCAGGGACGTCGAGCCGAAGCTGCGCCGCGCCCTGGTCGCCGCCTATGGCTTCGAAGACGGCCGCGATGCGACCGCGGAGGCACTCGCGTACGCCTGGGAGCACTGGGACCGGCTTAGCGGCATGGCGAACGCGGCCGGATACGTCTTCCGCGTCGCGCAGTCGCGCCGGCCTCGGCCGCTGCGGAGTGTCGCCTTCGACACTGCCGGGCGAGCCGAGCCACGGTTCGAGCCCGGCCTTCCGGCCGCGCTCGCCGCCCTTACCGCGCACCAGCGCCTCGCGGTCGTCCTCGTGCACGGTTACGGGTACCCGCTCCGCGAGGTCGCGGCGCTCACCGGGCTGCGGCCCACCACTGTCCACACGCATGCCCGGCGCGGGCTGGCGCGCCTTCGCGAAGCACTGGGGGTTAGCGATGAGCCCTGAGATCTCCGACGGCCTCAAGGACCTGATCGAGGGCGGCGCGGCACCGGTCACGCTCGCCGAGATCGAGCAGCGGGCGGCCTCGCGCGCGGTACCGGCCAGGCGCCACCAGTTCGCCCCCCGGCTTGGCGCCAGGCTGGGCCGGCGACCTGGTCGGCTCGCCGCAACTATTGCGGCGGCAGCCGCGATCGGCGCCGCCGCTGCCATGACCGCCACGAGCCTCACCGGGTCGACGACGAGCCCGAGGGTCATCCTGACCGCCGCGATGGTCAGGCACCTGGCGAACGAGTCGCGCCTGGCGCTGGCATCGGCCGGGCGCGTGGACGTCACCTACCGCGACACCCAGGCGGGCGTGGTGCAGGACTTCGGCAGCGACGACATCACGTTCTCTGGCCAGAACTGGAACGACGCGTTCTCCCAGACGCTGCCGGCATCTTCGGGCCAGCCGGCGGACACGCAGTTCGCCATCAACCGCATCGTGAACGGTCAGGCCTACTACTACATCAAGGGCGAGACGGACAAGCTGGAGTGGTATCACGACACCAATCCATCCGACCATCCGCAGGTCAGCGTGCCTGATCCGCGAACGGCGCTGGCCGTCCTTGAGCCATCGGCCCGCTTTGAGGTCGTCGGCTACCAGACGATCGGAGGCCGCCGGCTCGAGGAACTCCGCGCGACCGTCCTGAACCAGCTGCCCAGCCTCGGCACCATGCCCGACATCCAGCCAGGGGAGCAGGTCACATCGCTTGAGGTCTGGGTTGACGGCCAGGGAGTCGTGCACCGGATGAGCATCTCGCTGCGGCAGACGATGATCGTGTACCCCCTGCACAGCCTGCCACCCGGGCTCAAGCGCCTGATCCGCGGAAGCAAGTACATCATCACGCTGCAGAAGATCGAGGAGCTGCTGAAGGCCTACCGGCTGCACCCCGGGCAGAGCGCAGGCGCCAATGGCGGGCGCCGCGAGATTCAGGTGACGCAGCTAACGGTCAGCTTCCTCGACATCGGCCAGCGTCAGCTGATCACCGTTCCGGCTCACTCGATCCCGGTGTACGCCCAGGGCTAACCGCGCGCGTTGACCCCGAACCGCTCGTCCACCTGCCCGGGCGTCAGGCCGAAATCCGCCAGCGAATACCGGTGCGACGGCCGGGCGTCTCCCTTCCCGGCCGCGGCGTGCAGGGCCAGGACCGCGTCGGCGGCGGCACCGGAGTAGCAGAGCCCGAAGTGCGCGTACACGGACTCCACGGTGCCCACCGGGTCGGCGGTGAAGTCGGCGTAGTCGACGTCAAGGAACCTGGCCTGGTCGTACCTGGCCCGCGCGGCGGCAAAATCCTCGAGCCCGCGCGCCCATAGCTCGAGCTGGTCGCTGCCGATGACGTTGGAACGGAACGTGGTCGACCAGCCTTCGGTCGCATGGGCCGCGATGCTGCACATCGAACCGATGACAGTGCGCGGCTCCCGGTGCGTCTGGATGATCATGGCGTCCGGGTAGACGGCCATGATCGCGTCAAGCGAGAACAGGTGGCTCGGGTTCTTCAGCACCCAGCGCTTGCCTGGCTCGTGCAGCCCGATCATCTGCAGGTTGCGGCGATGCCGGCGGAACGGGCCGGTCCAGTCCTGCTCGCGCAGCCAGGCTGAGTAGGTCGGCAGGTGGGCCAGGCACTCATACGAGGCCGACCGCAGCGTCTGGCGCAGCAGCTGCCAGCACTCCTCGATCGTGTCGGCGGCGATGTAGTGGATTCCCATGAACTCGGGATGCTCGACGTGATGCCGCCGATAGCCAGCCTGGATCGCCTGGAAGACGGGATTGGAGTCCCAGGTCTCCCGCGGCGGCCTGGGCTGCGGCATCTCAGCGAGCCACATCTCCAGACCCTGGTGGCCGGGGTCGGCCGTGAGTAGCCGGTGCAGTGCGGTGGTGCCGCTTCTGGGCAGCCCGGTGACGAAAATGGGCCGCTCAATCGGGACGTCGGCGTACTGCGGGTGCGTCGCCCAGGCGGACTCGGCCATCAGCCGCGCCGCCAGCGCGCTGCGCAGTCCGACGCGAGCGGCCTTGCTGCCGAGCGGGGTCAGGTCAGCGTCACGAGCGTAGGACTCGAGGATCACGGCCAGGCCGTCGCTGTAGTCATCCGGCCCGAAGTCGGCCAGCCCGGTCAGCCGGAAGGCGGACTCGCGGAGGTCCTCGACGGTCCCGACGTGCACCCGGTCGGCTGTGCTCATGCCGTGCTCCCTCCGGGGACGACCCCCGGATCCCCGCTCAATGGTGGTGGTACTCGCCGCAGTTGACGTCCAGGCACTGGCCGGTGATCGCGCGGGACAGCGGCGAGGCCAGGAACAGCACGGCGTCGGCGACCTCGTCAGGCTCGGGCAGCCGACCGAGGTCGATGTTCTTCGCCGTCTCCTGGTAGATCTCCTCAGGATCGACGCCGCGCTTGTGAGCCAGGTAGCCGAAGTACCACTTCAGCGACTCGCCCCAGATATGGCCGGGCGCCACCGAGTTCACCCTGATGCCGTTCGGGCCGAGTTCGGTCGCCAGGCTCGAGGCCATCGCGAGCAGCCCGGACTTGACGATCTTGTACGGACCCATGCCGAGCTGGGAGAACCTGATCACCATCGAGTTGACCACGACGACCGCGCCCTTGGTCTGCTCGAGGGCCGGGATGAACAGCCGGGTCATCCGCAGCGCGGAGATCACGTTGTCGTTGAAACCCGCCTGCACGGCGTCCAGGTCGACCCGGGCCAGGGCCCTGATCGGCGGCATGACCAGCGCATTGTGCACCAGCGCGTCCACCTTGCCGAACTCGGCCACGGCCGCATCGGCCAGCCGCTGCGCGTCGGTCTCGATGGTCATGTCGGTCGGCACGACGAGCGCACGTCGGCCGAGTTCCTTTATCTCGGCTGCCACTTCTTCCAGCCGGGAGACGGTCCTGGCCGCTAGCACGACGTCCGCGCCGGCCGCGGCGCCGCGGACCGCTATCTGCCGGCCGAGGTCAGGCCCGACCCCGGAGACGACCAGCACCTTGTCCTGCAGGTACATCAGCCCAGCACCCCTTCGGCGATCACGCGGGCCCGGTCGGTTGCCATCAGCCCAGCATCCGGCTGGCCACGGCGGCTTGTCGCGCGGCGATCCGCGCCGTGTACTCCCCCGGCAGAAGGAGCGCCAGGTCGTAATAAGGCAGCGCGTCCGGCAGGCTGGCGGCCGGGACCACCTGCACCTGCGGGCCGTGCTCGGGGCCCAGGTCCGCGGCCAGCCGCTGCCAGCGGATCTGCACGTAGCCACGGCATCGCCCGGTCAGCTCAAGCCAGTTCGCGACGCCGGGGTCGGTCTCGGTGATGACGAACCGCAGCTTGCCGTCGGGATCCTTGCGCGCCTGGTCGGCGGTGAGGCTGGTCTGGTGGTTGACGTAGTCCAGCGAGATGTACCACATGCTGCCGAGCTGGATGCCCTGATAGGGGGCCAAGTCCCGGCCCGCGTCGGGCACGGTCACGATCATCGCCTGGTCGGGCGCGAGGTCGAAGTGGCCGGCCGAGGAAAACTGGGACGCCAGCCCGCCCGGAGTCCGCCGCGGCGCCGTCATCGTGTTGGCGGGCTCCTTGAGATAGAACCAGTCGGGGAAGGCCAGGAACGTCCGCAGCCTCGACAGCAGGATCTTCCCGGCCACGCCGTAGCGTTTGGCCAGCAGCGCCTGATCCGGCGCGGGCGGCGCCTCCCCGATCTTGTCGGCCCGCTGAATCCGCAGCGTACCGCGCCGCTCGGCGGCCCAGTCGCTGTAGACCTCGCGGACGACGAGCATGGCCGACCCCGGTCCGAGCGTGAAGTATCCGGGCCGCGAGCCAGGCTGTGCTGCCTCAGACTGGGCCGGACCGAACCGCAGCTCGAACGAGCCGTCCGCGGCGATAGCGAGTTCCCGGTCGTCGAAGGCGGTCAGGCTGTCGGGAACCTCGACCGGCGAGTAGTCGCCGTTCAGCACCTGGAAGCTGAGGTCCCTGGTGCTGCCGCGAACGCCGCTGACGATGTACTCCGCGCCCTCGCGCAAGTAAGCGTGCAGATAGATCGTGTCCGGGTTGTCCAGGCCCATCTTGGTGTAAGGCCCGGTGGACTGGACGAAGTACGGGAAGTCGCGCTGGTAGGCCCAGGCCAGGTGCAGTGACGCCTGGATGCTGCCCGCCAGGTAGTCATACCCCTCGGCCAGGTCCTGCGCCGTCTGCACATGCCGGGCGGACGTGATGATCCCCTCCGCCTCGACCACCGCGTCCGCGAATGACTGGGTGAGCACGGTTTCCTCTCATCGGCGCCGGGGTGGTCCGCCTCAAGGTAGAACACGTTCTAAAAACTCGTCAACGCCTGCGCGTCAGTCAGCCGGCTTCTCCGCCCACATATTGGCGGTGAATCGCAGCGACGGGATATCGTCGAGCGAACTCATGGTCTCGTAGATTCGGGTGTAGCCGATATGCGAGATCCGCCAATTGCCGTCCTCGCCGCGCTCGTAGGTGTCCTCGTAGAATGCGGCGCCCTTGATCAGGACCTTGAACTGAGTCGCGATCACGGTGTCTTCGAACGACCAGATTCCAGTCGCGCGGTCGCCGTCGACCTCGATCTCTGGCTGGCCACAGCGGTGTACCGTGATGATCTCAGGCCCGAGGTTCTCCCGCAGGTAAGAAACGATCTCGTCCCGGCCGCGCAGGTTCAGCGGCCGGCCGGCCGCGGGCGTGCCGTAGTCGGCGCTGGCGCCCTGGGTGAACACGTCCTCCATGTCGTCCCATAGCTTGAGGTCCACGCAGCGCAGGTAGCGGTACTTCACCTGGCGGATCTGCTCCAGCGCGACAAGGTCCATATCCATCCAGCTCTCATATCTGGTTGACTGCCAACAAGAACATGTTCTACCTGATGGCGCATGTTTGCACCCCGCGGGCGCCCGAACCTGAGGAACCGGAGGATCAGTGCGCTTCAGCTACGCCGAGTCGATGACCGAGCCGTCGTTCTACGCGCCGCTGGCCCGCGCCGCCGAGGAGGCCGGTTACGACTCCATGGTGATCCCGGACAGCATCTGCTACCCGGAGCAGTCCGCGAGCGTCTACCCGTTCAACCCGGACGGCACCCGCGATTTTCTTGAGGACAAGCCGTTCCTCGAGCCGTTCTCGCTCATCCCGGCGCTCGGGGCAGTGACCGAGCGCCTGAGGTTCATCACGTTCGTGCTCAAGCTGCCGATCCGCCATCCCGTCCTCGTGGCCAAGCAGATGACCTCGACCGCGGTGCTCACCGGCAACCGGCTGGTGCTGGGCGTCGGAACGAGCCCGTGGCGCGAGGACTACAAGGTGATGGGCGTGCCGTGGGCCAGGCGCGGGCTGCGGATGGACGAGTCGCTCGAGGTACTTCGCGGCCTGTCCACAGGCGGCTATTTCGAGTTTCACGGTGAGCTGTACGACATCCCGCCGGTAAAAATCGCACCCGTGCCGACACACCTCGTTCCCATCCTGATCGGCGGCCACGGCGAGGCGGCGCTGCGGCGGGCGGCCCGCAGCGGCGACGGCTGGCTGCACGGCGGCGGGAAGCCCGAGGACCTGCCTGGCCTGCTCGCCCGGCTGGCCGAGTTGCGCGACCAGGAGGGCACGGCCGGCCGGCCGTTTGAGGTGCACGTGATCTCGATGGACGCCTACACGCCGGACGGAGTCCGCCGGCTGGAAGACCAGGGCGTGACCGACGTCATCGTCGGCTTCCGCTGGCCCTATCACGTCGGCCCCGACACCGAGCCCCTGCCGCCGAAGCTGGACAAGCTGCGCAGGTACGCCGACGACGTCATCGCGAAGGTGCGCGGCTAGGTCCGGCCACGTAAGCGGCTAGCGCTCGTCAGGGTGCGCGGCTACGGAGCCGGGGCGGCGCGTGACTACGGTCGCCGCAGCTTGTCAAGCACCTCGGGGGCGATCTGATTGCGCGGGTTCTCCCGGCCGGTGCGCAGCGCCCACTGGCCGAGCGCCCAGTCATAGAGTTCCGCCGTCGCCAGCAGCGACCGCTTGAGCTCGTCCGGCTGCTCGGACTTCGGCGCCGCCCGATGCAGACGCGCCAGCACGTCCTCGCCGAGCTCGGTCCTGACCGAGTGACTGGCCGAGCCGAGCAGCGGCACGACCCTGTTGTTCAGCGTGTCCATCACGCCGTAGCGCACGAACCACGTCTCGCCGTGGCGCAGCTTGCCGCGCAGGTACCTGAGCCAGCCCCACGTGCCGCGATCAAATTGCGGCGCGTCGAACTCGGGCGGCTGGAATTGCGCGAGGTCGGCGGTGAGCCGGCCCGCCACGTCAGCCTTGTCGCACAGCGCGCGGAAACCGCGCTGCAGCGCGCGCCACGGCGAGACGTAGCCCTCGTCGAGCGTGAGGTCAAGCTCGCCGCGCTCGCCCCAGCTCTGGTAGCGGAATGCGCGCTGCCACGACGGCTCCTGCGACGTGCGCACCGGGCCCTCGAGCACGAACTCCGCGAACTCGGTCCGCCGCTCCCACAGCCCCTCCCGCCGCCCGGGCTCGGTGACCAGGATCAGGTCAAGGTCGGACTCGTCGTCCGCCGTGCCCTGGGCCACCGAGCCGTAGACAATCGCCGCGCGCACGCCATCGTCGGCCTCGGCCCAGCTCGCGGCTCGCTCTGCCATCCGCTCCGCCGGTATCACCACGGCCACCTCCACCGGCAGCGTACGCGGCCCCCTACTCCTGGCCGCCGACCAGTTCGGTCACGAGTTCGGTCACCAGCTCGCGCGGCAGGCCGTGGGTGTCGTGCAGGTACCAGTAGTCCTCCTCGGTGAGCCGGCCCTCCGGGTACAGCCGCTGCAGCAGCGACCGCCCGCGCGCCAGCAGCCCGCTGAACTTGCGCTCCTCGGCGACCAGCACGTCGCGCACGAGGCCAGGCGGCACGTCCTGGCCGAACCGGGAGAGCGTGTCACCGATGAGGTCATCCGGCAGCTCGGACAGACTCAGGGACGAGTCGTCGCGCCACAGCTCGGTGAGTCCGCGCCGCAGCAGCCGCCTGAGGACGTAACCGCGCCCGGTGCTGGACGGACGCACCCCGTCGCCGATGACGACAATCGAGGACCGCAAGTGGTCGGAGATGATGCGCAGCGAGCGCGTCTCCGGCTGCCACCGGCTGGACAGCTCGAACAGCCACGGGCGGAACACGTCGGTCTCGAACACCGAGCGCACTCCGTGCGTCGCCATCATCAGCCGCTCCAGGCCCATGCCCGTGTCCACGCTCGGCTGCGGGAGCGGCTGCAGGCTGCCGTCCTCCAGTCGCCGGTACCGCAACGTGACGTGGTTCCACAGCTCCATCCAGCGGTCGTCGGTGGTGGGGGTGCCGGCCGGCCGGCCGTCGCCGGTCCACACGAAGATCTCCGAGTCGGGGCCGCACGGGCCCGTCGGGCCGTTGGACCACCAGTTGTCCTCGACCGTCAGCTCGACCGGCAGGCCAAGCTCGTCCCAGGTCTCTAGCGAGGTGGTGTCGGGACCGACCTGCTCGTCCCCGCCGAACACGGTCGCACGGAGCCGGTCGCGTCGCAGCCCGAAGCCGTCGCACAGCAGCTCCAGGCCCCAGCGCAGGCTCTGGGGCCCGTCGTACTGGCCCAGCGACCAGGACCCGAGCATCTGGAAGACGGTCAGGTGGGTGTTATCGCCGATCTCGTCGAGGTCGGTGGTGCGCAGGCAGCGCTGGACGCCGACCAGCCGCCGCCCGAGCGGGTGCGGTTCTCCCTCCAGGTAGCGGGTCAGCGGATGCATGCCCGCGGTCGTGAACATCACCGGGTCGCCGTCGGGCGGCACCAGCGTGCTGCCCTCAGTCAGCTGATGTCCGCGCTCGCGAAAGAACTCGATGAAGGTCCGGATAGTGGTGTTCGTGTCCATTGCAGTCTCGCCTCGCAGGAGTCAGGGCGCCGGAAAGACGGCAGCTGGCGCGGCCAAGAAAGCACCCGGCACGGGCGAGGCGATGACGCCGGCGAGCCGTTCCCGGTCGCCAGCGGAATGGAAGGTCAGGCAGCGGCAACCGGCGGGCTGGTAGCTCGCGCGGCCGCGGCGGTGCTCAGATAACTGACCTCCATGCGACCCATGGTACCCAGCCAGCGGGCAGACGGCTCAACTCTTATTTCTCGGGGAACGAGGGGTGCCCTCGCAGGCTGCGGTCCGGCTGCCCGGCCCGGCCCGGCCGGCGGTCAGATGACGTCGAGCCTGAGCATTCGCCGCACGGGGACTACGCCCGCCGTCCCGTTAAACCCCTGTCCCGGTCACAGCAGCGTGAGCAGCCGGTCCGCCTGCCGCCGCAGGGTTCCCGGCGGATTGCGCCTGCCCGACGGGCCTCCGGGCCGCAGGTAGACCAGCCAGAGCAGAGCCGCCAGCCGCCGGAAGTCGGCCGCCCGGCGCAGTTCGGCGGCGGTCAGGTCGAACATGCCCATGAAGCGGTCGGCGCGGAGCTTTCCCTGCGACCACTCCGATACGTGCTCGACCAGGATCGCGAGCTCGAACGCGCGATCGCTGCGGCCGGAGTCCTCGAAGTCGACGATTCGCACTACCTGGCCGTCCCAGAGGAAGTTGGCCAGGTTAGCGTCGTTCTGGCCGAGCACCGCCGGCGCCTCGGCGTCGCTCTCCAACTCGGCCCGAGCGCCGGCCAGCCAGCTGAGGGCGGCGGCGTAGGCACGCCGGACGGCGGGATCGGGCCCGAGATCATGACCGGCCGCGATCAGCGTGTCGACCGCCCTGAGCAGCTGGCCGGGGTTGCCGCCATCCCGGTTCTCGCGATCGGTCAGCGCCTCCGGGCCGGGCGCCGGCACCTGCCACAGTGTCGTCAGCGCCCGCGAGAGGGCATGCACCTGCCCGGTTGTCAGGGCCGCAGATCCGAGTGCACCGCCGGGGAGCCAGGACATCTCGATCACCGGCGGTGTCGCGCTGAGGTCGGCGCGCAGCGGGGCCGGGGCCAGGCCGGGCGCGTGCGCGGCGAGCAGCGTGAGCGCACGCCACTCGCGCTCTGGCTCGCGCCTGCTGCTGGTCTTGAACCGCTTGGTCACGACCCGGCGGACGGGGTCGATGGTCACCTGGTGCGTGCTTACGCCGGCGGCCACGCGACGTCCAGCTCGACCGGCTCGGCGTAATCGACTCCGTCGACGCCGAAGCCGTACAGCCGCTGGACCTCCCGCCCGAACCAGCCGGGGTCGCTGAGGCCGGCCGTGATCGCGGCATCGTCGTCGTCCCAGCGCGCGCGCAACTGGTCCTGGACGCCGGCGGCGAACTCCCAGTCATCCAGCCGCAGCCGGCCGCGGTCGTCCAGCTCGGCACCGGTCGCCCCTGACCGGTGGTCCCAGAGCCTGACCGACTGCCTGACTGGCGACTGCGCGGCCGGGCCCGCCACCTCGTGCAGCAGGCTGAGGTACAGCGAGATCCCTGGAACGGCGACCGATGACAGCGTGACCACGGCTCCGTTCACTGAGGTCAGGGCCCGGCCGCCCGACTCGTGCAGCACGGTCGCTGTGAGCTGTCCGGCGGTCGCCTCGAGGTGATCCTTGGCCCGGCCGATGGTGCCTTTCCGGTAGATCGGTGCCGTCAGCTCGCTGCCCTGGTAGGTGAGGGCCACCGTGCGGAAGCCGGGCGCGAGCAGGCCCCGGCCCGCCAGGTCGGCGATCCAGTCGGCCCAGTCCTCACCGCCCATCACCTTGACCGTGGCCTCGATCTCGGCGTCGGTCGCCGGCTCCAGCGTCGCCTCCCTGACGGCCACCGGCTTTCCGTCGCCGAAGGTCAGCGACCGTGCGCTGTACGCCGCGCCGATGGGCTTCACGGCCGACTGGTACGTCGCG
This sequence comes from Streptosporangiaceae bacterium, assembly GCA_030041135.1. Classification (GTDB taxonomy): domain Bacteria; phylum Actinomycetota; class Actinomycetes; order Streptosporangiales; family Streptosporangiaceae; genus JAJYUU01. Next base: position 254 of record JASHOL010000211.1, on the reverse strand, counting down.
CCTGTCCCGGGGTCGGCGCGCCTGGGCGCGGCGACGCTGTAGATCAGGGTGTTGACCTGGCCGAACTTCGCCGCCGCCCGATCGAGGACGGCCGACCTTACCGCCGGGTCGAAGCAGTCACCGTTGACCGGCTCGAAGTCGAGCCCGTCCGCCCGCGCGCGCTCGGCCAGCGCCGCCACCCGGTACCAGCCCGCTGACGCCGACCGCCGCTGGCTAGCCGGGCGCTCGAAACACAGGCCGAGCACACGGGCGCG
>JASHOL010000210.1 GCA_030041135.1 Streptosporangiaceae bacterium | reverse complement strand
CTACGACGCGCTCGTCATCGCGCTGGCCACGATCATTGCCGGCGCCGCGGTGAGCCACCTGACCGGGCGGGCAGACCCGGGGTGGGTGCGCGCGCACGGCTAACGGGGAAACCTGTCGGTACTGGGAAACGCGCCGGCAGATAGGCCTGACGCGTTTCCCCACTGATCCGGTCCAGCGGCGCTCTGGCACCCCGCCGCGGGGAATAAGGGGGACGGCCGGTTGTTCAGATACATGCAAACGCATATATCAGGGCGGGAGGCCATACCATGCAGTTCGGGATCTTCTCGGTGAGCGACATCACCCGGGATCCGGTGTCGGGGGAGACGCCGAGCGAGGCGGAACGGATCGACGCGGTCGTGAAGATCGCGCAGCAGGCCGAGGACGTCGGGCTTGACGTGTTCGCGATCGGCGAGCATCACAACCCGCCGTTTTTCTCGTCCTCGCCGACCACGCTGCTCGCGTTCGTCGCCGCCACCACGAAGAGGCTGATCGTGTCGACCGCGACGACGCTGATCACGACCAACGACCCGGTCCGCATCGCGGAGGAGTACGCGATGCTGCAGCACCTGTCGAAGGGCCGGATGGACCTGATGCTCGGGCGCGGCAACACGGCGCCGGTGTACCCGTGGTTCGGCCAGGACATCCGGCAGAGCCTGCCGCTGGCGCTGGAGCACTATAACCTGCTGCACCGGCTGTGGCGCGAGGACGTCGTCGACTGGCAGGGGAAGTACCGCACTCCGCTGCAGGGCTTCACCTCAATCCCGCGGCCGCTCGATGACGTGCCGCCGTTTGTGTGGCACGGCTCGATCCGCACGCCCGAGATTGCCGAGCAGGCCGCGTACTACGGTGACGGGTTCTTTGCCAACAACATCTTCTGGCCCAAAGACCACTACATCCGTCTAATCGGGTTCTACCGCCAGCGTTACGCCTACTACGGCCACGGCACCGAGCAGCAGGCGATCGTCGGCCTGGGCGGCCAGGCGTACATCGCCAAGAACTCCCAAGATGCCAAGCGGGAGTTCAGGCCCTACTTCGACGAGGCGCCGGTATACGGGCACGGGCCGTCGATGGAGGACTTCATGGACCTGACGCCGTTGTCGGTGGGCAGCCCGGCCGAGGTCGTCGACAAGACCCTGACGTTTCGCGAGCACTTCGGCGACTACCAGCGGCAGCTTTTCCTGATGGACCACGCGGGTCTGCCGCTGGCGACCGTGCTTGACCAGCTTGACCTGCTCGGGGGCGAGGTGGTCCCGGTCTTGCGCAAGGAGATCGAGGCCAGGCAGGATCCGCTGACGCCTGCGGCCCCGACCCACGCCAGCCTCGTCAAGGCCAAGTACGGGGACAAGCCGCCGCGCCAGCCGCGCCCTAACGCCAACCGCGGCGACAACGTCACCGGCGGTTCCCCCTATCAGGACACCACCGCGGAAACCCGGACCGAGTACCCGGACCTGTGATGCCGGGACGCCGACAGTAGGCACGAACCTGGAGGAAGCTCGTAAATGGACAGCCATGGGCAGAAGCCTTTCCAGCTGGCGGTCATCAGCGCCGGAACCAGCGATCCTTCGTCCACCAGGCTGCTGGCCGATCGCATCGCCGACCGCGCCTGCGAACTGGCGGCCTGTCACGGTCAGACGGTGACATCGACCGTCATCGAACTGCGCGAGATCGCGGGCGACATCTCCACCGCGCTGGTATCGCAGCTGATCACGCCCAAACTCCAGGCGGCGATCGCGGCCCTGGGCGAAGCCGACGGGATCATCGCCAGCACGCCGGTCTACAAGGCCGGAGCCAGCGGCCTGTTCACCTCGTTCTTCCACGCCCTCGATGATGATCTGATCATCGCCAGGCCCGTCGTCCTGGCGGCGACGGCCGGGACGGCCAGGCACGCTCTGGTCGTCGACGATCAGGTCAGGCCCATGTTCGCCTACATGCGCGCGCTGACCATCCCGACTTCGCTGTTCGCGGCCCCTGAGGACTGGGGTGACCCCGCCCTGAACAAGCGCATAGACCGGGCTGCGGTCGAGTTCGTGCTGCTGATGGAGAGCAGCTTCGCCCGGAAGATCAGGGACGCATCCTGGGATAGCTACCAGCACGAATACGGCAGCGCAGGCGGCACGGAGGTGGACGTCGCGCTCGACACCGACATGATGCGCCTGGCCGCCGGCGGATCCGCGGCATAGGTGGCCGCGGCACCGCGGCCGCAGTCGCGGCACCGCGGCCGGGGTCCCGGCCCGGCGGGCGACAGCCGACGCGAGCTAGGAGACCTGCGGGGCTCAGCCCTTCAGGAACAGACCGCAGCCCCGCACAGGCGTTTCCGCATGTGAGGGGCGTGTTTGGCGTGCCGTCCTAGTTGGATGGCCGGATCAGCATGTTGCCGCGGTGCTGCGGGCCCCGAGGCCCGTAGTCGATGTCTGCTCCGTTGTTGCCGCTGTTGATGACCGCGGTAGGAGCGTCGAAGGGATCCATGATCGATTCGATGAAGATCAGGCGGTCGTTCGGGGCGCTGAGGGCCTTCTCCAGGTCGGCGACGGTCTTGACCACGAACGACCGCGCATTGGTGTCCTTGCGGAACACCTTCGGCAGGTCCGCGTAGGACCAGTTCGCGACGTTGTTGAAGCGCGAGGTCTTGCCCAGCCAGCAGCGTTCGATGGTGTATCCGCCGTTGTTAATCAGGAAGATCACCGGCTTGTAGTCGTGCCGGAGCATGGTCGAGATCTCCTGCGCGGTCAGCTGGAACGAGCCGTCGCCGACGAACAGCAGGTGGCGGCGGTCTGGCGCCGCGGTCAGCGTGCCGAGCAGCGATCCGACGCTGTACCCGATCGAGCCCCAGATCACTTGCGAGACGAACGTGCAGTTGGGCGGCAGCTGCAGCCCCGCGGAGGCGTAGGAGGTGCCGTCTTCGGCAATGAGCACGTCGCCTGACCGGATGTAGCCCTGGATTGCCTGCCAGTAGGCCGCCTGAGTCAGCTTGGCCGAGCCGTCAGAGCCGTTGGCGTGACTGCCCGCCATCGCGGCGGGTGGGGTGAAGCGACGGGTAGCGCGGTTGGTGACTTGCGGGATCGCGTCGGTAACGGCGCGCAGAACGCCCATGAGCGTTACGGCCTGGAAGTTGTCCTCGCCCACGTCCGCCGAGTGCCCGCGCAGGTGGATCATGTCGGCCGGCAGCGAGGCGGTGAAATCGCCCGTGGTCAGGTCGATCGGCCGGTAGCCGATGGACAGCAGGCAGTCGCTGTTCTCGATCGCCTCGCGTACGTGCGGCTGGCTTGCCTTGCCGTTGTAGAGGCCAAGGTAGTGCGGGAACGTCTCGTCGATGACTGCCTTGGCCGTGGGCGCCACCGCTACCGGCAGCTGCGCCTTCTCGGCCAGCCCCATGATCTGTTTTGCGGCGCCGAACCGGTCCGCGTCCAGATCCACCAGGATCGCCGGTGACTTGGCCTGGGACAGGCGGCCGGAGATCGCCGCGGCGCACGACTTCAGCCGTTCCGGGTCGCTGGGCGGCTCTTCGAGCATTAGCGGGGCGGCCGGTACCTCGATGTCGAGGTAGGCGATGTCGGAGGGCACCTCCATGTACACCGGGAGCTTGTCGTGCCAGGCGGCGCGGATCAGGCGGTCGATCTCGGTGACCGCGTTATCCGGCGTGATCCTGGCCTGGGCGGTGGTCACCTGCGCGTACGCAGTGATGAACCGGTCCCAGGTCCCGTCGGCCATCGTGTGATGCATGCCGAGCCCGCGTTCCATGGACTTGTACGGTATGGATCCGCAGATGCAGATCACCGGGACATGCTCGCTGTACGCGCCGGCGACGCCGTTGATCGCGCTCAGCGCGCCGACGGCATTGGTCACGATAAGCGCGGACATGCCGTTCAGCCGCGCGTAGCCGTCCGCCGCATAGGACGCGTTCAGCTCGTTACACGCTCCGATCCAGGTTAGCGTTCCCGAATCTTCCAGCTGCTGCAGCAGCTCGAGGTTGTAGTCGCCAGGCACGCCGAAGGCATGGGTGATGCCGGCCTCCCGGATCCGCCGCAGCAGAAAGTCCCCCAAGGGCATCGTCTGGGTCTCACGCCCAGTACTGACCGGCGCCCGGTCAGCGGTAATTGTCATTATCTGTCCCCCCGAGGCCGGGCACCTCCCTGCTCGCGGGAGCGCCCGCCGTACTCGTCGCTGGCCCGACGCTGCCCACCAGCGCCAGGTGGTCCACAACCAGTTACCCGCGGCGCGTGACGCTCACACCGCAGCAGCCTCGCGACGAGCTACCTGTTCTCTGCCGCGTTCGAGTCGGCCGGGCCAGCACAGTAACTCCGGCAGGCGGCCTGGGCAGCAAGGCGGCCAGACCGGGCCGGGCAACGCCTGGGGCTGGCTCAGGGTGACCGGCCCCGTCCGCGCCTCGTTCCGGGCGAATCGGGCGATTCTTCTGGCCTGTCCGGTGTGAGCGCGCGTGCACAGGGGACGCTAGAAGCCGGCACGGTCATCGCAACGGGGGGCGATCATGAACGCGGGTGCTGCGCCGGGACCGCAGATCCATGACGTGCCCGTCGGCATCGCGGTCACCGGGACCAGGCGGGAGACTGATTCACTGGGCGAAGTCGACGTGCCCGCCGACCAGTACTGGGGTGCGCAGACCACTCGCGGCTGCTTCCGTCGGTGCGCGAGCTGCACGAGGCGGTGACGGCCAAGGCGCGCCAGTGGCAGGACGTCGTCAAGATCGGCCGCACCCACCTCGAGGACGCCGTGCGTCGGCACCGGCCTGAACGCACCGCCGGGGTTTGCCGAGCAGGTCGCGGCGGAGATCGCCCGGCTGACTGGTCACCCGTTCAGGACGGCCGCGAACAAGTTCGCCGCGCAAGGCGGGCTCGACGCCATGGTCGGCGCCTCCGCGGGACTCCGGGCTCTCGCCGTGTGCCTGATGAAGATCGCTAATGACATCCGGTGGCTCGCGTCCGGACCCCGGTGCGGCATCAGCGAGCTGGTTCTGCCGGCCAATGAGCCCGGCAGCTCGATCATGCCGGGCAAGGTCAACCCGACCCAGTGCGAAGCCATGGTGATGGTGTGCATTCAGGTCCTGTCCGAGGAACGGCGCGATCGCGTTCGCCGGATCGCAGGGCAACTTCGAGCTGAACGCGATGCGCCCGGTGATCATCAACAACTTCCTGCACTCGGCCAGGATCCTGGCCGACGCGAGCCAGAAACTGCGTCAGTTCTGCATCGAGGGCACGGAACTGAACCGGGAGCAGGTCGACGACTACGTGAGCCGCTCGCTCATGCTGGTGACCGCGCTGTCGCCGGTGATCGGCTACGAAAAGGCATCCGCGATCGCGCACAAGGCCAGCGACGAGGGAACGACCCTCCGCCAGGCCGCGCTGGACAGCGGTTATATCGGCGCCGACGACTTCGACCGCATGGTGAAGCCGGCACAGATGGTCGGCGATCCCGCCGCCGCCGTGCGGACCGCCTAGCGCTGCCGCCGTGCGAACCGCCTAGCGGGCGGCCTAGCGCTGAAGCAGGACCAGCGCCTGACCGTTGAGCCGCTCCAGGCGCGCGACAACGCCGAGGAATTGGCCGCCGTTGAAGTCGAACGCCAGCACATGGTCCTTGCCGACGCAGTAGAGCCGGCCGTCGGGCCCGAACCGCAGCCCGCGCGGCCTGGCGAACCCCACTGCTGGATCAGGAGTGAAGACGCGGACCAGCTGGCCGCTGGACGCATCGTATTCGCGGACGGTCGCCCGCGCATCGGGAGAGCCGAACGGCCACTCGCTGGAGACGACGACGTTTCCGTTCGGGGCGACGGCGAGATCCAGGGGACTCAGTTCGGCGTCATCCACGAGGCGAGGGGTGCGGAGCACGCGCTCGCGGTCGAACACGAGGATCGTGTTGTCGCCCTGGCCCGAGGGCCCGATGCCCGAGGCCAGATATAGCTCGCCGCCTTGGCCGAAGCCGAAACCGCGGGGGAACGGGACGATACCGTCGGGCAGCAGCGGCTCCGGCTCCCGGTCGAGCAGAGCCGGCCAGGCGACAACCGTTCGGCGGCGTCGCAGCCCGGCGTAGTAGCGGCCGTCGGGCCCGAACAGTCCGCCGCCCGGGTCGAGCACGCCGGCACGTCCCGAGTCGAGGGCGACCTTCCCGAGCTGGTCGAGCGCGAGTACCCGATCGTCGCCGCTGTTGAGGTACACCAGCTGGCCGGCCGGATCGAGGATGAGGCCGCGCGGATCGGCAATCCGGGGGTCGTCGCTGAACGGCCCGGCCAGCACACCGTCGGCGGTGAAGCGGAGGACGGCCCCGTAGCCATCTCCGTTCGCGCCGCTGGCGCTGGTAACCAGGATCTGGGTCATGTCAGTAGTAGCCGTATCAGGCCAGCGGCTCGATGAGCTCTCGTTCCTCGTAGGCGCGGTGGGAAAGGAGCAAGTCGGTCAGCAGGTCGACCGCGTCCTGCAGTTCGGTGGTGGCCGATGAAGTTCACCAGCGCGCGGTCAATCGAGTCTAGGACGCCGTGGATGACGACGTGCTCTTCTTGCAGCCGGTCGAGGACGGGCCCGAGCCCGCCGTCCTGGCCCGCAGGTACGGGAACGCGGCGGCGTCCTCGGGCCCGAGGTGACCCGAGATCGCGCCAGTCGCGGTAGTGCCATCATTGCTCGGCCCGCCCCGCCGTCCCTCCCGGCCGAGCGGGGGACCGGGAACGCGGTCGCGCAACCTCAAGCGGTCACGCTGCGTACCGTGCGGTCGCGGTCGGCCCCGCCGGGCCGACTCGCGTCAAGGCCCCTCGCCTGACACTATGCCAACAATCAGCACTAAACAGATATTTTGCGCGGGCGCGCGGAACAACCGTGCCGGATGAGGACCTCCTCAAGGCCGATTAGGCCCGGCTCAGGCCTGGGCGACAGGCACATTTCACCGACTCGGTCCCGATTTCTGGAGGATCTGTCCGTATTTGCGGGGACCAAGCGGTGAAATGACAGAGAGTGGTCGGCACGAAACATGATAAATACGTTATTTCATCGATGACCTAGCCGCTCAAGCCGCCTGCCTGCCCCGAGCAGATCCTGGCGGTCAAGACCACCGCCGAGCAGCGACTGCTCGGCCTGGTGGGCGCGAAGTAGCGAGCCGGGCTCCATGGGGTATGGCGGGTGAATGTCCTCTGTATCGTCGGCTGCGCAAGGCACCCAGACCCAGCCCGCTGACCGCCGCTGGCTGGTCCTGGTCATCGTGTCCATAGCCCAGCTCATGGTGGTGCTGGATGCGACGATTGTGAACATCGCCCTGCCTTCCGCCCAGCGGGCGCTGGCGTTCCCCAACAGCGACCGGCAGTGGATCGTCACGGCCTATGCCCTTGCCTTCGGCAGCTTGCTGCTGGTAGGCGGCCGACTCGGCGACATGTTCAACCGCAAGTGGGTGTTCATTGCCGGCTTGATCGGATTCGCATTGAGTTCGGCGATAGGAGGGGCGGCCGGGTCGTTCACCGTCCTGGTCACGGCCCGAGCGCTGCAGGGCGTGTTCGGGGCGCTGCTCGCGCCGTCGGCCCTGGGCACCCTGGTCAGCACGTTCCAAGATCCGCGTGAGCGGGGGAAGGCGTTCGGCGTCTTTGGCTCGGTCGCCGCTGGCGGCGGCGGCATCGGGCTGATCCTGGGCGGGCTGCTTACCCAGTACCTGTCGTGGCGATATTGCCTGTACGTCAACCTGATCTTCGCTGCGATCGCAGTGACTGGCGCGCTGCTCTACATCCACAGCGGCCGCCCTGACGTCCGGCCGCGGATGGACTGGCCAGGCACCGTGCTTGCCTGCGCCGGGCTGTTCCTCATCGTCTTCGGCTTCTCCCATGCCGAGACATCGGGCTGGACATCGGCGCTGACCATCGGCTCCCTGGTCCTCGGCCCGGTGCTGCTCGCCGGATTCGCAGTGGCCGAGGTGCGATCCGCGCACCCGCTGCTGCCATTGCGGGTGATTATCGACAGGACCCGAGGCGGCTCCTATCTCTCCGTCTTCATATCGGGAATCGCGATCTTCGGCACATTCCTGTTCCTCACCTACTACCTGCAGGAGATCAAGGGCGAGAGCCCCCTGACCACCGGATTGCTGTTCCTGCCCATGATCGGGTGCATCCTGATCTTCTCGAACCTGTCCAGCATCGTGCTCTTGCTCCGGGTTGGGCCGCGGGTTCTCATCGCGGCAGGCATGCTGGTGGCTACTGGCGGGATGATCTACCTGGCCCAGGTCAGCGCTACCTCCAGCTACCTCAGCGGGGTGCTCCCCGCGCTGCTCATCCTGGGTGTCGGGTTCGGCCTGGTCTTCGCCCCGGCCATCAACACCGCGACGACGGGAGTCCGCAGGGTTGACTCCGGTGTGGCTTCTGCCCTGGTCAATACGATGCAGCAGGTCGGCGGCTCCATCGGGACGTCAGCCCTCAGCACCGTCGCGCTGACCGCTACCGCCAGCTATCTGGCCGCCCACCACACGAGCCCGCTGGCACCCGCGATCGCGGCCACGCACGGCTTCACCACGGCTTTCACCATTTCGGCAGGGCTGCTGGCATTCGGTTGTGTGCTCGCTCTGGCCCTGCTGCCTTCCAAGCGCCGGCTCGACCAGCTGAGGCGCGCCGCAGCTGAACCGGCCGCGGCTGCCCCGGGGGCCGCGCCGCCGACGCCCGCCCCTGCGCCAGCCCTCGCGTCGGCTCAGCCTGCGTCGGCTCAGCCTGCATCGGCACGATCTGCGTCGGCGCAGCTCACTACGCCGCCGGGGTTCGAAGCGATTCCGGTGGCGCTCTGCAGTTGCTCGCCCGTGGTGAGCCCGGCCCGAGAGCCAACTCCAGCGTCAGCCCGCTTATGGAACCAGGCTGGGACGCCGGGGATGCTCCGCATCGGCAGGAGGGCTATCCTCCCTGAGTGACCAATGCGACCCAGCCAGCCTCGGACTTGCGCCTCGTGGTTGGCTATGACGGATCCGGGCCCGCTAACCGGGCGCTCCAGATCGCGGCCAACATGCTGCAGGGCCGCTCCGGCTACCTCGAAGTCATATATGTGGCCCACATCCCCAGCATGGCCTCGCTGTCGGCCGCAGCTGTGACCGAGCTGGAGTCTGGCTTCGACGAGATCGAGCAGGAGCTACGCACGGCAGTTCGCGAGCAACTGCACGGGCGCGAGGAACGCTGGGAATTCGAGCGGCGTGAGGGTCCGATCGCGGAGGAACTGTTTTCGGCGGCCAAGGACAGCAGCGCGGATCATCCCGATGCCACCGTCGTGATCGTAGTCGGGGGTTCCTCTCAGGCCGCGCACCGCGTGCTGGGCTCGGTCGCCGTTCATTTGGCCCGCCATTCGCCGGTGCCGCTGGTGATCGTTCCCTGACATGCCGCTGAGGATCACTGGTCGGCGTGCCAGGCGAGACGGTAGCCGACGGATGGGTCACTCTGCAGGAAGTCTCCGCTCTCGTCGCCGAGCTTGCGCCTGATCCGGTACGCGTAGACCTTGAGGTAATTCAGCTCGTGCTCGTAGCCACGGCCCCAGACGTTCTCCAGGATCATCCGCCTGGTGCACACCTTGCCGGCATGCCGGGCGAGGAACGCGAGGAATTCGAACTCCCGCGCGGTCAGCTCAAGTTCCCGGCCGGCGTAGGTTGCCTGGTAGTGCACGAGGTCGAGGTGCAGGGCACCCACGTCAAGCTCCGTCGGACCGTGGCTGGCCTCCGCGGTGCCGCCATGCCGGAGGGCCACTCGTAGCCGGGCGTTCAGCTCGCGCATGCCGAACGGCTTGGTGACGTAGTCGTCCGCCCCGGCTTCCAGCGCCTCCACCTTTCGGTCCTCGGTGCTATCGGCCGAGAGCACGATGATCGGGGCGCTGCTCCAGGTCCTGATCCGCCGGCACACGTCGACGCCATCCAGGTCCGGCAGTCCGAGGTCGAGGACGATGACGTCCGGATTGCCGATGGCGGTCTCGCTCAGCCCGTCGCTGCCCGTTTCGGCGGTCCGCACGACGTGGCCAAGCGCCTGCAGGCCCACCCGGCACACGTTCAGCAGGTCGGGATCGTCATCAACGATGAGCAGCTGCGCCAAGCTTTGTCTCCTCGGGGATGAGTTGCGCAGTCGGCAGGGTGAAGGAGAACTTCGCACCGCCTCCCGGCGCGTCGTCGACCCAGATGCGCTGGCCGTGCGCTTCCACGAACGTCTTGGCGATGGACAGGCCCAGGCCAGCGCCGGCGTCGCTGTCACGCCTGGTGAGTAGCCCGAAGACTTCGTCGCGCCGGTCCGGGCTCACTCCGGGGCCCCGGTCAGAAACGAAGACGACGACCGATTCCGGTGTCGCCCGCCGTGCGCCGACCGTGATCTGGGTAGCTCTCGGGGCATGACGGACTGCGTTCTCGAGCAGATTCGTCAGCACCCTCGAGATGAGGGTCGTGTCGACGTCGACCGGCGGCAATGAATCTTCGACCTCGATCTGGACCTCATGCCCCCGCAGCGCCGGACTCAGGTCACCGACGACGGCGGAGGCGAGCTCGGAAAGGACGGCGACGGTCCGGCGGGGCTGCAGAACGCCGGCCTGGATCCGGCTCATGTCGAGCAGGTTCTGCACGAGCTCGGCCAGCCGGTCGGCCTGTTTGTCGATCAGCGCGGCCAGGCTCTGCCTGGCCGCCTGATCGAGCTCCATCTCGGTGTCGGCCAGCGTCGACGACGAGGCCTTGATCCGCGCCAGCGGGGTCCGCAGGTCATGTGAAACGGCCGCGACCAGGGTCTTCGCGAGCCTGGCCACCTCCTCGGTCAGCCGGGAGCGCAGTGCTTCCTCCCGAAGCTGGGCGCGCTCGACCGCGAGCGCTATCTGGTTGGCGAACAGGCTGAGCGGCTCGAGTTCCGGCCCGGCAGCCGACTCGGCCGACAGCACCAAGAGCCCCACCGGGCGCCCGGCGGCAGTCAGGGCATGGACGAGGACCTCTCCCCGCACGTCCGGTTGAGCCCGAAGCCGCGTCAGCTCGCCCGGCGACGGCACGACCCGGCGAACCTGTTCCGCGCTCAGCGGCTGGCCGGCCGAGGCGGCCAGTTCCAGCTTGCCGTCACGCGGAAGGAACACGGCGACCTGCTGAGCGCCGAATACCTCGGCCACGGTCGTGACGACGGCGGTGAGCAGCTCGTCGAGCGGCTTGTCCTCCACGAGCAGGCCAGACAGCTGGAATAGCTCGCGCAGTTCAGTGCCCTGGCGGCGTTCCCTTGCCCGCGCGGCATCCAGCACCGCCACGGTCCTGGCCACCGGCAGCATCACGGCCACGTAGACGACGAGCGCGGCCCAGTTTTCGGTGCGACCAACCCACAGCGTCAGGTACGGGGGGATGAAGAAGAAGTCGTAGACGAGGAAGCCGAAGATCACGCTGATCACGCCGGCCACGAAGCCGCCGAGGACGACCCCGATGACGACCGGCACGATCAGCACGAGCGCCGTGGTCGCGATCGACAGGTGAACGCGAATCACCAGCATGGCAGCCGTGAGGGCGGCCATGCTGGCCAGGGCGACCAGCGTGCCGATTACACTGCGTTTCATTTCGCTACCTGAGATTATCTCCTGTCTGGGATGCCAGTGCTGGCCTGCGGCTGGCTGGCCGACGGCGCCAGCATCCTGACCTTGGCCAGCAGCCCGTCGATAGAGAACCGCTTGGGCGGCGACCGGGTTGGTGCGGCGGCCGGGGACGATGGCTCCTCGCCGGCGGTGTCGTGGACCCCGTCGGCCTGGTCGGCCTGGTCGGCCTGGTCCTCGGGCTGGATCCAGTACCTGGGATTCCAGATCACGTTGCGGTCGTCGCGGATCGCGACCATCCCCTCGGCCCGGCTGCGGCGTCCCTGCTCGAGCCCGGCTACGTGGATCCGCCCGAGGAACAGCAGCTCGAGCGCGCCGGTCCTGTCAGCGAGCGTGTAGCTGCAGGCGGGCGTGCCGCCGATGGACACGGCCCTGACCGAGCGGATGACGCCGCTCACATCGGCCCGTACCTGCGGCCTGACCTCGCCTATCGACCTGACCACGGGCCCCGGGCCGATCGCGGCCCGGTCCGGGCTGACGCCGTCGGTCATCGCAACCCCGCAAGCGCCAGGTTGAGCTGGAGGACGTTGATGTAGGAAGCGCCGAGGAATCCGAGTTCCGGCTCCTGGATCTGGCTTGTGACCAGGTTCCTGACCTCTGCGACGGGCAGCCCGCGCGCTTTGGCCACGGCGTTGACCTGGGCGTATGCGTCGACGGGGGCTATGTCGGGGTCGACGCCGCTGCCGGAGGTCGTGACCAGGTCCGGCGTCGGCGTGATGCCCTCTCGCCGCAGGAGCTCGATCTGCCGCTTGACGTCCTCAACCAGGACCTTCGAGCGGGGACCCAGGTTCGTACCGCCGGTGGCCATCGGGTCGTCGCTATCGGGCCGGCCGACGAACCACTTCGGACTGGTCCAGTGCTGCCCGACCAGGCTCGAGCCGTCCGCGGTCAGCGACCCGTTCGCCTGACGGGAGAAGAATGCCTGGCCGATCCCCGTCTCGGCCAGGGGGTAGAGCAGGCCGAGCAGGACGAAGAACACGATCGAGACCCCTATTGCCGGGCGGAGGTGCGAGAGCATCAGAACAGTCCTGTCGCGGTGAGAATGAGGTCGATGAGCTTGATGAAGATGAACGGAGCGACGATCCCGCCGATGCCGTAGATGAACACGTTCCGCCGCAGAATGGCCGCCGCGCCGGTCGGCCGGAACCGGACGCCGCGCAGGGCGAGCGGGATGAGCGCGACGATCACGAGAGCGTTGAAGATCACCGCCGACAGCACTGCCGACTGCGGGCTGTGCAGCTTCATGATGTTCAGCGCCTCGAGCTGCGGGTACGTGGCCGCGAACAGCGCCGGGATGATCGCGAAGTACTTCGCCACGTCGTTGGCGATCGAGAACGTCGTCAGCGCGCCCCTGGTGATGAGCAGCTGCTTGCCGATCTCCACGATGTCGATGAGCTTGGTCGGGCTGGAGTCCAGGTCGACCATGTTTCCTGCTTCCTTCGCCGCGGTCGTGCCGGTGTTCATGGCCACGCCGACGTCGGCCTGAGCCAGCGCAGGCGCGTCGTTGGTACCGTCGCCGGTCATCGCGACGAGCTTCCCGCCGACCTGCTCGGCCTTGATCAGGGCCATCTTCGCCTCGGGGGTGGCCTCGGCCAGGTAGTCGTCCACGCCGGCCTCCTGGGCGATCGCCGCCGCGGTCAGGGGGTTGTCCCCGGTGATCATTACGGTTCGGATACCGGTCGCGCGCAGTTCGGCGAACCGTTCGCGGATGCCCTGCTTGACGACGTCCTTGAGCTCGATCACGCCGAGCAGCTGGGGACCGTCGGCAACGGCCAGAGGGGTGGCGCCCGAACGGGCGACCCGGTCGACGATGCGGTCGAGCTCGGGCGATGCCGCGCCGCCTTGGTCCAGCACCCACTTGCGCACCGCCTCGGCCGCGCCCTTGCGGATCTGCCGGCCGCTCAGGTCGATGCCTGACATGCGGGTCTGCGCCGTGAACGGGATGAAGACGTGCCCGTCGCCGAGCTCACGCTGCCTGATGGCGAAGCGCTCCTTGGCGAGCACGACGATCGAGCGCCCCTCGGGGGTCTCGTCCGAGAGCGACGCAAGCTGGGCGGCCTCGGCGACGTCTCGCTCACTGTGCCCATTAACCGGATAGAACGCCGACGCCATGCGGTTGCCGAGAGTGATGGTGCCGGTCTTGTCAAGCAGCAACGTCTGCACGTCACCGGCCGCCTCGACGGCCCGGCCCGACATCGCCAGCACGTTGCGCTGCACCAGCCGGTCCATGCCTGCGATACCGATCGCCGACAGCAGTGCACCGATGGTGGTCGGTATCAGGCAGACCAGCAGCGCAACGAGGGTGACCACGGAGACGGTGCCGCCGGAGAATTTGCCGAATGGCTCGAGGGTGACGACAACCGGAAGGAAGACGATCGTGAGCGCCGCGAGCACGATCGTCAGCGCGATCTCGTTCGGCGTCCGCTGCCGGTTAGCGCCCTCGACCAGCGTGATCATCCGATCCAGGAAGGTGTGGCCGCGCTCGGCCGTGATGCGCACGACTATCCGGTCGGACAGGACCCTGGTCCCGCCGGTCACGGCGGAGCGATCGCCGCCGAACTCGCGGATGACCGGCGCGGACTCGCCGGTGATGGCCGACTCGTCGATGGATGCGAGGCCGTCGATGATCTCGCCGTCGGAGGGTACGATGTCGCCCGCCTCGCAGACCACGATGTCGCCCTTAACCAGGTCGGCGGCGGCTACCCGCGCTTCGGTTCCGTCGGCGCGGAGCGTGCGAGCCTCGGTGTCTGAGCGCATGCGGCGGAGCGCGTCCGCCTGGGCCTTGCCGCGTCCCTCGGCAACGGCCTCGGCGAAGTTCGCGAAGAGCACGGTCAGGGCGAGCCACGCGGTGATCGACCAGTCGAAGATCGTCGGGTGCGCGATCGACTCGAGCAGCGTCACGATCGTGCCGATGAGCACGACGAACATGACCGGGTTCTTGACCTGGACCCGCGGATCGAGCTTGCGGAACGCGCCCACGGTCGCTTGCGCGAGTATGCCGCGATCGAACAGGCTGCTGCCGCGGCGCGGACCCGGCGCTGACGCCGACTGACCCAGGGCGGCGATCGCGCCCGGCTTGGGCGAGATGCTGTCAATGACTGACATGCGCGATGAACCTCCGGTGAGCCGGCTTCGGCCGGGCGGTGAGAACAGGGCAGACGGCCGGATCGCCGGGATGCAGGCTTGAGCCGGGCATCAGAAGAACTTCCCGTGCGATAGCTCTTCGACGATCGGGCCGAGCGACACCGCCGGGAAGAAGGTGAGCGCGCCCACGATGAGCACCACGCCGACGAGCAGCCCGACGAACATGGGCTTATCGGTGCTGAACGTGCCCGCTCCGGCCGGGACCGTCTCCTTCACCACCAGCGAGCCCGCCAGCGCCAGAACCGGCACCATGATCGCGAACCGGCCGAGCAGGAGCCCGAAGGTGTTGATCACGTTGTAGAAGGCGGTGTTGGCGCTTATCCCGGCGAAGGCCGAACCGTTGTTGTTGGTAACCGAGGTGAAGTCGTACAGGATCTCGGAGAAGGCGTGCGGCCCGGCGTTCAGCGGCGCGATCTGGCCGTCATGCACCGAGACGGCTAGGCCGGTAAGGATCAGCACCACCATCGGCATGACCAGCACGCCGAATGCCGCCAGCTTCACCTCCCTCGACTGGATTTTCTTGCCGAGGTACTCGGGTGTCCGCCCGACCATGAGCCCGCCGATGAACACCGTGATGATGGCGAAGAGCAGGATCGTGTAGAGGCCGCTGCCGACCCCGCCAGGGGAGACCTCGCCGAGCATCATCCCGGTCAGGACCGCGAACCCGCCCATCGGCGTGTACGAGTCCTCGGCCGAGTCGACGCTGCCGGTTGAGGTCTGCGTCGACGTCGTGGCGTAGAGCGCGGATGACGTGTCCCCGAACCTGACCTCTTTGCCTTCCATGTTCCCGGTCGGCTGGTGCACCAGGCCCGCTTGAGCGACGGCCGGGTTGGATCCATGCTCGGAAACCGCCTCGATGGCCAGCCAGCTGCCGAACAGGATCGCCATCACGCCGAGGATGGCCACGCCCTGCCGGACGCTGCCGACCATCTTGCCGAACGTGTACGTGAGTGCGACCGGGATGCACAGGATCAGCAGGATCGACAAGAAGTTCGTCAGGCCGGTCGGGTTCTCGAACGGGTCCGCGCCGTTGGCGTTGTAGAAGCCGCCGCCGTTGGTGCCCAGCTGCTTGATGGTCTCCTGAGAGGCCACCGGGCCACGGGGAATGACCTGGCTCACGCCGTTGAGGGCGTCATGGATGTGCGCCGGGCCGCCCAGAGTCTCGATCGCGCCCTGGCCCATGAAGATGATGGCCGCCACGAAGGCGATCGGCAGCAGGACGTACAGCGTGCAGCGGATGATGTCGACCCAGAAGTTCCCGATGGTCTTCTGGCCCTTGCGCGAGAATCCCCTGATCAGCGCGACCGCGACGGCGACTCCCACGGCCGCGCTGGCGAAGTTCTGGACCGCCAGCGCGCCCATCTGCGAGAGGTAGGACATGGTCGTCTCGCCGGAGTAGGCCTGCCAGTTGGTGTTCGTCACGAACGACACCGAGGTGTTCCAGGCCAGGGCGGGCGTGACGGCGGGAAGGTGCTGCGGGTTGAACGGCAGCACGGCCTGCAGCCGGAAGATGAGGTAGGTGACCAGCAGCGCGACGCCAGAGTAGACGATCATGGAGATGCTGTAGCGCTTCCACGTCTGCTCAGACTTCGGGTCCACCCCGATGACACGGTAGATCGGCCGCTCGACGGCCGAGAGCCAGTGGACCCGCCCGTCGAATACCGCGACCATGTACGAGCCGAGGTATCTCCAGGCGATCGCCAGCAGGACTACGAGGGCGACGATGGTCCAGGCGAACCCCATCAGAACCACTCCGCCTTGAAAAGCGCGACGCCGAGGTATATGAACACGGCGATGGACAGCACCAGCAGAAGTGCCTGCACCGGGGTCATAGCCGCCCCAGCGCCCAGGTCAGGCCGATCATCGCCGCCACGAAGACAGCGATCGCGACCACCACGAGAAAGTCAGCCATGGCCCGATGGTCGCTCCGGTGCCGGTGACCACGTGGTGAACGACCGCCCGGCAGCGGTGGAGAAGCGGTGAACGGCTCCCTGGCCCACGCGACCAGCGGCGGCACCTTGACCAGGCCGCCGCCGCCCGGCAGCGTGCGGGTCATGGCCGTCTTCGAGGTGCCTGAGTACCTGGGGCAAACCGCGGGCCGCGAGCCTGCCGTGCAGGAGTGGCTCGGCGTGCTGCCGCAGATCGTGGCCGACCTGGCCAGCCGGTGGTCGCTGTCGGTCGGCAAGCCCTTCCGGCCGGGCGGGCAGTGCTCGTGGACGGCGCCCGCCGTCGACGGCTCGGGCGCCGCGCTGGTGCTCAAGGTCGGGTTCCGGTTTGCCGGCGCCGAGGAGCGCGACGAGGCCCCCGGGCTGAGCGCTTGGGACGGGAACGGGGCCGTCCGGCTGCATGCCGCTTGCAGCCTAGAGTCCGCCTACGGACTCCTGCTTGAGCAGTGCATGCCGGGCACAGCGCTCCGACAGGTGTTGCCAGAACCGGAGCAGGACGTCGTCGTGGCCGGGCTCCTTTGCCGGCTGTGGGCCCAGCCTTACCCGGCGCAGGCGTTCCGGCCGCTGACGCAGATGTGCAACGCGTGGGCGGAGGAGTTCGAGGCCGAGTACGCGGTCGCGCCGGCGGGACAGCGGATCGACTCTGGCCTGGCGAGTGCCGGGATCGCCGTGTTCCGCGAACTTCCAGGTACCGCCCCGAGCCAGGCGCTCCTGTGCACGGACCTGCACGCGGGCAACATCCTCGCCGCGCAGCGCAGTCCATGGCTCGCGATCGACCCTAAGCCCTATGTCGGCGACCCCGCGTATGACGTGCTGCAGCACATGCTTAACTGCGACGGCCGGCTGGCCGCCGACCCTGTGAGGCTGGTTCGCCGGATGGCGGGCCTGACCGGACTCGACCCCGGCCGGGTGCGGCTGTGGCTGTTTGCCCGCAGCGTGCAGGAGTCGACCGGCTCGCCGCTCATGCGCCAGGTAGCACGGGAACTCGCACCTGCCTGACGTCGGGACTTTGGACTCTCGCCCTCAATCGCGCCGATCTGTTGTCCTGGGCTTGTCACGGGAACTGGGGACGCGGGAAGGCGGCACATGAGCTGGGAACCTGACGCCGCATGCCACAGCGGCGTTGCGGCGCTGTACTTCGCCCCGTATGCGGAGTGCGGGCCGGAACGCGAGCTGAGAGAGAGGGCAGCCAAGGCGATCTGCGCCAGGTGCCCGGTCCGCCGGCAGTGCCTGGAATCGGCCATGAGCGCAGACATCAGATACGGACTTTGGGGCGGGCTGACCGAGGACGAGCGGCGCCGGGAGCGCAGGAACCGCGCCCGGCGACGTAGGGCGATGGCATAAGCAGGCGGACCGTCGCGGCCATGCTGGGAGGTCGCGGATCCGGCCGGCTTACGGGTTGCCGCTTCCGGGCTGCACCGTCTGGACAGAAAGCAGGGGGACGGCGGGGTTCGCGCAGGCGGTCGTGGTCAGGGCCACGAACAGGGCGCTGGTCTGGCCGGGCGGGTAGACCCGGATGCGGTGGACCGCGACCGGGTTGCACTCCGACGACGGATAGTTCGCCGCCGTGGCCACCTGCAGTTCGGCGTGCACAGTGGCGCCCGGAGCGAGCGTGACGAGGCTGCGCGGGTACACCGGATTCTCGGTAGCGGCCGCTCCGACCTGGCCGCCGGATGCGGTCACGAACGAGACGCCGGGATACCCGTACAGCGTGCATGCGGAGCCTGAGGTGTTTGTGAACTCGATCGGGTAGTAAGTGCTGCCGGCCGCGCCGCCGGCCTGGCCCAGCGTCGCCGACAGCGCGGTGGTCGAACAGGCAGGCGGGCTGCCCGGTGTCGGTGTCGGGGTCGGCTGGGCGGGCGGGCTGGCGCTCGGCGATGAGGCCGGTGCGGTAACGGTGACGGTTACCGTCGGGCTGGCCGACGGGCTCGCCGATCCGCAAGCACTGAGCAGGCCGGACAGCGTGAGCAACGCGGCCACTGCCGTCGCGCCCGCAGCCGCGGCCGGGATTCGCGTCATGAGGTGTGCTCCCTGGTCAAGGCCTCGCCTGGAGCGGCAGGGCTTGCGCAGATAAAGCTCGCAGTGCATGACCCAGGGAGCCAGAGTCGAACTGCTCTTATCCGCAGGGCTAATGGCCCGCTTCTAGGCGACCCGGCCGTAGTTAGCGAATGCAGGCATTAGGTCCCGCACAGTCACGGCGAACGCCCCTGCGCATCGCTGGCGGCCGTGGCCTAGAAAGGATTAGGGAGAACAGTATGAGAAATCTGATGTCGCGCTGTGTGCTTGGCGCGGGCGTAGTGGCGATCGTGACGGCGACGGCCCTAAGCCAGAGCGCGCTGGCCAGCAGCAGCGTGCCCGCTGCGGCCGGCCATGAAAGCGCCACGGCGTCGGCGCCGGCGTATGTGCCGCCCAGCAAGCCGCTGCACTACGGCGAGAAGGGCGCGGCGGTCCGCAGCGTGCAGCGGCGGCTGGCCCAGTTGCACTACTATCCGGGACCGATCGACGGCATCTACGGCCCGGACACGCTCGAGGCCGCCTGGGCGTTCCGCGAGGTGCAGGGACTGCGGGTCACCGAAGGGAACGAGGCGGAACCCATCACGACCGCGTTCCTGAAGGCGCTCGTGCACCCGCTACAGCCGTACAAGCTAGTGCCCCGTGGGCCTGCTGACCGAGTGGAGATCAACCAGAACATTCAGGTCTTGGTGCTGTACCGGAACAACAAGCCGGTGCTGATCGCCCACGTCTCCACCGGGGGCCGGTATTACTACCCGTGCCCCGGCGACCCGTCCGCCACCTGCGGGCCCGCGATCACGCCGGACGGAAACTATCACGCGGAGTGGTTCGATCCTGGCTGGGTTACCGTGCCGCTCGGCCAGATGTACAACCCGGTGTTCTTCATCGGTTCGGCGTACGCCATTCACGGTGACATCCCGGTGCCGTGGTACCCGGTATCGCACGGCTGCGTGCGCCTCTGGATGGACATCGCCACGTGGTTCCACAACGACCTGAGCATCGGCGGCAAGCACCCGACCGCCATCTACATCCGCGGCACCGCCAGGCCTTATCCCGAGTCCAACTGACTCCGGGTGCATACGCTCGACCGACCAGTCCGGCCTGGCCGCAGGAGTTACCGGTTGGGGGCATCAGCCGAGGCTTGGGGTGATGCGTAGGCGGATGAGCCGATATGCGAGTCTCATCTCATGCGCGTCGCCGATGTCGCTGTGGCCGCTGCCGCGCGGGTGAGCGGCGAGGTGGTGCCCGCCCGCGCGCAGATGGCGACCACGCTGGGATTTCACATCATCCTGGCGTGCCTGGGGATCGCGCTTCCCACTACCGTCCTGATCGCCGAGTTCATCGGGCTGAAGCGGGGGAACGATGTCGCGCTTGTGCTCGCCCGTCGCTGGTCGCAGGCCATGGGCGTGCTCGTCGCCGTCGGCGCCGTCACCGGCACGGTGCTGTCGTTCGAGATGGGCTTGTTGTGGCCGGGCCTGATGCGCCAGTACGGGGCCGTGCTCGGGCTGCCGTTCGGAATTGAGGGCTTGTTCTTCTTCCTTGAGGCAATCTTCACGGCGATCTACTTGTACGGCTGGCGGCGGTTGCCTGGCTGGGCGCACTGGTGGACCGGGATGCCGATCGCGCTCAGCGGCATCTTCGGCGCGATGTCGGTGATGGCGGTCAACTCGTGGATGAACCAGCCGGGCGGCTTCACCGAAAGCCATGGCCGGATTACGTCGGTCGACCCTTGGCAGGTCTACTTCAACCACGCCTCTCTCTACGAGACCCCGCACATGATTCTCGCCGCCTACATGGTGACGGGGTTCACCGTGGCCGGCGTGTATGCGACCGGCATCCTGCGCGGCCGACGCGACCGGTACCACTACACCGGCTTCGCGATCGCGTTCGCGCCGGCCGCGATCCTGACGCCGTTCCAGATCTTCGTGGGCGACACGGCCACGCGGGCGGTAGCCCACGACCAGCCGGTGAAGTTCGCGTCGATGGAGTACGTCGCGCGCACGTCGACGCATGTCTCCGAGTGGATCGCCGGCGTGTACGCACACGGGCACGTCTACGGCGGCATCCGGATCCCTGACCTGGACTCGCTGCTGGTCGGATTCAGCCCGGACACGCGGGTCACCGGGTGGGATTCGGTCCCGCCGGCTAACCGGCCGCCGGTTGTCTGGCTCATTCACCTGTGCTTCGACCTCATGGTCGGCATCGGCTTCCTGTTGCTGCTAGCCGGGGCCTGGGCGCTGTACGAGTGGTGGCGCCGCCGCCGGCTCCCGCCGCAGCGGCTGTTCTGGCTGCTTGGCGCGGTCAGCGGGCTGGCCGCGATCGTGGCGATGGAAAGCGGCTGGGTGGTCACCGAGGTCGGCCGGCAGCCGTGGGTGGTCTACCGGCTGCAGACCACGACGGCGGCCGCCACCACAAATGGCGGCGTCATCGCGAGCCTGACTCTGGTGATCGTCTTGTATGCGCTGCTCGGGACCGCCACCCTGCTGATACTGCGCATGCTTGCCCGCCGGTGGCGCCGCGACGACGGCGCCGAGATCGCCGTCCCCTACGGCCCGTCCGCGGGCCAGGCGGGCCACGCGGACCAGGCTGTGGAACGGCCAGGGTCGTGACCGCCTCCGCGGCCGTCGGCGCGATCTTGCTGATATCGGTGTGCCTGTACGCGGTCCTCGGCGGCGCGGACTTTGGCGGCGGCCTCTGGGACCTGCTGGCGGGCGGCGACCGGCGGGGCATGGAGCCGCGGCGGCTCATCGATGAGTCGATCACGCCAGTATGGGAAGCCAACCACGTCTGGCTCGTATTTGACCTGGTCATCTTCTGGACCGCGTTCCCGCGCGCGTTCGCCGCGGTAATGATCACCCTTGCGATGCCGCTGTGGTTCGCGGTCGGCGGAATCGTCCTGCGCGGGGCCGGCTTCGCGTTCAGGAAGGAGGTCAGCACGCTCAGCCTGCAGCGAGCCTTCGGCGCGATCTTCGCCGTTTCCTCGCTGCTGACGCCGTTCTTCATGGGCACTGTCATCGGCGCGATCGCGGCCGGGCGCGTCCCGGCCAACGCCAGTCACGCCAGCCTGGCCGCCTGGACCGGCGCCGTGCCGGTGCTGACCGGCCTGCTCTTTACCGGCGCGTGCGGTTACCTGGCGGCCGTTTACCTGACTACCGAGGCTGGGCGGCGCGAAAACCCGCGTCTGGCGGCGTACTTCAGTCGCCGCGCGCAGGCCGCGGGCATCGTGACCGGCGCGCTGTCGCTGGCGTCGCTGGCGGAGTTGCACGGCTCGAACCCGGCGCTATTCGATCGCCTCACCGGCCGGGCCCTGCCGCTGGTCCTCGTCGCCGGGCTGTGCGGCGTGACCGTGCTGGCCCTGCTCACTGCCAGACGTCCGGCCGGCGTCCGGGTCGTCGGGGCGCTCGGCGTGGTGGCGGTCATCTGGGGCTGGGGCGTCGCCCAGTACCCGGTGCTGCTTCCGAGGACGGCCGTGACGCTCTCGAACGCCGGGGCCCCGCACGCGACCTTGGTGGCGCTCGTCGTCGTGTTCGTCGCGGCCGTCGTGCTCATCGGCCCATCGTTCGCGTTCCTGTTCTACTTGCACGGCCGCCAGGTGCTGCAGCCCGACCACGGCCGGGCGGTTCGGCCGGCCGGGCATGACCGGCAGGATCCGCCCGCCGAGCCGTACCTGCCGGCGGGCGGATCGTAGCGGCGGTGCTAGACCGCAGGTCGTGGGCCTAGCCCGGCCCGGCTCGCGGAGGGCTCAGCGGTAAGGCGGCCGGGGGTGAACAGGCGCCAGGCGAGCATCGCGACGAGTCCGATGGCGACAGCTGCCACCCAGAACGGAGCCGTCAGGCCGAATCCGCGGGCGACGACGAAGGTGGCCGCATCGAAGGCGAACGGCAAGCCGGCCGCGAGCACGAACAGGTAGGCGCCCAGTGGCGGTCCTACCAGGTCGCCGCCGACGAGCTGGACTCCAGTCAGGCCCGCATTGGCGCGGACGAGGTCATCCGGACCGACAAGCAGCGGTGGCAGGCTCAGCGCGGCCGTGTCAGAAACGGTCGAACCGACGCCAAGGATGAACAGCGCACCGTAGAGCGCGGCCAGATGCGCGGTTCCCGCCAGGACCGATGCCGCCAGCCCCCCGATCACCGCAGCCCTGAGCAGATTGACGAGCACCATGAGCCGAGCCGGATCCAGCCGGTCCACCAGCACGCCGCTGAATAGCGCGAAGATCAGCCAGGGCAGCTGCTGGGCAAACAGCGCACCGGCGACGAGCAGCGGATCACGGGTGATGCTCGCCGCCAGCAGCGGGCCAGCGGTTACGGTGACACCATCCCCGGTAATCGACACCGCGTTGGCCATCCACAGCCGCCAGTAATTACCCCCAAGTGGACTTCTTTCCCAGACAGCCACGGTCCCGGACGATAGTGCCGAAATACCTTGGGGTCCACTCGCGCGGTCTCAAGACCGAGACGGCGCGCCGGGCGGGACGCCCTTACTATCGGGCCGTGTCCCATATCGGAGTGAATCTCGGATTCGGCAAGCTGCACGAAGACCTGACCGACGACCAGATGTACGCCGGTGAGCTGCGGCTCGCCGAGCTAGCCGACCAGCTGGGCTTCGACAGCCTGTGGGCGGTCGAGCATCACTTTGACGACTACGCCATGTGCCCAGACAACGTCGTGCTGCTGGCGAACGTCGCCGGCCGCGCCGAGCACGTGAAACTCGGCACCGGCGCGGTGATCCTGCCGTGGAATGACCCGCTGCGCGTGGCTGAGAAGATGATCATGCTGGACATCCTCTCCGGCGGCCGGGTGCTGTTCGGCATGGGTCGCGGCCTGTCCCGGATGGAGTACGCGCCGTTCGGGATCCCCATGTCGGAGTCCAGGGCGCGGTTCGATGAGGCCGCCGCGATGATCGCCAGGGCGCTGGAGACCGGCTGGATCGAAGGGGACGGACCCTACTACCCGCGGCCCCGCACCCAGCTGCGCCCGAGCCCGCCGAGGTCATTCGCTGGTCGGCTGTATTGCGTCGCCGGGTCGCCGGACTCGGTCACGTCCTGCGCCCGCCTGGGCGCGTCGCTCCTGACGATTGTCACGCAGCCGGTGCCGAACCTGATGCCGGTGTTCACCAGCTACCGGGAGCAGTACCGCACCGCCCGCGGCGCGGAAGCGCCGCCGATCGCGCTCAACATCAACATGTACTGCCACACCGACGCCGAGGTCGCCAGGGAGCGAGCGCTGCTGTACGTCCACCGGTTCTTTGCCTCGAACGTCAGGCACTACGAGTTCACCGGCGAGCACTTCGCCCGGACCGAGGGCTACCAGCGTTACGACGAGATCGCGCGGGTGTTCAGGGAGATCGGCGTCGGCGCGGCCGCGGACAACTATGCGGCGTGCGCGCTGATCGGCACGCCTGACCAGATCCTCGGCAAGATCGTGGACATCGGCGATGTCCTGGGCAGTTACGAGCTCACCGTGCTGCCCAGCTTCGGGGGCATGCCGTACGACCAGGCCGAGCAGAGCCTGGAACTGTTCGCCAAGGAGGTCATGCCCGGCGCGCGAGAACTTCAGGGCTGACCGGGCAGCGCGACGTCAGGGAGCAAGCAGTTGGCCAAGCTCGATATGCCAGCAACGTCGGTGCTGGCCGAACACAACACCGCGGTCGAGATGCGCGACGGGACGTTGCTGCGGGCCGATCTTTACCGCCGGGCCGAGGGCGGCCCGTTTCCCGTGCTGCTGATGCGCACTCCGTACGGGGAGCAGATGCTGCGCGCGGCGGCGCCGGTGATCCCGGCGATCGACGCCGGGTTCGCGGTCGTGCTGCAGCACTGCCGCGGCACGGGCACCTCCGACGGGGAGTTCGTGACGTTCGAGAACGAGGCCGCCGACGGGGTCGACACGATCGAGTGGTGTGCGAGGCAGCCGTGGTGCGATGGCAACGTCGCGATGTCCGGTCCCTCGTACCTCGGCATGGTGCAGTTCGCGGCCGCGACGCATGCGCCCGCCGCGCTCAAGGCCATGGTGCCGATCGTGACGCCGGCCGACTACCACTGGGGGCTGGCCTACCGGCAGGGCGCCTTCCAGCTTGGCCAGGTCTTGGGTTGGCACCTCCTCAAATCCGGTCAGGAGCTGGCCTACCGGGCAGCCGGAGGGCAGGATGTCGGCGCGGATATGGCCGCGCTAGTGCGGCTGATGGCCAGTCCGCGGGCTGGCTATGCATACCTGCCGCTGGCGAGCGTTCCGGCCGTGAGCCACATCCTGCCGAGCTGGCGGCGCTGGCTGGAGCACGAGGACCGGGATCGGTACTGGTCCGGCCTCAGCTACTCCGGCCGCCGCGATCGGGTGACGGCGGCGGCGCTGCACGTCGGGGGCTGGTTTGACCTGTTCCTCGGCGGGACGCTCGACAACTTCGCCACCCTGTGCCAGAGTGCCGCGACGGAGTACGCCCGGCGCAGCCAGCGCCTGATCGTGGGCCCGTGGACGCACGCCGACCGGACCGGGGTCGCGGGCGAGCTGCATTTCGGGCTGACGGCATCGGAGCAGGCGATCCAGCTCGAGCAGCTGCAACTCGGCTTCTTGCGCAGCGCCGTCCGCCCGGACCGGCAAGAGCCGCCGGGTCCGCGGGTGAGGCTGTTCGTAATGGGCGACAACGTCTGGCGCGAGGAGGACGAGTGGCCGCTGGCGCGCACGCTGTGGACGCCCTGGTACCTCCACGGCGACGGTTCGCTGTCACCGTCCCCGCCGGCCGCCGCCGCCACTCCCTCCCGCTACACCCATGACCCGCGCGACCCGGTGCCCACGGTCGGCGGCCCGACGCTGCTGGCGGGCGAGGCCGGCGGCGTCTCCTGGCTGCCGGGCCCGCGGGACCAGCGCGACGTCGAGTCCCGTTCTGACGTGCTGTCGTTCACCAGTCAGGTGCTGCCCGCCGATCTTGAGGCGACCGGTCCGGTGACCGTGACGCTGCACGCGGCCACGTCCGCGGCCGACACCGACTTCACCGCCAGGCTGGTTGACGTCTGGCCGGATGGCCGCGCGCTCGGCGTGACCGACGGCATCGTGCGGGCGCGTTACCGGCGCGGCAGCCAGCGGGCGGTTCCGGTCACTGCAGGGGAGGTGACCGAGTACACGATCGACCTCATCGCGACGAGCCAGGTCTTCAAGGCGGGCCACCGTGTCCGGGTCGATATCGCGAGCTCAAACTTCCCGTGCTTCGACCGCAATCCAGGGAACGGAGCGCGCAGCGCGACCGCGACCGAGGACGACTTCGTCGTCGCCCAGCAGGCGGTCTGGCACGACAAGGAGCACCCGTCGTACATCACCCTCCCGGTGATCCCGCGCGGCCAGGCATCGGCACACTCGGCCGGGTGACCCGGTGAGGGACCTGGCTGGCCAGCGCTGCCGACGTCCAGGCACTGGCCGACCGCGCGCTGGAAGAGTTCGGCCGCATGCACGTGCTGTGCAACAACGCGGGAGTCGGGGCCGGCACGGACTTCGCCGATACCGCGCTCGAGGTCTGGGACTGGGTCCTCGGCGTCGACCTCTGGGGCGTGATCCATGGCTGCCGTACCTTCCTGCCGATACTGCTTCAGCAAGACGAGGCCCACATCGTCAACACCTCCTCGATGGCGGCGCTCAACGGTCATCCGCTGGGA
>JASHOL010000209.1 GCA_030041135.1 Streptosporangiaceae bacterium | reverse complement strand
GCGCTACGACTACGCCGGTCAGTCCGGGATGGGCGGCCAGCCGGGCATGGGCAGGGAGTCAGGCGGTCAGCCAGTGCAGCAGGATCAGTTCGGCCAGCAGGATCAGTTCGGCGGGCAGCAATACGGACGGCCCGACCGGGACTCCTAGCCGCAGCGCTGGAGCCGGGCCTGGCGCGGTCACGACTGCGGTCACGACCGCGGTCCTGCACCGGCCGTGCGCCACGAAATTGCGCTGTCGCCTGGGGTCGGCCTGGCCGGGCCCGAACGGATGTCCTGCGCCCGGCCATCGCCGATCCACTGCTTAGTCCTCGGCCTCCAGCAACCAGATCGCTGCTGTTCGCGCCGCCGTCAGCGGCCACGCCAAGCCCTCGGTGAGGAGCGAGCTGCCGGCCAGGACACCGTGGTCGCGGTCATCGCCGGCCAGGCTGAGTTCCCTTACCCGGTACGCAGAGTCGGGGCGCACGCCGGCCACCGGGCAGGCCGTACTGGCCGGGCCGCCCGTGCCGGTCGGGCCTGATGGTCCCGCGTCGGCGAGCTGGTAGCCGAAGACCACGTACCTGCGCCGGCCGGTATCGGCGAAGCCAAGCGCGGCCCGCCCGGCGTCGGGTGCGATGAGCCGGAACATGTCGCCTAGCTGGACCAGGTCCCTGACCTCGCGGTAGATCGCGGCAGCCCGCTGGCAGGCCAGACGCTCGGTGTGGTCGAGCGTCGCCGGGTCCAGGTCGAAGCCGAACCTGGCGCTCATCGCCACCGCGCACGCGAACGCGAGGTCCTGGTCACCCCATCTGGTCACGTGCGCGCCGATGACCTGCGGCGGCAGGAACCGCGAGGCCTCCCACTGCATCTTCAGCCTGGCCACGGCGTCGGTATTGTCCGACAACCACACCTCGTGAAACCAGCGCAGCGTGCCGAGGTCGGTACGTCCGCCGCCGGACGCGCACAGCATCATCTCCGTGTCCGGGCTGCCCGCGGCGATCTCGGCCATGACCTGCCAGCGGGCCAGGACTGTATCGATCCACAGGTTCGACTGGCGGCCGGCCGCGAGCGCGCTCGATCCCGGCTCAAAGATGTCGCGGTTAGCGTCCCACTTCAGGTAGCTGACGCCGGGATTGCCGGTCAGCACGAAGTCGACGACCCCGGTCACGAACGCGCGCACGTCGGGCTGGCACAGGTCGAGTACGAGCTGATTGCGCTCCTCGCGCCGCGGCCGGCCCGGCTCGCCCGTCACCCATCCGGGGTGCTCGCCGTACAGCTGGGACGACGGGTTCACCATCTCCGGCTCGATCCACAAGCCGAACCGCAGCCCGTGCCGGCCCGCCGCGCCGGTCAGCCCGACGATCCCGTCGGGCAGCTTGGCCGGGTCGGGCTGCCAGTCGCCGAGCCCGGCGTCGTCGTCGTCGCGCGGGAACTCGGTGCCGAACCACCCGTCGTCGAGCAGGAACAACTCCGCGCCGAGGTCGGCCGCGTCGGCCATCATCGCGGTGAGGCGGGCCTGGTCGAAGTCGAAGCCGGCCGCCTCCCACGTGTTGAACACGGTGGCACGGATCCGCTGGCCGTCGCGCACGGCGTGCGTGCGCACCCACCGGTGCAACCGGTGCGTGAGCGGCCGGCCGCCCTCATCTGACCAGGCCCAGATCATGCGCGGGGTGGTGAACAGGACTCCAGGGTCGAGCCGGTAACCGCCCATGGCCGGGTTGGCCCCGCACCAGAGCCTGACCAGGTCAGGCTGGCGGGCACGCCGCCCGAATGCGAGCCTGACGCCGCCGCCCCACGCCAGCGCGCCGGCCAGCACGCTGCCCTCGGTCTCGGCGGCCCGGCCGTCCGGCGCGAGCAGGAAGAACGGCGCCGCCTGCAGATGCGGCCGCACGGCCCCGAACGACTCGACGGCGCAGGCGCCAAGTGGCAGCTGGCCGGTCACGGGCAGCCACTCGCTGGCCCAGTCGCCCGCGTACCTGGTCAGCCACGGGTCAGGCGCGTACACGACCGGCGCCGCCGCGGCGACCTCGCCCACGGTTACCGGGCCGGGCTGGTGGTGGCGGATCTCGGTCCACTGCTCGATCACCTGCTCTTCAGCCCAGGTGCGCAGGCACAGCGTCACCTCGAGCGCGGCCAGCTCGTCGGTGAGCGTGATCCGGTGCCCGGCTTCGTTCCGCTCATATCCGTCAAGCGTGAGATAGCACCCGGCGCGGCCGTCGTGGTTCAGAACGCGCAGCGCCGGCGTCGCGCCCGTTTCCTCGCCCCAGGCGGGGTAGGCAAGCGGAAATGCTTCGGGCGGGAACGAGGCGCGCTCCACGCCGGCGCCGTCCGCCGCCACGGGCCGGAACCCGATCTGCCTAAGCCGGCCATCGGCGTCCGTCTCGTACCGCAGCGTGACGTCACCGGCCCTGATGTCGATCGCAGTCATGCGCTTAGCATGCCCCGGCCGGGATCACGCGGCCGGGGCTGCCCACAGGCCGACGCCGTCGACGTCGGCCTCGGTGACCAGGCCACGCGCCTGGAGTTGGAGCAGGTGCGAGAGCACCTCGCCGATTGCGGCCTGCCGCTGGAACGACGCCAGATCGGCCCAGGCCCGCGACCAGGTCACGCCGTTCGCGATCTGCCAGGCGGTCAGCCCGCCACCGTTCCTGGCGACGATGTCCAGTGTCTCGGCCAGCCGTTCGCGGTGGTGCTCGGTCAGGTCGTCCAGCCGGGAGTCGAGGTCGGTAAACCGGTACTCATGCGCGGGCAGCACCTCGCGGGGCTGGAGTCCGTGCAGTTTGGCCAGCGAGCCCAGGTAGTCGTCGAGCGGGTTGGACGCCATGTCGTAGAAGGAGATGTTCGGCGTGATCCGCGGCAGGATGTGGTCGCCGGTCAGCAGGAGGTCGCGGGTCTCGTCGTGGAAGCACAGGTGACCGGGGGTGTGCCCAGGGGTCCACACCGCCCGCAGGCGCAGCCCTGGCACGTCGACCAGGTCTCCGTGCTCGATCAGCCGCTCCGCGCGCACCATCGGGGCCATCTGCCCGACGTGCTGCCTGCTGGCTATCAGCTCCTCCCGATGGCTGGGCGGGGCGCCGCACCAGCGCAGGTACGTCTGGATGCCGTCGCGCATGAGGCCCTGGTTGCCACGCCGCTCCAGGAACGCGTCCTCGGCCGGGTGCATGCCGACCCATGCGCCCGAGTGCTCGCGGACCTGCCCCGACTGGCCGTGGTGGTCCGGGTGCACGTGCGTGACCAGCACCGCGGTGACCGCGCTCAGGGGGATCTCGCACTGTGCCAGCCCGCCGGTAAGCGCCTGCCAGCTGTCGGGGTGGTTCCAGCCGGGATCGATCATGACGAACCCGTCATCGTGCTCGATCAGGTAGCTGAGCACATACCGCAGCGGATTACCGATAATCGGGACCGGCACCGACCAGACGCCGGGCGCCACGTTCTCGACCGGCGGGAACTCGGCCCGCTGCCACGCGTCGCGCTGCAGCGTCCCGGTCACCTGCATCTGTTGGTCCCTTCGCGCACGGTGTCGCCGCACGGTGTCGCCGCACGGGGGGCGAGCTCGCGATTTCGGGTGGATCCTTACGCTCTAGGTTGACATGGGATCTGGCCCCGTGTTTCGCTCGGATCCAGGCAAGAAGTATAACTGATTTCAGTTTTCTGGCCGGGCCGGGGGAGTCCTGACCGCAGTAGCCACGGGGGACGCGGACCCCGGACGGCGATCGAGGAGAGGGTGCGCCGATGAGCGAGGACTTTCGGGCGCGGGCGCGGGCCTGGCTGGCGGCCAACGCGCCGCGCCGGGCGTCCGATGACGAGCCAGTGTCGGCTGAGGGAGGGTCGGCTGAGGAGGGGGCCGGGACCAGGGGTCAGGCGGCCGTGCTGGCCGAGCAGAAGGCGTTCCAGGCCAAGCTGTATGACGCCGGTTTCGCCGGGATCACCTGGCCGAAGGAGTACGGCGGCCAGGGCCTGACGGCCGCCGAGCAGATCATCTGGAGCCAGGAGTCGCGCGACTACGACCTGCCGACTGGCGCGTTCTTCATCGGCCTGTCGATGCCAGGCAACACGATCCTGGAGGTCGGGTCGGAGCAGCAGAAGAAGCGGTACCTGCCGAAGATGCTGCGCGGCGAGGAAATCTGGTGCCAGCTATTCTCCGAACCCGGCGCCGGCTCCGACGTCGCCAGCCTGCAGACGAGCGCCGTCCGCGATGGCGACGAGTGGGTGATGACCGGGCAGAAGGTGTGGACGTCCGGCGCCCAGTTCAGCGACTACGGGGCGATCCTGGCCAGGACCGACCCGGCCAAGCCCAAGCACGAGGGCATCAGCATGTTCATCGTCGACATGCACGCGCCCGGCGTCACGGTCAGGCCGCTGAAGATGGCCACCGGCCACTCCCCGTTCAACGAGGTCTACTTCGACGCCGTGCGGATGCCCGCGGACGCGCTGATCGGCGAGGAGAACAAGGGCTGGGCCGCGGCCGTCGTCATGCTGCGGCACGAGCGGATCGCGATCGGCACTATGGGCTCGTCCCGCACGAACCCGCTGGCCTACGACTCGCTGCGGGACCTGGCCGCCGGGCTCGGCCGGACCAGTGACCAGGGCGTGCGCCGTGAGCTGGCCGAGCTGTACGCCAGGAGCAAGGCGATGCAGCTATTCGCGCTGCTGCTACGGCAGGAGGTGCAGGCGGGCCGGATGCCTGGCGCCCGCGGCTCGGTGGCCAAGCTGGCCGGCTCGGAGCTGGCCAGGTTCGCCGGTAACGTGGCCGCGGACGTTCTCGGCGACCAGATCGCCGGCTTCGACTCAGAGGAACTGCAGGCGGTGACGACCTCGATCATCGCCGCGCCGGGCAGCGCGATCGCCGGCGGCACCAGCGAGATCCAGCGGAACATCATCGGCGAGCGCGTGCTCGGCCTGGCCAAGGACCCGGGAGTCGACCGGGCGACGCCGTTCAACCAGCTGCGCGTCGGCACGCAGCGCCAGACGTGAGCGATCCGGCAGGCAAGCCCGGCCCGGCCCACAGCACCGAGGAGTCCCGATGGCACTGATACTGACCGACGAAGAGCAGGCGCTCGCCGACTCGGTGCACAGGTTCGTGGCCGACCGCAGCCCGCTGACCTCGCTGCGCCAGCTGATCGCCTCTGGCGAGCCATACGACACCGACGTGTGGAAGCAGATGACGGCCCAGCTCGGCCTGGCCGGCCTGTCGATACCAGAGTCTTACGGCGGGGCCGGAGCTGGCTACTCGGCGCTATCGGTTGCGCTGACCGAACTCGGCGCCGGTCTGGTCGCCTCGCCGCTGCTGGCATGCGTGCTCGCCGCCGAGACTCTCCTCACGCTCGAGGACGACGAAGCGAACGGCGACCTGCTACCGAAGATCGCCGGGGGCGAGCTCATCGCGACGCTGGCCCTTGCTAGCAGCGCGGGCGGCCAGGTGGCTGCCTCGGGCGCGGTCGTCGGGCCAACCCTGACCGGCACCGTGTCGCCGGTGCTGAACGGCGCGGAGGCGAGCGTGCTCGTGGTCCCGGCCGAGTCCGACGGGGTCACCGGGCTGTATCTGGTCGACGCGGGCGCCGACGGGCTGACCGCGACCCGCCTCACGGCCGTCGACCACAGCCGTTCGCTCGCCCGGATCAGTTTCCGCGACACGCCAGCCAGGCAGCTGGCCGGCGATGCGGTCGCGGCTCTCGGGGCGGCGCAGGATGTCGCGAACCTGGCGCTGGCGTCGGAGTCGGCGGGGGCGATGAAGGCAATTCTCGACATGACCGCCGGATACGCCAAGATCCGGGTGGCGTTCGGGCAGCCGATCGGAGCGTTTCAGGCGGTGAAGCACCGGCTCGCGGACATGGAGAAGTCCTGGGAGCTTGGCTACGCCGCGCTCCGCGACGCCGCTAGGGCTGGTGACGAGGAGCCCGGCCGGTTCGGCCTGGCGGCCTCGGTGGCGCGGGTGCTGCTCTCCGGCGCCTACGCCGAGGCCTCGGTCGACGCCGTGCACCTGCACGGCGGAATCGGCTTCACCTGGGAACACGACGCGCACCTGTACTACAAGAACGGGCTGTCGAACAAGGTTCTCTTCGGCGGGCCAGGCGAGCAGCTTGACCGGCTGGCGGAGTCGCTCGGCATCTAGGGCCTGGCCGGCCGGCGGCGAGTCGGTCAAGGGAACGGGAAAGCAAAAACAGAACGAATTCCAGAAAGCGAGCCATCAGCGGTGCCACAGGCAGGGCCGGCCATTCCGTCGACTGCCGCGCAACACGGCAGGCACGACCGGATCCTGGTCGCAGCCACCGCCATGCTCGAGGCCGGGGGCGAGGACGCGCTCCAGATGAAGGAGCTGTCCCAGCGAGCCGGGGTCTCGGTTGCGACGCTGTACCGGTACTTCCCAGCCAAGGACCACGTGCTGCTGGCGATCTTGCTGAGCCGGTACTCGGCCGCGCTCGCCAAGGTGACCGGGCGGACCGCGCCGGGTGCGACTGCCCGCGAGCGGGTCACCGGGCACCTGCTGCGCGAGTTCCGCGCCCAGCAGCGCGAACCGAGGCTGACCGCGGCCCTGGTCCGGGTCATCAGCGAGACCAGCCGCAGCTACAGCGAGATCATCGAGCGCACCGAGCACCTGCACATGCAGATGCTCGAGCACGTGGCCGGCGCGGGCGAGCCGATCAGCCAGCAGCAGCGGCAATTGCTGCCGGTGGTGCTGGCCATCTTCGGCACCGCCACCCGCCGGTGGCTGGCCGGCGTGGCGTCACCGGCCCAGGCCCGGTTCGAGATCAGGGTCGGCTGCCGGCTGCTCGACCTCTCCGACGAGGACGTGACGCAGGAGGCGGCACTCGCTGTGCCCGCCGGGTGACCGCTCCCGCCAGCGCGGGCGGATAAGGTCGCGTGAGTCGGTCAGGACCGCGAAGGTGAGGTCTGCGCATGAGCGAGCCGGGTGATCTGCCGACGGAGCGGCGAGCCGGTGATGCGCCGTGGGAAGCCGTCGACCAGAGCGCAGCCAGGTTCGCCGCTCGCGGCGGCCAGCCGGGACTGGCCTACGGCATCGTGGTCGGCGGCGAGCTCGTGCACTCGGGCGGGGCCGGGGAGGCCTTTGCCGGCGGGCCGGTGCCCGACGCCGGCACGGTCTTCCGGATCGCGTCGATGACGAAGAGCTTCACCGCGTCGCTGATCATGCTGCTGCGCGACGTCGGCGTGCTCGCGCTTGACGACCCGGCCGAGCGGTACGCGCCCGAGGTCGCCGGGGTGCGGTCAGCCGCTCCCGACAGCCCGCCGGTCACGATCAGGCAACTGCTGACGATGACCGGGGGATTTCCGACCGACGACCCATGGGGTGACCGGCAGCAGGGGCTCCCGCTTGACGAGTTCGACCGGCTGCTGCGCGACGGCGAAATCCGGGCCGCGTGGGTTCCCGGCACCCGGTTCGAGTACTCCAACCTCGGCTATGCGATCCTCGGCCGGGTCATCACGGCGGTCACCGGTGGCCGTTACGAGTCCGCGATCAGAGACCGGCTGCTCGGCCCGCTGCAGATGGATCGCACCGGGTTCGAGGCGGCGGAGTTCAACGCCGCCGAGCTGGCCCGCGGGTACCGGCGCGACGGCGCCGGCTGGCAGGAGGTAGAACCCGACCCGTCGGGGGCGTTCGCGCCGATGGGCGGCGTGTTCAGCTGCGTCGCCGACCTGGCTCGCTGGGTCGGCGGGTTCGCGGGCGCATTTCCGGCCGGCCCGCTGGGCGCCGGCCAGGACGGGCATCCGCTGAGCCGCGCCAGCCGACGGGAAATGCAGTTGGCCCAGGTGGCGATCCTCGACGGAGCCGACGCCGCCGCGGTCCGGTTCTCCGGGCCGGCGTCGTGGAGCTACGGCTTCGGGCTGTTCGCCGTGGAGGACCGGGAGTTCGGCACGATCATCCAGCACAGCGGCGGCTATCCCGGCTACGGCAGTCAGATGCGCTGGCACCCGGCTACCGGGCTCGGCGCGATCGTGCTGGCGAACAGCACCTATGCCAGGGCCGGGGCGCTGGCGGGCGAGATGCTGGGCGGGCTGCTGCAGACGGAGTCGGCGCGTGCCCTGGGGTCGGCCGGCTACCGGCAGAGCGGGCCGGTGCCCGCCCCCGGACACCCGTGGCCGGAGACGCTCGCAGCTAGGGACGCGGTCAATGACCTTCTGCAGGACTGGCAGGACGAGACCGCGGCCAGGCTCTTCACCGCCAACGTCGACCAGGACCGCCCGCTCTCCCAGCGCCGCGCGGACGCGGCGCTGCTGCGGGAGCGGATCGGCACGTTCGCGCCGGATCCGCTCCGGCCTGCCGAGTTCGACTCGCCGGCGCACTGCCGCTGGTGGCTGACCGGCGAGGGCGGCACGGCAAGCGTGACGATCCGGCTCGCGCCGCTGCGCGAGCCGCTGGTGCAGCAGCTGATCCTGGCGATCCCGCCGGCCGGGGGCTCGGCCCTGGACAACGCGCTGCTGTCGCTGGTCGGCGTGCTGGGCACCGCGGGCGGGCCGGACTGGCCGGCCGGGCTGCTCGCGACGGTTAGCCAGGACCAGGTGCTCCGCCAGCTGCGGATTGCGTGGGCCTGGGCCGGCCCATGCGAACTCAGCGCGTGCCTGGCCGGCGACGGCGCGAGCGCGGTGACCGTCGAGCTGACCGGGCCGGCCGGCCGCGTCAGCCTGGCCGTCGAGATCGCGGGCGCGACCGGGCTGCTGCAGCGGGCCGAGGTGGCGCTCCTGCCCGCGCGCTGACCGCGGCCGGGATCAGCCGGCCGGCTCGAGAATGACCACCGGGATCTGCCTCGTCGTCTTCTTCTCGTACTCGGCGAAACCCGGATTCGCGCTCTTATGCGCGGTCCATATCCGGTCGCGCTCCTCGCCGCCCGCGACCCGCGCGGTCAGCGGGACCGTCTGCGTCCCGATCTCGGCCAGGCACGAAGGGTTGGCCACCAGGTTGTGATACCAGTCAGGATTGCTGGGCGCCCCGGCCTTGGAGGCGAAGACCGCGTAGCCGTCGCCCACCGGCCGGTACATGACCGGGGTCACGTGCTCCTGGCCGGTCCTCGCCCCGGTCGTGTGCAGTAGCAGCAGCAGCGCTCCGTCGAACGGGCCGGCTACCTTGCCGCCGTTCGCGCGAAACTCCTCGATGACCCCCGTGTTCCAGTCGCTCGGCATCGCTTCTCCCAGGTGCGGTCGGATGGCAGCAGGCGACAGCGGCACGAATGGTACGTCGCCGCGCCTGGTTGGTCAGGAACCCAATGATGCAGCCCGCTGGCCGCGCACCTCGAGCTGGTCAAGGAGATCCTGGGTGGCGTCGGCGATCGTCGCGACCGCCTGCTCGAACGCCTGCGCGTTGTGGCCGGCCGGGGTGCGGAACCCACTGACCTTCCTTACGTACTGGAGGGCGGCGGCGCGAACGTCGGCGTCGGTCACGTGCTCGGTGTACGGCTCGCGGAGCGTCTTGATGCTGCGGCACATGAGACTGACCCTACGCGACACCCGTTACCTGGATAGCAGTCAGCCACAGTGACATTGGACGATCCGGGTAATCGTCCAATGTCGGGCGTAATACAGATTTCTTGATTCATCTCTTGATACCTGCCGCGATCTTGCGGCACTCTGCTATCGCCTGGGCCACGCATACCCAGTTATCGTCGCCAGTCAGCGGGCGCGGGGCGCGCTGATGTCGCCGAATTCATGCAGGGAGGCCGCGGTGAAGCGGTTCGGCAAGGTGTGCGTGGGGTTAACAGCCCTTACACTCG
>JASHOL010000208.1 GCA_030041135.1 Streptosporangiaceae bacterium | reverse complement strand
CATGCCTGCCGCTCGCGCTGGCGGTCGCCGCGGCCCGAGCCGCCGTGCGGCCCGGCTTCCCGCTTGCCGCCCTGGCCGGCGAGCTGGCTGAGTCGGCGGGCCGCCTGGATGCCCTGGATGGCGGTGATCCGGCCACGAGCGTGCGGGCGGTGTTCTCCTGGTCCTATCAGCAGCTCGGCAGCGAGGCGGCACGGATGTTCCGGCTGCTGGGCTTGCACCCCGGTCCGGACATCTCCGTGGCCGCCGTGGCCAGCCTCACCGGCGCCAGCCAGCCGCAGGCGCGCCGGCTGCTGGGCGAGCTGGCCCGCGCGCACCTGATCGGCGAGCATGTGCCAAGCCGGTATGCCTTCCATGACCTGCTGCGTGCCTACGCCGCCGAGCAGTCCCGCGGGACCGACAGCCAGGACGACCGCGACGCCGCGATCGGCCGGATGCTCGATTACTACCTGCACACCGCCGCCCATGCGAGTCTGCTGCTCAACCCAGCCAGGGAACAGGTGGTCCTCGCCCGGCCCAGGCCAGGCGCGGACGCTGGGCGGCCTGCCGACTACCCGCAGGCCCTGGCCTGGTTCGAGGCCGAGCATCGGGTTCTGCTCGCCGCCATCAGCCTCGCCGCCGGAAGCGGGTTCGACAGCCACGCCTGGCAGCTCCCCTGGGCCGTGACCGCCTTCCTGCAAATCCGCGGGCACTGGCAGGACTGGGCCGCGACCCAGCGCACGGCGCTCGCCGCCGCGACGCGCCTGGGTGATGCCGCCGGGCAGGCCCTGTGCGGCCGTCTCCTGGCAATGGCCTGCACCGACCTTGGCGACTATGAACAGGCTCGCCGGCTCTACGCCCGCAGCCTCAGGCTGTATCAGCGGCTAGGCGACCGCCGTGGGGAAGCCAGAATCCGGCAGAACCTCGGCATGCTCGACGAGCAGCAGGGGCGCTACGGCGATGCGCTTGCGCACGCCGAGCAAGCGCTGCTCCTGTACCAGGCCATCGGCGACAAGAGGTCAGAGGCGGACACCCTCAACAATGTCGGCTGGGGGCACGTCCTGCTCGGCGACTACCAGCAGGCCCGCGCGTTCTGCCAGCGATCAATTGCCCTGTGCGCCGAAGCCGACAACCGCAGGACTGAGGGATACGCCTGGGACAGCCTGGGCTACGCCGAGCACCACCTGGGCAACCTTGCCGAAGCCCTCGCCTGCTATCAGCGCGGCCTGAGCATCGTCAGGGATACCGGCGACCGGTTCACCGAAGCGGCGATCCTGACGCACGTTGGTGATACCCGCCAGGCCGGTGGCGACCTGGCCAGGGCCAAGGAGGCCTGGCAGCAGGCGCTGACCATCCTCGAGGACTTCCGGCACCCCGACGCCGAGGAAGTCCGCGCCAAGCTGGCCAGCGCCACCGATGACGCCGCCCAGGCCCCGTCCGCGTAGCACCCCGCTCGCAGTCGCGTCGGTGGGCCGTAGTCACCGGCCGCCGGTGCGTACAGCTACCCTGCGTCTATGGGGCGGCGGTCCTGGGGACCGCTTGGCGTGGGTGGGGGAAACGTGTTGGCGACTGAGACCGTCGACATGCTCCATGTGCTCGCAGCTGCCGGGCTCACCTATGCCATCGGATTCGAGCGTGACCTGCGTCGCGCAGGCGCAGGCGAGCGGGTCTTCGCCCTGATTAGCTGCTAGTCGCGGTCGTCGGCACGGTGATCACACTCCTGATCCTCGAGGGACGGTACATCCGGCTGTTCAGGGTGCTGGACGCCCGGCTGTACTCAGCGCGGTTCCGGCATGAGAAGCCGCCCCAGACGACCGGACGGCGGTACCGCAACGACCCCGACAGATGACCAGAACGCCGGGCTACTGGCCCGGCCGGCGCAGCGCGCGGCGGCCGGCGATGAGCGCGAGCGTGGCGCTGGCGGCCATGTCGGCGGCGGCCAGGACTGCCTCGGGACCTTCGCCGTAGTCGCCGTCTCGCAGCAGCGCGGCGTGACCGTGCGCGGTCGCCTCGACCGCGTCCGCGAGCGCCTTGGCCGCGTCCGCATCGCCCTCGCAGATCTCGTCCACCACCAGCAGCATCTCGTCGACCGGCTCCCAGGCGCGGGTGAGCTCGGGAAACCGGCTCTTGTCTAGGCCCGAGATGAACAGCGCGTCGAACAACGACCGCTGTTCCGCGGCGAACCGCACGTAGGCGCGGGCCATCGCGGCCAGCCGCTGTTCCGGGGTCTGCGCGTGCGCGGCCTCGGCCGTGACCATGGTCGCGAAGATCCGCAGCGCGCGCACGCCGACTTCGGCGAGCAGTTCGTCCCGGTCCGCGAAGTGCCGGTAAGGAGCCGCGGTGGTCACGCCGAGGCGGCGGCTCGCCTCCGCCATCGAGAACCCGCGCACTCCCCGTTCGCCGATCACGTCGATCGCGGCGTCGATCAGCGCGGCGCGGAGATCGCCGTGGTGGTAACGGCCATCCTTGGCGGTGGCGGGCATGGACCTCAGGGTAGGACCGGCGGCATCGTGACGGCGTATCGGACGCCCGTCAGCTGCTCGGATATGTCCCAAAGCCGGGCCTGGTCCGCCACGTCGTGCGACCGCGGGCTGGACTTCACGGCGACCGGATAGCCGGTGCCGTGCTTGCGATGCGGCCCGTAGTACTCGCCGCCGCTTGCGGCCGGGTCCGTGGCGGCCCGCAGCATGGGCAGCGCGCCCTTGTGCACGTTCTGCACCGCCCAGAAGTTGATCGGGCGCATCCACGGGCTGAGCAACGCCTTGTCCAGTCTCGATCGCGTCCGGAACAAGTCGGTGTAAACGACCCCTGGGTGCGCGCCGAGCGCCTGCGTCGGCGCGTCCGCCGCCCGCAGCCGGCGGTCCAGTTCGTAGGTAAACAGCAGGTTCGCCAGCTTCGACTGGTAATACGCCTCGTTCGGCTTGTAGCCGCGCTCGGACTGGAGATCGTCGAAGTTCATCACGCCAGGCTCGTGACCCACGCTGCTCATCGTGACGACCCGCGAGCCGGGGGTGGCGGTGAGCCGGTCAAGCACCAGCCCGGTGAGCGCGAAGTGACCGAGGTGGTTGGTGCCGAAGGTCAGCTCGAACCCATCCTCGGTCCGCTCGTAGGGCAACTCCATCACGCCCGCGTTGTTGATGAGCAAGTCGATGTGCGGATACGTTGCCCCGATCTCCTCGGCGGCCTCGCGAACCGACGCGAGCGAGGCCAGGTCGAGGCGCACGACCGCGGTATGGGCCTCGCGGTGCGCCGCGCGGATGCGGTCGGCCGCCTGCCGGGCCTTGCCAAAGTTGCGGCAGGCCAGCACGACCAGCGCGCCGCGGCCGGCCAGCACCTGCGCGGTCTCGAATCCGATGCCCGCGTTTGCTCCGGTGACCACCGCCGTTCGCCCGGTCAGGTCCGGCACATCCGCCGCGGTCCAGCGCCCTTTGCTCATCGCATCCACCCGTTCCCTGTTGGCTGGTACCGATGTAACAGTCACTTACAATGTAATTGATATTAACATTCGGCAGTGCTCACGGCTAGCCGGCCAGGCGAAGAGCAGCGGAGGTCAGGCGAGCCAGGAA
Organism: Streptosporangiaceae bacterium; assembly: GCA_030041135.1. Taxonomy (GTDB): domain Bacteria; phylum Actinomycetota; class Actinomycetes; order Streptosporangiales; family Streptosporangiaceae; genus JAJYUU01. The sequence goes on along the minus strand of JASHOL010000208.1, from coordinate 3,949 downwards.
GCCTGACACGATATACGGACCATGACTCTTACTCTTACCGAGCGGCTGCCCGACGATGCCGAACCGGACGCCGTGTTCAGCGCCTTCGCCGACTGGGCCGCGGAGCAGGGCTTCATCCTGTATCCGCACCAGGAGGAGGCGATGATCGAGGTCGTCTCCGGCTCAAACGTGATCTTGTCGACGCCGACTGGGTCAGGCAAGAGCCTCGTCGCCACCGGCGCGCACTTCACCGCGCTGGCTCGTGATGACCGGACCTTCTACACCGCGCCGATCAAGGCGCTGGTGTCGGAGAAGTTCTTCGCCCTGTGCGACATTTTCTCACCCGAAGAGGTCGGCATGATGACGGGGGACGGCACGGTGAACGGCTCAGCCCAGATCATCTGCTGCACCGCCGAGGTGCTGGCCAACCTGGCCCTGCGCGAGGGCACGGCGGCCGACGTCGGCCAGGTCATCATGGACGAGTTCCACTACTACTCCGATCCGGACCGCGGCTGGGCGTGGCAGGTGCCGCTCATCGAACTGCCGCAGGCACAGTTCGTGTTGATGTCGGCCACGCTAGGCGACGTGAGCCGGTTCGAGCGCGATCTGTCCAGGCGGACCAACCGCCCAACCGCGGTGATCAGTTCGGCGGAGCGCCCCGTTCCCCTGTCTTTCTCATTCGCTATGACACCACTGCACGAGACAGTGGCCGACCTGCTGGCAACCCATGAGGCGCCGATCTACATCGTGCACTTCACTCAGGCGGCGGCGATCGAGCAGGCGCAGGCGCTCATGAGCGTTAACGTGTGCTCGCGCGCGGAGAAGGACGCCATCGCCGAACTGATCGGCCGGTTCCGGTTCTCGGCTGGCTTCGGGAGGACCCTGTCCCGGCTGGTCAGGCACGGTATTGGCGTGCACCACGCGGGCATGTTGCCGAAGTACCGGCGGCTAGTCGAGACGCTGGCGCAGGCGGGCCTGCTGAAGGTCATCTGCGGAACCGACACGCTCGGCGTCGGCATCAACATGCCCATCCGCACCGTGCTGTTCACCGCGCTGTCGAAGTACGACGGATCGCGCAACCGCCTGCTCACGGCGCGCGAGTTCCATCAGATCGCCGGACGGGCCGGCCGGGCCGGGTTCGACACCATGGGGCGGGTCGTGGTCCAGGCGCCCGAGCACGTGATCGAGAACGAGCGGGCGCTGGCCAAGGCGGGCGACGATCCGAAGAAGCGGCGTAAGGTCGTGCGGCGCCGGCCCCCCGAGGGCATGGTGTCCTGGGGCCAGCCCACGTTCGACCGCCTGGTCGCGGCCGAGCCAGAGCCGCTGCGGTCGAGCTTCGCGGTGACCCACGCGATGCTGCTGAATGTGATCAGCCGCCGGGGCAACGCGTTCACGGCGATGAAGCACCTGCTCAGGGAGAATGACGAGGACCGGGCGGCCCAGCGCAGGAACATCCACCACGCGGTCGCCATCTATCGCGCCCTGCTGGCCGGCGGGGTGGTGGAGCGGCTCGACACGCCGGATGACGACGGCCGATGCGTGCGGCTGACCGTCGACCTGCAGGAGGACTTCGCACTGAACCAGCCGCTGTCCCCGCTCGCGCTGGCCGCGATCGAGTTGCTCGACCGGGCCGCGCCTGAATATCCGCTGGACGTGCTCTCGGTGATCGAGTCCACCCTCGAGGACCCGCGCCAGGTGCTCGCCGCCCAGCAGTTCAGGGCGCGCGGCGAGGCCGTGGCGGCGATGAAGGCCGAGGGCATCGAGTACGAGGAGCGGATGGAACTGCTCGAGGGCGTCACCCATCCCAAGCCGCAGGCCGATCTGCTCGAGGCGGCCTACGACATCTACAAGCGCGGACATCCCTGGGTGGCCGACCACGAGCTGTCGCCCAAGGCAGTGGCACGGGACCTGTACGAGCGGGCGATGACGTTCGCCGAGTTCATCACGTTCTACGGACTGGCGCGTTCCGAGGGGCTGGTGCTGCGGTACCTGGCCGACGCCTACAAGGCGATGCGGCAGACGGTGCCGGAAGAGGCCAGGACCGAGGAGCTGGCCGATCTGATCGAGTGGCTGGGCGAGCTGGTGCGCCAGGTGGACCACAGCCTGATCGATGAGTGGGAGAAACTGCGCAACCCGGTCGAGGAGGCCGAGCACCTGGCCCTCGACCGGCCTCCTGCTCTCACCGGCAACAAGCGCGCCTTCCGGGTGCTGGTCAGGAACGCGCTGTTCCGCCGGGTCGAGCTCGCCGCGCTGCAGCGCTGGGAAGAACTCGGGGAACTGGACGCCGAAGACGGCTGGGACGCCTCGGCCTGGGCGGATGCGCTTGAGTCGTATTTCGAGGAGCACGCGGAGATCGAAACCGGGGCTAACGCCCGCGGGCCGGCGTTGCTGATCATCGAAGAGCGGCCGGACGAGGGCGAGTGGGTGGTGCGGCAGATTTTCGACGACCCCGCAGGCGACCACGACTGGGGCTTTTCCGCCGCTGTCGACCTGGCCGGCTCGGACGAGGCCGGGGTCGCGGTCATCAAGGTGCTCAGCGTCGGCCAGCTCTAGCCGAGGTCGGTCGAGTCGGCCGGCCGGGTACGGGCATGTAGGAAGAAAGCAGATAATCTGCCAATTGGACGACCTGGGTATGCTGGAACACATGGCTACCACAACGCCGGCCCGCAACGCTCCTGACCTGAGCTTCCTGCTGGCTCACAGCAGCTACGTGCTGACCACCCGCATGACGGCGGCACTGGCCGAGATCGGCCTGACGCCACGGGGGTTCTGCGTCCTCATGCATGCCGAACCGGGCGAGCTGACTCAGATCGAACTGGCCGGGCTCGTGGACCTGGACAAGACCACGATGGTGGTAACCGTCGACGAACTTGAGGCAGCCGGCTACGCCATCCGAGTGCCGGCCCCGGCCGACCGCCGGGCCCGCCTGGTCACGCTAACCGACGCCGGCCGCAAGATTATGTCGGAGGGCCGGAAGATCGTCGACCGGGTCCACGGCGAGGTGCTCGGCAGCCTGCCGTCCGCGCAGCGCGCTGCCTTCACCGATGCGCTGACGACTCTGACAGACGGGATTCTGGCGACGCCGGTGGAGTCCGAGCGGCAAGTGCGGCGCGCCCGCCAGCCGGCCAGGTAACACCAGGCCGCAACCAGGCCAGCTAGCTGCGCCGACTGTCGCCGTGCCGTGCGCCGACGAGGCCGGCCAGCAGCAGCAGTGCACCGCTGCAGATCGCGGTGCGCCAGGCGACCTGAGGCCAGGTCGTACACGGGGACCTGGCGCGCCTAGGTGCATCAGCGAGCCAGGCAGCAGCGCTCCGCCTAATGGAGGGCCGGCGATGCCGCCCGCGCCGCCGGCCGCTTGCCGCCACCCGCGCGTCCAGGCCGGGCCGGCTCTGCGCACCGTCGCGCGCATCCGTGACGTTCATCTAGTCTCCCGTACTGCCGCTGGCCTGCTTTCAGCTTCGGCTAAGACGCCGGGCACGGGATCGGTGGACTGCACTACCATGCGCCTCAGATTGGCGCCCGGCACTCCTCAGACAGCGCAGCCGGGCAGGCTCGCCGCCCTAGCCACCGCGGTCAGGTTTCTGGCACGATCGTCGGCGCCGCCGTTACGCTCGCGACCCCTGCGCGGTACCGAGCCGGTGGACCACGGCTGCGGCCTCGACCCGGCCGCCGACGCCGAGCTTGGCGAGGATGCTGGACACGTGCACGCTAACGGTCTTGGCGCTGATGAACAGGGCCTGGCCGATTTCCGAGTTGGACTGCCCGGTCGCGACTAGCAGCAGCACCTCCCGCTCGCGGTCGGTCAGCCTGAACCTGGCTAGCCCGTCAGGTTGCGCCGCCGCCCGATCGGCGCCGGGGTCCAGGCTGAGGCGAGCTCGGCAGGCCAGCGCGGCTGCCTCCACGGCGATGGGCACCGCACCGATCCGGTCGGCTATTTGGTGTGCCTCCGCGACCGCAGCAGCGGCAGCGG
>JASHOL010000207.1 GCA_030041135.1 Streptosporangiaceae bacterium | reverse complement strand
GCCCGCAGCTTTGCTGCCGGGGCAGTCTTAGGTAGCGGGCAGGGAACACTAACCTGGCGCGCAGGGAACGTCAGTATGGACGGTTTCACCGGTGGTGATCCGCGGCGTGGCCGACGGCACGCGGTAGGGCCAATGGGCTTGGCGAACGGGCCGCGATGCCGTCACACTGGTCACGGGTGTGCCCCGGCGGCACGGCGCCGGGTACCGCCTCATGGCTGACTTGGCCGGCTGCGGGAGGTGTGCGTGCGTCGGGTGCTGCTGCTCAACGTCACGTATGAGCCGCTGACCACAGTCGGCATGCACCGCGCCGTGTGCCTCGTGCTCGGCGAGAAGGCCGACGTCGTGCACGACGACGCCGGCGGGCTGATGCTGCACTCATCGTCGACGAAGCTCGCGGTTCCGTCGGTGATCAGGCTGCGTCGCTACGTCCGGATTCCGCACCGCAGCCGGGTACCGCTGACGAGAGCCGCGCTGATGCGGCGGGATAACTACCTCTGCGCGTACTGCGGCATCAAGGCCGACACGATTGACCACGTAGTGCCAAGAAGCCGCGGCGGTCAGCACATCTGGGAAAACTGCGTGGCCTCGTGCACGCGCTGTAACCACCGGAAGGCAGACCGCCTCATCGAGGAACTCGGCTGGACCCTAGCGCGCGATCCGGCGGCGCCGCGCGGGGCGCACTGGCGGCTGATCGGCGCGGCGCAGGATGGCGACCCGCAGTGGACCGCGTATCTGGCCGAGCCGAGTGCGGCTTAGAGTAACCGTCTGCCTACAACTAGCTGATCTTTGGCACTAGCAATCGCACATTTCATCGATTCGGTCCGCAATTTAGGCGTATATGTCCGCATCTGGCGGAACGGAATCGATGAAATGTCGAACACAGAGTCGAAGACGCTTGCTTGGACTGGGCGTCCGGTGCCGCTTCGCGTGAGCGCGGGCTCGCGGGCGGGCGGAAGTGGACGCCGAGGTGAATAAGGCCCCTCCATCTCATACTTGGAGGGGCCCGCAGCCAATTCTGTACAGCCTGCACGGACCGACCCAGCACCGACACGCCGGCAGTAGCCAGGAACCCACCCCGTTCCCGGCCTGAAGTAACGCCGGGCGGGGCCAGCCGATATGCAGACGGACGCCGGCGGCGTGGGTACCCCCGAGCTCACGTCGCCCGCGTCCGCTCGCGGTGCCGGGCCGACGCCGAGGCGGCCTCCGCATCCGGTGCCCGGCCCGCCGAGGGTAAGGCCCGCGGGCGCGCCGGCATCCTGAGGCCGGGAGGCGCCGGCATCCTGAGGCCCCGGCGGCGCCGGCATCCTGAGGCCGGCAGGCGCGCCGGCATTACCAGCGCAGGACCCGGCCCGGTAGCGTGCTGCTATGACAGACAACGTGACGCCGGCGGGCGAAGGCGCTGCCCGCGTACCGTCTGCGCCCTTCGGGCGCATGCTGACGGCGATGATCACGCCGATGACTGACAGCGGGGACGTCGATTACGACGGCGCCGCCCGGCTGGCCGAGTACCTGGTCACCGAGATGCGCAATGACGGCCTGGTGATCAGCGGAACCACCGGCGAGTCGCCGACCACATCAGACGCCGAGAAGGACCGGCTGCTGGCCACCGTGCTTGACGCGGTCGGCGACCGCGCGACGATCGTGGCCGGGGTCGGCACGAACGACACCGAGCACTCGTGTGAGCTGGCCAGAGCGGCCGAGCGGGCCGGAGCCCACGGCCTGCTGGTCGTCACGCCCTACTACAACAAGCCGCCGCAGAGCGGCCTCGTCGCGCACTTTAGCCGGGTGGCGGACGCGACCGGGCTGCCGGTCATGCTGTACGACATCCCCGGCCGCACCGGAACCCCGATCGCCCTCGACACGCTGGTCACCCTGGGTGAGCATCCCCGGATCGTGGCGGTCAAGGATGCCAAGGCCGACTTCGGTGCTGCGTCCTGGGTGATGGCGCGCTCCTCGCTGGTGTTTTACAGCGGCGACGACATGGTCAACCTGCCGTGGCTGTCGCTCGGAGCGGCCGGTTTCGTCAGCGTCGTCGGCCACGTAGCGGGCGACCGGCTGCACGAGATGATCGACGCCTACAGGGCCGGCCGGGTCGAGGAGGCGCTGCGACTGCACCGCGGGCTGCTGCCCGTCTACACCGGCATCTTCAGGACGCAGGGCGTGATCTTGACGAAGGCGGCGCTCGGCCTGCTCGGCCTGCCGGGAGGCACGGTCCGTATGCCGCTGCCGAACGCGACCCAGGCCGAGGTCGAACGCCTCAGGGAGGACCTGAACGCGGGCGGTGTGAAACTCAGGTGAGTCACCCCCACCCCGAGCTAGGGCCGCCGTCCCCGCTGGTCCCTGGCGGAATGCGATTGGTCGCACTCGGCGGGCTCGGCGAGATCGGCCGGAACATGACGGTCTTCGAGCACGCCGGCCGCTTGCTCATCGTCGACTGCGGAGTACTTTTCCCCGAGTCCGACCAGCCGGGCGTAGACCTGGTCCTGCCGGACTTCTCGGCGCTGGAAGGCCGGCTCGACCAGATCGAGGCGCTGGTCCTCACCCACGCCCACGAGGATCACATCGGCGCGGTGCCGTACCTGCTGCGCCAGCGGGGCGACATCCCGCTTGTCGGGTCGCGGCTGACGCTGGCGCTGGTCAAGAGCAAGCTGACCGAGCACCATATCGTGCCCGAAGTGGTCGAGGTCGAGGCCGGGGACAGGCGCAACTTCGGCTCGTACGCGCTGGAGTTCCTGGCCGTCAACCACTCGATCCCTGACGCTCTCGCGGTCGCCATCAGCACCGCGGCGGGCCTGGTGCTGCACACGGGCGACTTCAAGATGGATCAGCTGCCGCTGGACGGCAGGCTGACCGATCTCGGCGGGTTCGCCCGGCTCGGCGCCGATGGCGTGGACCTGCTGCTATCGGACTCAACCAACGCCGAAGTCCCGGGCATCGTGACGTCCGAGCGGGAGATCGGGCCTGTGCTGTCTGACGTGTTCGCGGCAGCCGAGCAGCGGATCATCGTGTC
>JASHOL010000206.1 GCA_030041135.1 Streptosporangiaceae bacterium | reverse complement strand
AATCAGATGGGCAGACGGCCCGGACTGCTGAGCGGCGGCGGGGCCGACAGCAGGGGCGACCGAAGTCCCGCCCGGTCGGTAAACCGCCTGGTGCCGGCGCTTCCTGGTGAGCGCGCCTCCTGGCGGCTAGACCGCCTGGCGCTTCAGCCGCCGCCGCTCACGCTCGGACAGCCCGCCCCAGATGCCGAACCGCTCGTCGTGGCCGAGCGCGTACTCCAGGCACTCGGCGCGGACCTCGCAGCTGCGGCATACCCGCTTGGCCTCGCGGGTGGAGCCGCCTTTCTCCGGGAAGAACGCCTCCGGATCAGTCTGTGCGCAGAGCGCACGATCCTGCCAGCTCTGCTCCCCGGCATCATCTGCGCCGATGCCTAGCGCGTCGTGCACCAGCGAGACGATGACGTCTGCCACTGCGCACCTCCTGCCATCAGTTCCCCGTGGTCCCGCCCCCGTGCTCGGCTGCGAGAATTACATGACTGAAATTACACCCGCGTGTCTTGCACCTCGTCAAGGGAGATACGTGATAATGGCCACCCGGATGCCCTGTGATGAGGGGAAAGTCCGGCCAGATTTTCCAGCCGGGAACGAGGCGCGTCCCTCACGGCTCCCCTCCGTCGCGCGGCGTTGTCCGGCAGATGGAAGACTTCCGGGCATGCGCATCACAGTTCTGGCTGGCGGTGTCGGCGCCGCGAGGTTCCTGCGCGGGCTCCGCGCGGCCGTGCCCGACGCCGACATCACCGTGATCGGCAACACCGGCGATGACTTCGAGCCGTTCGGCCTGCACGTGTCCCCCGACCTGGACACCGTCATGTACACCCTCGGTGGCGGCATCAGCGAGGAGCAGGGCTGGGGCCGGGCCGGAGAGAGTCACGTCGTGCTCGGCGAACTCGGCGCCTACGGCGCCGGCCCTGACTGGTTCGGGCTCGGCGATCTCGACCTGGCGACTCACATCCTGCGCACGCAGCTGCTCAGGGCCGGGCGATCCCTGTCGGAGGTCACGGCCGTGCTCTGCCAGCGCTGGCAGAGCGGCGTGCGGCTGCTGCCGATGTCCGACGATCCGGTCCGCACTCACGTGACCGTCGAGGAGGATGGGCGCGAGCGCGAGCTGCACTTCCAGGAATGGTGGGTGCGGCTGCACGCCGCGGTGCCCGCGCACCGGATCGAGCCCGTCGGAGCGGCGACGGCCAGGCCGGCGCCCGGCGTGCTCGAGGCCATCGCTGCTGCCGACTTCGTGTTGTTCCCGCCGTCGAACCCAGTAGTCAGCGTCGGCGTGATACTCGCCGTTCCCGGTATCGCCGACGCCGTCAGGGCCAAGACCGTCGTCGGGGTCTCGCCGATCATCGGCGGAGCGCCCGTCCGCGGCATGGCCGATGCTTGCCTGAGCGCGATCGGAGTGGCGACGTCGGCGACCGCCGTCGCCGCCCACTACGGCCGCGACCTGCTCGACGGCTGGCTGGTCGACACCCAGGACAAGGACGCGGTCGACGCACCAGAACTGGCAGGCATCGCCGTCCGGGCCAGGCCCCTGTACATGACCAGCGTCGCGGCCGCGGCGCAGATCGCCGAGGCCGCAGTCGAACTAGCGGAGCAGGTACGGCGGTGAGCGACCAGCTGACGGTCCTGGCGGTGCCCGGACTGCCCGAGATCAAGGCCGGCGACGACCTGGCCGCGATGATCGCGGAGGCCGCGCTGGCCGGCCCTGGCCTGCTCGATGGCGACATCCTGGTCGTGACATCCAAGATTGTCAGCAAGGCCGAGGACCGGGTCGTCGAGGGCGACAGGGAGTCGGCGATCGACGCCGAGACGGTGCGCGTCGTCGCCCGTCGCGGTCCGACCACGATCAGCCAGACCAGGCACGGTCTCGTGCTGGCGGCGGCAGGCGTCGACGAGTCCAACACCGCGCCTGGCAGCGTTGTCCTGCTGCCGCTCGACCCGGACGGCTCGGCTCGCAGGCTGCGCAAGGCCATCAGCGAGCGCTGCGGCGTCCGGCTCGGCGTGATCGTCACCGACACCATGGGCCGGCCGTGGCGCGCAGGCCAGACCGACACCGCGATCGGCGCGGCCGGCGTGCTGCCGCTGCGCGACCACCGCGGCCAGGCCGACACCTTCGGCAACGTACTCCAGGTGACGATGGCGGCCGTCGCGGACGAGATCGCGGCGGCCGCGGACCTGGTCAAGCAGAAGACGACCCATATCCCGGTCGCGGTCGTCCGCGGCCTGGCCGCACTCGTCACCGAGGCCAGCGGTCCTGGTGCGGCCGCGCTGATCAGGCCCGCGGCCGAAGACATGTTCCGGCTCGGCGCGGCCGACGTGGTGACCGCGCGCCGAACCGTTCGCGAGTTCACCGCCGCGCCGGTGCCGGCCGACGCTGTCGACCGGGCGATCGCCGCCGCCATCACCGCCCCCGCGCCGCATCACAGCCAGCCGTGGCGGTTCGTGGTCGTGGAGTCCGAGCAGGCCAGGACCGCGCTGCTTGACGACATGCTGGCGGCGTGGCGCGCCGACCTGGCCGGCGACGGCTTCACTCCCGAGCAGATCGCACGGCGAGTCAGGCGCGGCGAGGTGCTGCGCCGTGCTCCGCTGATCATCGTGCCTTGCCTGGTGACCGACGCCGCGCACGCCTACCCCGATGACCGCCGCAACGCTGCCGAGCGCGCGATGTTCGTGGTCTCGATGGGAGCCGCCGTCGAGAACCTGCTGGTCGCGCTCGCGGTCGACGGCCTCGGCTCGTGCTGGGTGTCGAGCACGTTGTTCTGCCGGCAGGCAGCCGCGAACGCGCTGCGCCTGCCTGACGACTTCGAGCCGATGGGCGCCATCGGCGTCGGCCACCCGGCCGCCACGCCGCCCGAGCGGCCAGGCCGCGACCCTGGTGAGTTCGTGCTGCGCCGCTAGCGCGGGAAAGTGTGGGCGTGGATCTGCCCGGCCAGGAACGCGCGCTCGGCCTCGTTGGCGGCCAGGTCGAAGGCCTGCCGGTAGGCGGCGGCCGCGTCAGCGTCACGGCCGAGCCGGCTCAGCAGGTCGGCCTTGATCGCGGGCAGGTAGTGATAGCGGGATAGGCGTGCGTCGCGCTCGAGCCGCTCGACGTCCGCGAGGGCAGCGGCCGGCCCGCAGACCATCGCCAGCGGCACGACACGGTTCAGCGCGACGACCGGTGACGGCCAGACCTGCAGCAGCCGGTCGTACAGCGCCACTATTTGCGGCCAGTCGGTCTGTTCATAGGACGGGGCCTCGGCGTAGAGGGACGCGATCGCGGCTTGCAGTGCATACCGTCCCGGCGGGCCGGCCCGCAGGCAGCCGACGACGATGTCATGGGCTTCGGCCAGCGCGGCCAGGTCCCAGCGCGACCGGTCCTGGTCGGCCAGCCGCACTAGCTGGCCGTCGGAGTCGGTCCGCGCAGGGCGCCGCGCGTCGGTCACGAGCAGCAAGGCATACAGCCCGGCCACCTCGGTGTCGTCAGGCATCAGCCCGCGGAGCATGCGGGCCAGGTGCATGGCCCGGTCCACCAATTCGGCACGGACCAGGGCTGCGCCGGACGACGCGGTATGGCCGGTGGTGAACAGCAAGTAGATCACCGCGAGCACCGCGCGCAGTCGCTCGGGCAGTTCGGCAGGCCCGGGGACCCGGTAGGGGATGCGCGCGGTAGCAATCTTCTTCTTCGCGCGGGTGATCCGAGCGGCCGTGGTGGCGTCCGACACCAGGAATGCCCGCGCGATGTCCGGCACGGGGATTCCGCAGACCAGCCGGAGCGTGAGCGCCATCTGGGCTTCCTGGGCCAGCGCGGGGTGACAACAGGTGAAGATCAGGCGCAGGCGCTCGTCGGGGATTGCCTCGCCTGGGTCATCGGGCTCCGGCGGCTCGCCCCCGGCCGAGTCGTCCGACGCGTCCGCGGTCACCACCAGAAGGGGCAGCCGGGATCGCGCCGTTGCCTCCCGCCGAATCGCGTCGACGGCGCGGCGCTTGGCCGTGGCCGTCAGCCACGCAGCTGGGCTGGCCGGTATACCGGTCGCAGCCCAGCTGCGCATCGCCGCGGCGTAGGCCTCCTGCACGCACTCCTCCGCCAGGTCCAGGTCTCGCGCGACCCGTACCGTCGCGGCGAGCACCCTGGCCCACTCCTGGCGGTGGGTTTCGGCGACCGCGGCCCTGACCGCCGCGGCGTCCGTCACCCCGCCGCCTCCGCGGCGCTCCTGACGAAGCTGCTGTGGACCGGCCGGACCTCGACTCCACCGCCGCTGGTGACGGCCGGGTCGCGGCGGGCGATCGCCAGCGCCGCGTCTAGATCGGGTGCCTCGATCACGTAGAAGCCGGCGACGACCTCCTTGGACTCAAGGAAGGGGCCGTCGGTGATGACATCCCCGCGGATCGACGTGGCCATGTCCCGTGGTGTCAGCGCGTAGGCGGCAACCATCGTGCCGCTATCGGCCAGTTCGTCAGAGTGCTGGTCACACTGCTGGAGATCTTCGGGCGTCGCGTCCGGCGCGTGGGCGGAGTCATGTACGTAGATCAGGACCGCATACTCGGCCATGACAGTTCTCCCTTCAGGCGTGGCCGGAGCGGGTCCGGCTACCCTTACGTCGCGCCGAATCCCGGAAATCGACAGCCTCGGCAGAAAACTACGCCGCACCCGCGGTGATCCGGCCGCCGCGAGTGCGGTTACGCGTGTTTCTGGGCTGGTTAGGTCGCCCTGATGATCCGCTTGAGCAGTCGCTCGCTGTCGGCCGGAGTCTCGGCCTCGGCACTCAGGCTGTTCATGACCTCACGGTAGCGGTCGATCTCCTCGCGCCGATCGAGGTACAGGGCGCCGGTGAGCTGCTCGATGTACACGATGTCCGGCAGGTCAGCCTCGGCGAACCGCAGGATCGCGAACGACCCGCCGGCCGCCGAGTGGCCACCGCGCTCGAACGGCATGAGCTGCAGCGTCACCTGCGGTAGTTCGGCGATCTCAAGCAGATGCCGCAACTGGGCGCGCATCGCATCGCGGCCGCCGAGCGGTCGCCGCAGCGCCGACTCGTCGATGACCGACCAGACCCGCGGTCCAGGCTCGGTGAGCAGTTGCTGTCGCTTGAGCCGCAGGCTGACGCGCCGCTCGACCTCGTCGGCCGGGGCGGCCCGGTGGCCGAGAAGCGTGACCGCCCGCGCGTAGTCTTCGGTCTGGAACAGGCCGGGTACGAACTGGAGCTCGTAACTGCGGATCAGCGACGTCGCCTGCTCTAACCCGACGTAGGTCTCGAACCAGTCAGGCAGCACGTCGTCGAACTTGGCCCACCAGCCCTGGTTGTTAGCCTGCCTGGCCAGCGCGAGCATGTGTGTACGGCGGTCGGTGTCGGTGACGCCATACAGCGTCAGCAGGTCGCCGACATCACGCTCCTTGAAGCTCACCCGGCCGTGCTCAAGCCGACTGATCTTGGACCGCGAGCCGCGAATCTCGTATCCCGCCTGATCCGGGCTGATGCCGGCAGCCTCGCGCAAGTCGCGCAGCTGGCTGCCGAGCAGCATGCGCAGGACTGTCGGACCGCTGACCGCCTCCAGACGGCTCAGCTCCGCCGCAGACTCGTCGTCAGGCTGCTGAACCACACTCACAGTCGCTCCCGCTAGCCGACCCGGGCGCCCCAGCCCCGCTCGGCAGCTCCCTACCCCTCCATTTACGCCGCTTTACGGGCGCCGCGAAGGCCTGTGAGCTACCGCGCGGCGACCGCGTTTCACGGGCGCGCACACGGCACCATATCACCTAGTCCGGTCGGAATCTGCAGGAGAACGGCCGTACTTCCACGGATTCGCGGTAACAAAAGCCTAACCGAGGTCGTCGAACTCGCCGTTCTTGACGCCAGCCAGGAACGCGGCCATCTCGGCCCGCGTGTAGATCAGAGCGGGCCCGGACGGGTGCCTCGAGTTGCGGACGGCGACGTCGCCGTCCTGCAAGGCAGCCACCTCGACGCAGTTGCCGCTCGGGTTGCTCGCGCTGCTCTTACGCCATTGCGTCCTGTCCGCCAGCTTGTCGGCCGGGGCGCCATTCACTACCTGCATGTTTGTCTCCCAAGCTCGCCATTGATCTTGCATAACCTGTGCATTGGCACGTGCAGATGCACGGAATGGATCAACCCTAGCCTGCACAGGTCGGGATAACAAATCATTTGCACGTGCAAGCGGCCTTGCAGGCGGCTTATCCTGTCGGGCAGGATGTAGCTAATACGGACATAACTTACTGTGTGTCTCCGCCTGCCCACGCTCTGGAGCCGTGATGACCGCGCGCTCGGCCGAACTGACGCCTGTCGCCCGTGCCGGCGGCAACGTGGGGAGTTGCGAGGAGTCGCCCCCCCAGGCGGGCACTGCGGTGGGTAGCGGGGAGTCGCGCCCCCTGGCCAGCACTGCGGTGGGTAGCGGGGAGTCGCGCCCCCTGGCCAGCACTGCGGTGGGTAGCGGGGAGTCGCGCCCCCTGGCCAGCACTGCGGGGGGTAGCGGGGGGTCGCGCCCCCGGGCCAGCACTGCGGGGGGTAGCGGGGGGTCGCTCCCCCTGGCCAGCACTGCCTGGCCGTGGCTGCAGTCCGCCGCCGAGATGGCCGCGCTCCTGTCCGGGTACTGGCCGGTCGAGTCCGGCATCGGCGCGACCGGCGTGCCCGCCACCGGCATGCGCCCGACCGGCTGGTCGAGCGCTCCGCTGGTGGCGACGCGGACGCCGGCACCGATACCGAGTTCGGTAGCCGCGGCGCGCACGTTCACGTTACGCACGCTGCAGCGGTGGGGCACGACTGACTGCGCTGAAGACGTCGCCGCCGTCGTCTCCGAGCTGCTGACCAATGCCCTGCGGCACGCCATCGGCAAGCCTGGCAGATGCGCGCAGGCCAGCCCCATCCGGTTCGGTCTGCTGTACCCAGGACCGTGCGTGCTCTGCGCGGTCGCTGACCCGAGCAACGAGGTGCCGCTGCCGCGTCAGCCCGACTGGGAGGCCGAGACCGGGCGCGGCCTGCAGGTGGTCGCCTCGCTCAGCCACCGGTGGGGCTACTGCCCGGCGCCCGACCGGTGCGGGAAGGTGGTCTGGGCGACGGTGCTGACGTCTGCGCCAAATGGGCTGGCACCGCCAGGTTAGGCCTCGATCAGCGGCAGCTGTGCGCGCGGCGCTAGCCGAGCGGGGCTGCGCACCGAGTCGCACACTCCGTCACTGGCGGCGGCGGCCGCGACTCGCTCGGCCGACGGAGTCCCGTACAGCGTCGTGCGCTGACGCAGCTTCCGGCCGGTCGGGGCCACGAGCGCGGCAAGCTGGCTGATCGTCTTGTAGGAGCCGTTCTGCGATCCCGCCATCCGGCTGATGGTCTCCTCCATCAGCGTGCCGCCGAGGTCGTTGACCCCGCCGCGGAGCACGTCCAGGCAGCCCTGCTCGCCGAGCTTCACCCAGGAACACTGGATGTTGGCGATGGCGCCGTGCAGCATCAGCCTGGACACCGCGTGCACTGCACGGTTCTCTCGCCGCGTCGGCCCCGGCCTGGCCAGGCCGGCCAGGTAGATCGGGGAGCTGGCGTGCACGAACGGGAGCAGCACGAACTCGGTGAACCCGCCGGTGCGCTCCTGGATGCCGCGAATCACCCGCAGGTGTCCCACCCAGTGCGCCGGGGTGTCCACATGCCCGTACATCATCGTGGCGCTCGTCCGCAGGCCAAGCTCGTGCGCGGTGGTGATCACCTCGATCCAGGCGGCCGCCGGCAACTTGCCCTTGGTCAGCACCCAGCGCACGTCGTCGTCAAGGATTTCCGCCGCGGTCCCTGGCAGCGAGTCCACCCCTGCCGCTCGCGCCCTGGTTAGCCACTCCCGCACCGGCAGGCCGGTGCGGGACGCGCCGTTCATCACCTCCATCGGCGAGAACGCGTGCACGTGCAGGTCCGGGCAGCGCCGCTTGACCTCGGCGGCCAGCTCGAAGTAGGCAGTACCCGGCAGGTCCGGGTGAATGCCGCCCTGCATGCACACCTCGGTCGCGCCGGCCTCCCACGCCTCGGCGGCCCGGTCCCCGACCTGCTCGATGGACAGCGTGTAGGCGTCGGCGTCGGTGCGGCGCTGCGCGAACGCGCAGAACCGGCAGCCGGTGTAGCACACGTTGGTGAAGTTGATGTTCCTGGTGACGACGTAGCTGATGTCGTCGCCGGCCGCGTCCCGGCGCAGCCCGTCCGCGAGCGCCGCGAGCGCCTCCAGTTCCTGACCCTCAGCGTCCAGGAGCGCGAGCGCCTCGTCGTCGCTGAGTCCGGCCGGGTCCCGCTCGGCCCGGCGCAGCGCCG
>JASHOL010000205.1 GCA_030041135.1 Streptosporangiaceae bacterium | reverse complement strand
GTCGTCGTGGCCGTCGGCGGCGATGGCATGGCGGGCGCCCTGGCCGCGGCGGCGTCGCGCCACGGTGCCGCATTCGGCATCATTCCGGCAGGCCGCGGCAACGATCTGGCCAGGATGCTGGCGATCCCGGCCGACCCCACGCAGGCGGCTCGCCTGCTGACCAGCGGGTCCGCCCGCCAGGTGGACCTGATCGGGGTCAGCGTGCCCGGGCGGGCAGAGGCGGTCGTCGCCGGCAGCGTCTACACCGGCGTGCCTTCCGTCGCTGGCGAGATTGCTAATGGCACGAGGCTGCTCCGCGGATCTGCGGTCTATACGGTCGCGGCGCTCCGTGCAGTGGCAGCCTGGCGACCCCTGACGTTCGGCGTGCAGGGCAGCGAAGGCTCGGACGACTTCGCCGGTTATGCCGTCGTCGTCGCGAACTCTGCCTATTTCGGAGCAGGCATGAAGGTAGCTCCTTCCGCCCGCATCGACGACGGGCAGCTTGACCTGATCCTGATGCGGCACGCGTCGAAGCTCACATTCATCCGCTGCCTCACCAAGGTCCACGATGGCTCGCACGTCACGCTCCCGGAGATCAGCGTGCGGCGTGAGACCGAGGTGACGCTCACGCTGGACCGTCCCTTGCCGGTCGCGGCGGATGGCGAGACGCTGCCTTTCGCCGCTCCCCTGCCGGCCGGCATGTCGCTGCGGATCCGGGTTCTGCCGGCGGCCCTCACCGTGCTCGCCCCGCCGACCTAATAACCAGCCGCTGCCCGGCTGGGCGGGCGCTCAGGTAGCAATCAGGTGCCGGTCCGCATCCTCCCCGACCAGAGCCCCTGATAGGCGGTCGAGCATCTGCGCCAGCTCGGCGTGCTGCTCAGGCGACCAGCCCGCCAGCAGGCGTTCGAGGCCTTCGCGCCGGGCCGTGACGACCCGATCGGCCGCGGTGGCGCCCGCCGGAGTCAGCACCAGCACGCCCTCCTGGCGGTCCACGAACCCGCGCTCGACCAGCCGGTCCACATACGGACGCCCGTGCTCCACGGTGACTCCAGCCTCCTTCGCGAGCGCCGGGCCCGAGATGCTGCCGTGCTTGGCCAGCCGGGCCAGCACCCAGCAGCAGCCGCCAGGTAGTCCGAGTCCGGACAACTCGGCTATGCGCTCGTAGCCGCGTCTGCGCATGTCGCCGTCGGCCAGCCGCAGGAGAGCACGCTCGATCTCTCCTACCGACGAGCGCTCTGCTGACGTGGCCCCGAGTCCCTCGGCCAGGTCGGGAGCGCCTGCCGTCCGGCGCAGCGGCACCTCGCGCAGGAACCAGGACAGCAGGAACGCGGCGCCGGCCACGGGCGCCGTGAACAGGAAGATGCGGTCAACGGCAACCGCGTAGGCGTGCACGACGTGCATGTGCGCCGCGGGCGGCAGGTGCTTCAGCAGGCTCGGGTTGTCCTCTGCGGCGGCTGCGCTGAATCCTGGCGGCAGCCGGGTCGTGGCGAGCGCGGTCCTGAGCCGGCCTGCCAGCGTGTTGGAGAAGATGGAGCCGCATATCGCCACCCCGAACGCGCCGCCGATCGACCGGAAGAACGTCACCCCGGAGGTCGCCGCGCCCAAGTCGGCGTAGTCGACGGAGTTCTGCACGGCAATGACGAGCACCTGCAGGATGAGCCCGAGACTGAGTCCGAGGATGAAGAAGTACGCGTTCGTCTGCAGAGAGGAACTCGTGGCCGACAGCGTCGAGAGCAGGACCAGCGCGACCACCAGCAGGGCGGTGCCGGCGATCGGGAAGATCTTGTACCGGCCGAGCCTGGCAATCAGCTGACCGCTGCCGACCGACGTGATCAGCAAGCCGATCACCATCGGCAGCAGGTACACGCCGGAGATCGTTGCTGACACGCCGCGCACGACCTGCAAGAACAAGGGCAGGAAAGCCAGGGCCCCGAACATCGCGAAGCCCGCGGCGAAACTGATGCCTGCGCAGACCGAGAACACCGAGTTCTGGAACAGCCGCGGCGACAGCACAGGCTCGGCGGCGCGGCGGGCCGACAGCCACCAGGCCGCAGCGAGCACGACCGCCAGGATCGCAAGGCCGATGATGACCGGCGAGCCCCACCTGTACTCAGTGCCGCCCCATGACGTCAGGAGGACGACGCAGGTTGCGGCGGCTGCCAGCAGCAGCGAGCCGACATAGTCGATCTTGTGCTTGTCCCGGTTCGCGCTGGCCGGCAGGGCGACCGCGATCACCGCCAGCGCGGTGATCCCGACGGGCAGGTTGATGTAGAAGACCCACCGCCAGCTCAGGTTGTCCACGAAGAAGCCGCCGAGCAGGGGCCCGGCCACGCTCGCCACGCCGAACACGGCACCGAACGCGCCCTGGTACTTGCCTCGCTCGCGGGGCGGGACAACGTCGCCGATGATCGCCTGGGCCAGCACCATGAGCCCACCGCCGCCGAGGCCCTGCAGCGCCCGGAACGCGATTAGCTCGATCATGCTGCGGGACTGGCCGCAGAGCGCCGACCCGACCAGGAAGATGACAATTGACACCTGGAACAGGGTCTTGCGGCCGAACTGATCGCCCAGCTTTCCCCACAGCGGCGTCGACGCCGTAGTCGCCAGCAGGTACGCGGTGACGACCCAGGACAGATGGCTCAGGCCGCCGAGGTCGCCGACAATCGTTGGCAGCGCGGTCGAGACGATCGTCTGGTCCAGCGCGGCGAGCAAGATGGCCAGCATCAGCGCCGTGAAGATGATCAGCAGCCCGCCGCGCGGCTTGACCGCTGCGTCAGGCCCTGCGACGTCCCTGGCCGCGCCTGCGTCCGCCATTACGGCTTCGTACCCGCGTGACCAGGTCTTCTACGCGACGGCAGGCTGGCTGCGGCCGGCGCCGCCCGCGCGGGCCGCAGCCATCACTGAGACGAGTCAGGTCAGCACGACCGCGCCGGCCGGGCCGACCTGGCCGCTAGTAGCCGCTCGACGGCGAACTCGAACTTGAGCTCGGCGCGGCCGTCGGCTTGGATCCGGACGGGGTCATCGCCCACCACAGGCCGCCAGATAGGTTAAGGTCGTTCCCGCTGGTCATCCCGGCCGAGGTGTCCGAGGCGTAGGTGTACAGCGGGTGGCCGTCGTAGGTCGCCTGCACCTGGCCGCCCGACCGCTTGATCGTGCCGAACGCCTCAGGCAGCGAGGCCCCCGAGGCGGCCTTCGGCTTGCCAAGCACCGGCGGCCAGTAGGTCGCGCAGGTGCCCGTGCAGTTCGAGGTCGTGGGCGTGTCCTTGGCAAACCAGTACAAGGTGTGACCCTGGGCGTTGACCAGCACCGTGCCGATGCTGGTACTGCGCGTCCCGATGACAACCGAGCTAGAAGACGACGCGCTGCCAGACGACGGGCTGGATGACGACGTGGTGGGCGGACTAGAGCTGGAGCTCGGCGAGCTGCTGCCGCAGGCCGCCAGCGCCGCCGCAGCCGCGCCGGCCAGCAAGGGAGCCGCCCAGTATCGGTTACTGCGCATGATCGAATCTCCGTTCTTGGCCCGACACCTTCCCCTCATGACTGACCACGGATCGACTGTCGGGATCGTTCACGCGGACTTAACCGGGCATGCGGCCGCAGAGCCACGCCAGTGACAGCGGGTAGCGGTAGTCGATCGCCGCATGAGTGGCATCAAAAAGCTCAAACCGGACCACTTCGTCCGCGACGCCGAGCCGGCCTAGCTCCGCGCGGAACGCTTCAGCCCCGAGGTCGAGGAAGTAGTCGTCCCTGGTGCCCGCGTCGATCCAGATCGAGCGCATGGAACGCAGCGCGTCCGCGTACGCGGGCGCCATCCGGACCGGGTCCCAGTCCAGCCACCGCTGCCAGATCTCGGGCAGCAGCACGCCGGTGCGCGGGTCGAATGGGAGCTCGACGGTTCCGTCGTCGCGGGCCGAGAAACAGGCCGCGACGCCGAGCAGCCCCACCAGCGTCGCGTCTTCTTCCTTGGTGAACGCCACCCTTGCGGTGAAATCAGACCACCAGCGCCAGATGTCCCCGTCATAGGACCGCAGGGCCCGCACCGCGGGGCCGAAATCCCGCACGTAGCAGTGCTCGTAGAGGGTGTCGCCGGCGTGCGTGGCCAGCCCGCTGAACAAATCAGGCCGCAGCATCGGGGTGATCATCGCGCCGAATCCGCCGCTCGACTTCCCCATTATTGCCCGGTGATCACGGTCGGGGATCGTCCGGTAGGTACGGTCCACCCACGCTACGACCTCGTCGCACAGGTAGGAGTGATAGCGGCCGGTGCCCGGTGAGTTGACGAACTGGCTGCCGCCATACCGGGTCCAGGCGTCAACGAAGACTACGATGGCCGGCGGCGCCTGACTGCTGGCGAAGACCGCGTCGGCGGTCTCCGTGAAGGGCTGGCGGAACGGCGTCCTGTTCCGCCACATGGGCACCTGGCCGGTGTAGCCCTGGATCACGTACACCGACGGGTACCGGCGAACCGACGCTTCCTCGTATCCGGGTGGCGTGTACACCCACAGCGGTCGCTCTGGCGGATCGCCAAGAGGATTCCCGCGCAGCAACTGACTATCGAACACGTGCTCGTGGAGCGTGCCGGCAAGCTCGGCAGACCAGGGCAGCACGGTGCCTCCAGGATGTCGGCGCGATCAGAGGACTCCATCTCACCACCGGCAGCGCGGCCCGCTCCGGGCAGGGCTGGCCCTCGCCAGCCAGACCCGGTCAGGGACTGTCCGGGTCGGCCACCCAGGCCAGGAACAGCGGTTCTGAGGTTTGCGTGTCCGTTACCAACAGCAGGTAGGGCCGGTCAAAAGTGACCTGCGAGGTGATCATCCGCAGGGCCATCGGCATGACCGTGACCGCCGTTGCCGCGCTCGCCACCGTGCCCTGTGCGTCGACGCGCAACGTCGCGGCGTGCGCGACCGTGCCGATGCTCTGCGCTTGCGGCGACAAGCCGGTGAAGTCGGCTGCCGGGCTGAACGCGATGCTCATGCCGAGCCGGCCCAGCGCCGAACTCAGATCGGCCTGAGTGCTCAGGTCTACCTCGGGCAGCGAGACGGCCGTGCCGGCCGCCGATCCGTCGACGCTCGCGGACAACGAGGAGACCAGGGTCGCGGGGGCATCCGGACAGCCGCCGCTCCCCTGCCCAGCCGGAGGCAGCAGCGCGTCCATCGCCAGTCGGCCACCGCGGTAGGGCAGCGAAACCGCCGTCCAGCCATCCATGGTGGCCGCCGCGAACGGACCCCCGGTCAGGTACTGCGCCCGCACCGCCGGCCCGGCCGCCGTGCGGAACGGACCTGGCGCCTCCTCGCCCGCTGTGAACGGCGTGGCCCACGAGGCCTTGAGGTACAGCGCATCGGTCAGGACCCAGCCCGCGCCGGCCAGCATCGGCGCCGAAACCAGGTTGCGGATAAGGCCGCGGGTCGTCGCTGCGATCGCGGCGTTGATCTGCGCCGCGGCCGCGCCGGGATCGGTCAGCAGCTGCACGCGGCGCAGGCCCGCGCCGTAGCCGGTCGCGGCGGCATTCAGGTAGCTGCGCAGGGGAATCAGCGTCGGGTCGCTCCACACCTGATCGGTCTCGGCGAGAGTCACTCCGGGCCCGTCCAGCCCTCGCAGCGCTCGCTCCCGCGCCTGCAGTCCGGCCAGCAGCGCCGCGCCGGAAGCCGCGGGCAGGTGCAGCACGGTCGCGATGGCTCTCGCGGTTGCTCCGCGTGCGCCGAGGTAGGCCAGTCCGAGGCCGGTGGCCAGGCTGGCCGGCGACAGCACGATGTTCTGGTCAGGCTGCCGCATGCAGAGCAGGTGGAGCAGGCTGAGCCCGAAGCGAAGGTCGCCGCTCGCGTACAACCGGGGACTGACGGCGGGCTCGACGGCGGCGGCGCCTCGGACCTGACCGGGCGAGGCGAGCAGGGCGGGACCCGGCCGGGATCCGCAGCCGACCGCGAGCGTCGCGGTCACGGCGGCAACGGCGAGGCCGACTAACGGCCTCCGCACCGAGGGCCTGGCGCGATTTATGTAGCCCATGTAACTGGGACGCTCTCGCCGTCATCCCGGTTTCATCCGCCAGCAACCAATCGGGCCGTGCGCGACGGCCTCTGGCGGCATACGGTCAGAAGAATGAGCGCCGCACCCGCAGGACCGGAACCGGACCGGCTGCCCCCCGCGGCGGTGCCCAGCGCAGACATCGCCGAGCAGCGGCTCGCCCAGTCGATCAGGACCCTGCGGCCGCCGCCCGGCGGCCCGGCGGGCAGCCCGGCCCGCGGCCCCGCATACCTCGGCCAGCCAGTCCGGGCGGACAGCAACCTGACGGTCGCCCGCTGCCTGCAACTGTTCGACGCGCAGATCTTGAGCCGGCACCTGGACGTCGCCGCCCGGTGGCTGCGCGCCCGCGGCGCCGGGTACTACACGATCGGATCGTCAGGCCACGAGGGCAACGCAGGCGTTGCCGCCGTCTTGCGGCTCACCGACCCCGCGCTGCTGCACTACCGGTCGGGGGCCTTCTACCTGGTCCGGGCGGCCCAGGCTACTCCGCCGCGCGACGGCATCAGCGACGTGCTGCTCGGCGTGGTCGCCGCGTCCGCGGAACCGATCGCCGGCGGCAGGCATAAGGTCTTCGGGCATCCCGAACTGCACGTGATCCCGCAGACGTCGACCATCGCCTCCCACCTGCCGCGCGCCGTCGGCCTGGCGTTCGCGATCGAGCGCTCCGCCAAGCTTGGCGTGCCGACCCCGTGGCCGCAGGACAGCCTGGTCGTGTGCAGCTTCGGCGACGCGTCGGTTAATCATTCAACTGCGGCTGGCGCCGTGAACGCTGCCAGCTACATCGCCTATCAGGGCTTGCCGTTGCCGTTGCTGCTGGTGTGCGAGGACAACGGCCTGGGCATCAGCGTGCGCACGCCGCCGGGCTGGGTTGCGGCCGCGCTGTCAGGACGACCGCGGGTGAAGTACTTCCGCGCCGACGGGAGCGACCTCGCGGACGTGTTCGACACCGCGACGGCCGCCGCGGGCTGGGTCAGGGAGAAGCGGATGCCTGCCGTCCTGCACCTGCGAATGGTCCGGCTCGGCGGCCATGCCGGCACCGACGTCGAGTCGTCCTACCGGACCCCGGCGGAACTCGCGGCCGACCATGACCTGGATCCCCTGCTCGGAACCGCCGGGCTCCTCGTGGCCTCCGGTGCCCTGACGCCGGCCGACGTGCTTGACCGCTACGAGGCCGCCAAGGCGCGAGTGCTGACAAAGGCCGGGGAACTAGCGGGCGCGGCGCGGCTGGGCGCCGCCGCGGACATCATGGCGCCGATAGCGCCCCGGCGGCCCGCTACCGTCGCGGCGAATCTCGCGGCCCGGGTGCGTCAGGCCACCAACTGGCCGAGGCACCAGGTCTTCGGCGCCCAGCTGCCCGAGGATGAGGGGCCGCTGACCCTGGCCCAGGCGATCAACCGCACGCTCGCCGACGAGCTGGCCGAGCGGCCCGGCGTGATCGTTTTCGGGGAGGATGTGGCCCGCAAGGGCGGTGTCTACGGCGTGACCAGGGGACTGCTTCGCGCGTTCGGACCTGGCCGTGTATTTGACTCGCTGCTCGACGAGCAGTCCATCCTCGGGCTGGCGCTCGGCGCCGGGCTGGCCGGGCTCCTGCCGGTGCCGGAGATCCAGTACCTGGCCTACCTGCATAACGCGGCCGACCAGATCCGCGGTGAGGCCGCGACGCTGTCGTTCTTCTCCCGCGCTCAGTACCGCAACCCGATGGTGGTGAGGATCGCCGGCCTGGCCTACCAGGAGGGCTTCGGTGGCCATTTCCACAACGACAACGGGCTGGCTGCCCTTCGTGACATTCCCGGGCTGATCATCGCGTGCCCCGCCCGGCCCGACGACGCAGCCGCCATGCTGCGCAGCTGCCTCGCCGCTGCCGACATCGACGGCAGCGTGTGCGCCTTCATCGAACCGATCGCCCTGTACCACGAACGCGACCTGTACGAACCCGGCGATGGCGCGTGGCTCGCGCCCTACGAGCCGCCGGCGCGCTGGGCCAGGACACACGTACCGGTTGGCCGCGCGAGGGTTTACGGAGACGGCACCGACCTGACGATCATTACGTTCGGGAACGGGGTGCGGATGAGCCTGCGCGCGGCCGGCACGCTGGCCGCTCAGGGAATTGGCTGCCGCGTGCTTGATCTGCGCTGGCTGGCGCCGCTGCCGTTCGAGGACCTGCTCAGGGCGGCAGCGGCCAGCGGCCGGGTGCTGGTCGCCGACGAGACCCGCCGCAGCGGTGGCGTCTCCGAGGGAGTCATCACCACGCTGGTCGACGCGGGCTTCACCGGGCGGATCGCGAGGGTGGCCAGCGAGGACAGCTTCATCCCGCTCGGCGACGCGGCGGCGGCCGTCCTGATGTCGCAGGAGGCCATCGAAGAGGCCGCGCGCGACCTGCTTGGGTAACAGGTCACCGGGCCGGGCTGACGGCTCAGTTCGCTGAGCGTCTAGCTGGCCAGCTCGAAGACCGGGACGGCCTCGCCGCCGCCATCCCGGAAGGCGATCTTCAGGCGTGCGCCGACCGCCAGCCCGGCCGGGTCCGCGCCCTCAAGGCATGACCACCACCACGGGCCCTCGTCGAACTCGGCGATCACCAGCACGGTCGGGGCCTGCTCGCCGCCGGCGCCCGGCTTGCTCCAGGCGACCGCCCAGCTCACGAGCGAGGCGCCGCCCTGGGCAGGTGCCCATGCCAGCTGCGCGGCGCCGCAGGTGGTGCACTGCGCGGCCGAAGGCTCGCTGTAGTGCCCGTCCGGGCAGCGTCGGAGCAGGAACCGGCCGTCGGCCGCAGCGTCGAAGAACTCGGCGGTCGCCTGGTCGCGCTCGACCGGCCCGACTGTCATCGGCTTGCCGCCGGACCACCGAGCACGAGCGTGGCGTGATGATCGAGGACGCCCCCGTTCCCGGAAACCAGGATGATGTCGTGCGCGCCTGCCTGGCGGTCGCCGCCCTGCCCGCGCGCCTGGATGATTGCCTCCGATAGCGGGGTCATTCCCCACATGTAGTAGCCGGAGAGCTGTCCGCCGCCGGTGTTGAGCATCAGCTTCCCGCCCGGACCGAGCGCGCCGCTGGCGGCGAACGGCCCGCCCTCGCCCTTCTGGCAGAATCCGTAATCCTCGAGGGTGACCAGCACGGTGAAGGTGTAGCAGTCATATAGCTGCGCCACGTCCACGTCGCCGAGGTCGACTCCGGCCATGGCCAGCGCCGCCGGGCCCGCGGTGGCCGCACCGGTCACCAGGCCGAAGTCGGGATTACGGCGCAGATAGCGGCCGGGGTGGCATTGCGCCCAGCCGAGCACGGGCACGGGCGGCTGGGCCATGGCGGCGGCCCGCTCCGCCGACGTCACCAGGACCGCGATCCCGCCGTTGGACACCAGGCAGCAGTCGAGCAGGCGGAACGGCTCGGCGATCCACCTGGACGCCTGGTGGTCTGCGAGCGTGATGGGATCACGCATCTGGGCCGCCGGATTCAGCGCTGCCCAGGCCCGCTGCGCGACCGCGATGTGGCCAAGTTGCTCGCTGGTGGTGCCATAGCGCTCCATATGCCGCCGCGCGGCCAGCGCGTACATCGGGTTCGCCCCGATGACGCCGCTGGCCCCGAGCAGCCCCCACCACCCGGCGCCCGCGTGCCTGGTGCCGTAGATCGCGCTGGATCCGCGCTCGGGCCGGAGCGGGCTGTCGGCAAACACGCAGGCCACGATGCTGGCCATGCCGGACTGGACGGCCAGCGAGGCGTAGGCCACCATCGAGCCGGCCGTGGAGCCGTAGGCCTGCATGTGCGTCAGCAGCCGCAGGTCGGTCAGGCCGAGCTCACGCTGCAGGTCGACCGAGACACCCCCGGTGACGCCCGAGGACGTGAGCAGCCCGTCCACGTCCGCCAGCGCCAGCCCGGCGTCGGCCACGGCGAGCCTGACCGCCTCGGCCGCGAACTGGGCGGGTGTCCGGCCGTAGACCTTGCCGAGCTCGGTCATGCCGAGACCGGCGATCACGGGCCGCAGGCCCGGCCGCACCGCCCGCGGACCGGAACCTGCCGGATCCGGCAGCTCGGGCGAATCGGTCACTTCGCCATCATGTCAGGCCGTCCACGTGCTGCACTAGCGCGGCGGACACCTCGCCCGGCTGGCTGACATTCGCGAGGTGGGCGGCTCCCCTGATCACTTTCAGCCGGGCGCCAGGAATGCTGCCCGCGATAACCGCACCGTGCCACGGCGGGGTCGCCGGGTCGTCGGCACCGGCAATGACCAGCGTGGGCGCCGTGATAGCGGCGAGCTGCGGGCGCAGGTCCATCGCCGCTATGGCCTCGCAGCAGCCGGCATAGCCAGCGGGCCGCGTGGCCGCCAGGCCCGCCGTGAACTCCGCCGTGACATCAGGCTCCCTGTCCGCGAACGCCGGCGTGAACCAGCGGCCGACGGCCTGGCCGACAATCACGCTGGTGCCATTCGCGCGGACGGTCACCGCCCGCTCCCGCCACATCTGCGTAGGCGGCAGGTGCGCGCTCGTGCAGCACAGCGCGAGGCCGGCGATCCGATCGGGAGCGGTGGCGGCCACCCACATCCCGATCATGCCGCCGAGAGAAACCCCGCAGTACAGGGCGCGGGCGACGCCGAGGCGGTCGAGCGCCGCGAGCACGCCGGCGCCCAGCCCGGCGACCGTGTAAGGGCCGGCCGGGGCCGGCGAGAACTCGCCGCCTGCCAGGCCGTGACCTGGAAGCTCATAGCGCAGCAGACGGAACCGCCCGGCCAGCGCAGGAAGTTGCCGCTGCCACAGCGCGCTGCTGGTGCCGAGAGAGTTGCCCAGCACCAGCACCGGCGCGTCGCGCGGCCCGTCGATCCGGGCCGCAAGCCGCAGCGGTACCGGCTCAGACATCGAAGAAGACGGTTTCTACCCCGCCACTCCCGCCACTCCCGCCCGGCCCGGTCGCCGAGCCCTGCAGCTGCACGTCGAACCGGAAGAGGCCGGGCGCGTCACCGGGCTTCGCGATAAGCGTGGCCCGCCGGGCCGGATCGGTAATCGACGCGAGCACCGGATCGGCTGCGTTCGCCGCGTCCTCATCGGGCAGGTAAATGCGCGTCACGACGCGGTCAAGCAGGCCGCGCGCGAACACGGACACGTCCAGGTGGGGCGCCTGCAGCCCGCCATCGGGGGCGGGCACCCGGCCAGGCCGCAGCGTGATGACCTGCCACCGGCCCTGCGCGTCCGTCGCTGACCGCCCGAAGCCGCGGAATCCGGCGGCGCGACCGTCGGTGCGGGTAGTGCCCTGACTGCCGTCGCTATCGGGGCGCGGTGCCGCCGGGCGGACGAAGGTGCCGTCCGGCGCGGCCTGCCACGTTTCGACCAGCGCATCGGGAACCGGCTCGCCCGCCCCGTCAAGCACCCGGCCCGAGATCACGATCGCACCAGGCGTGCCGGCAGGCACGGCCTCCGGGCCGTCGCGCCAGGGCAGGGCAATGGCCAGGAAAGGCCCGACCGTCTGCGATGGCGTCAGACCCGCGGCCGGCGCGCCTGCCGGTTTCGTCACTTGGCCTCCTCAGACTCGAACGCGGTCGCGTCACGGCCGCGGAGCACGATGTCCCACTGGAAGCCGAGCGCCCAGTCGGGTTCGGTCGTGTCCAGGTCGAACCGGGCGATGAGGCGCTGCCGTGCGCTCGCGTCGGGTATCGAGTTGAAGATCGGATCGTGGGCGAAGAGCGGGTCACCGGGAAAGTACATCTGGGTGACGAGCCGCTGGGTGAACGCCGTGCCGAACAAGGAAAAGTGGATGTGCGCGGGCCGCCACGCATTCAGGTGATTACGCCACGGGTAGGCGCCTGGCTTGATCGTGGTGAAGCGGTAGCGGCCCTGCGAGTCCGTCATGCACCGGCCGGCGCCATCGAAGTTGGGGTCGAGCGGAGCCGGGTGGTCGTCGACGTGGTGCGCATACCGGCCCGACGCGTTCGCCTGCCAGATCTCCACCAGTGTGTCGGGTACCGCGCGGCCGTCGGAGTCCAGTACCCGGCCGGTCACGATGATCCGCTCCCCGAGCGGCTCCCCGGCATGCCTGGTGGTGAGGTCGGCGTCGCCGGCGGTCACCCGTTCGGCGCCGAGCAGCGGACCGGTAGTCTCGGTCGGCCCGTGCGGCAGCAGGACGAGCGGCTGCTTGGGCGCCCGCAGCACCGACGACCGGTACGCCGGGTAGTCGAGCGGCGGATGCACTCCGGCCGGGCGGACGTACGTCTCAGCACTCATCGACTCTCCTCGGGCGACTACCTGCGGGTCCTCATTGGAACATACCGATAACGGCCGCCATGTGCACAGGTGTGCGTTTCCCGCATCTCACGTGGGTGCGCTACCCGCGTGATCCTCGGCCAGCCGGGCGTCCTCCTCGGCCAGAACGGCCTGCGCGATCTTGTAGGCGTGGTTGGCCGCGGGGACACCCGCGTAGACAGAAAGGTGGAGCAGGATCTCGCTGATCTGATCCGGTCTCAGCCCGTTCCTCAGCGCGGCGCGCAGGTGCATGGCCAGCTCGTCGCTCTGGCCCAGGACGACTAGCACGGCCAGCGTGATCATGCTCCGCTCGGCCTTGGACAGGCCCGGCCTCGACCACACGTCGCCCCATGCGTAGCGGGTGATCAGGTCCTGAAAGGGCGCGGTGAACTCCGTCGTGCGGGCTACCGCGCGGTCGACGTGCTCGTCGCCGAGCACCGCCCGCCGTACTCGCATGCCGGCCTCGCGTCGCTGCTCATCGCTGGTCACTCGAGTGCGTCCCTTTCTTCGCTTATCTCGTGGCCTAGCCCGGTACGTTCCGGCACAGCACGTCCGACACCGTGCGCAGCGAGCGCGGCCGCCACGAACTGTTCGGCCGCGCCAAGGCTCGCGCGCGGGTCGGCTGCGGCCGCCAGCTCGTCCGCGCCGACGCCGGCCGCCGCGAGCGGCTCGGCGAACCGCGGCGTGCCAAGCAGAACCGCCGTCAGGTCCTGCCCGGTCCTGGCCGCCTCGCGGCTAGCCTCCG
Organism: Streptosporangiaceae bacterium; assembly: GCA_030041135.1. Classification (GTDB taxonomy): domain Bacteria; phylum Actinomycetota; class Actinomycetes; order Streptosporangiales; family Streptosporangiaceae; genus JAJYUU01. Next base: position 310 of record JASHOL010000205.1, on the reverse strand, counting down.
CAACCAGGTCAAGCGCCGACAGCCGGCCGAGGCTCGGGATCAGCGTCGCTGCCACGTGCTCCGCCATCGGCAGCGAATGCGTCGCCGCTAGATTCGCCCACATCCGGACCGCGTCGACCTCGAGGCCGGCCAGCAGCTCGGCCGTCCAGGCCGCCGCCGAGCCGGTGATGCGGAGCAGGTCTGATAGCGGCTCCCACTCGGCGTGCCAGGCTCCCGCGGCCCGCTGCAGCTCTTGCTCACCGGCCACGGCGAGCGATGCCAGCAGCATCGGCGCGCGCTTCGCGCAGCCCAGAACCAGCACGGCCGCGAC
>JASHOL010000204.1 GCA_030041135.1 Streptosporangiaceae bacterium | reverse complement strand
GCTGCGACGAGGCGGAACGGGCCGGGGCAGGTCCGGGCCGGGCCCGGCGGTCAGGCTCGGTTCGCACCACGGCCTGGGCGGGTCGTCCAGGCCGGCCACCACTGCTGCGGCGCGGGGCCGCAGCGGTTTCCGCACGCGGCCGCCCACGGCCGATCTTGGTTTCCATCGGTCAGCTCGCCCTCCCTGAAGTCATGCGGCCGCCGCCCTGATCCGCTCGGCCGCGCGGAGCCTGGCCGGGGCGGCCCTGGGGTTGGCCGCTACCTCCGCCGGCGACGGTCGTTGCGCACCCCTGGTCAGCAGCCGGAACTCGGGCTGGGCCGACTCCAGCGCGACCGGCAGCCCGCGCGGGGTGGCGTCAGCGGATCGGGTTGCCAGCGCGCGCTTGACCGCCCGGTCCTCGAGTGAGTGGTAGGCGAGGGCGACGACACGGCCACCGACCGCGATCGCGTCCAGCGCCGCCGGCAGGGCGCGATGCAGCGCGTCGAGTTCCCCGTTGACCTCGATCCGCAGGGCCTGGAACGTTCGCTTGGCCGGGTTACCGCCGGTCCGTCTGGCTGGCGCGGGTATGCACTCGCGGACGATCTCCGCGAGCCGAAGCGTCGAGGTAAGCGGCGCATGCTGGCGCTCGCGCACGACCGCGTCCGCGATCCGGCGGGCGAAATGCTCCTCGCCGTACTCGCGCAGCACCCTGGCTAGGCGGTCCGCGGGGTAGCCGTTGACTATGTCGGCGGCAGTCAGCGTGCCTGCCTGGTCCATCCGCATGTCCAGGGGCGCGTCCTTCGAGTACGAGAAGCCGCGGCCCGGATTGTCCAGCTGTGGCGACGAAACGCCGAGGTCGAACAGGACTCCCTGGACCATGCGCAGGCCGAGCCTGGCCAGGATCTGCGGCAACTCGTCGTAAACGGCCTGGATCAGCGTGACGCGATCCGCGAAGGCCAGCAGCACCTGCCGCGACTCCTCGACGGCGGCCGCGTCGGTGTCGATGCCGACCAGGGTCAGTCCGGGATGCGCGGACAGCAGCGCGCTGGCGTGCCCGGCCCGCCCGAGGGTCGCATCGACCAGCACCGCGCCTGGCGACTCGAGGGCAGGCGCGAGCAACTCAAGCACCCGGTCCCTCATGACCGGCAGATGCGCGGCCGCAGCCGTACCCATCACGCCCCCTCGGCTTCCGGCCGCCACCCGCGGTGGCGGCCGCACTGACTTGCCTCAGATGCCGCCGCTTGCTGCTGATGCCGGGCCGACGGCTAGCATCCGATGCCCGGCCAGGCCCCCATCCGCGCGATTGCACCGACGGCTGGACGGCCCGCCTGACGCCGGGGAAGTGACGTCAGCCGGCTCATACCCGCCAGCACGGGTGGAGACCTCACCGGGCATCCACGCCGGGCGTCGTTGCTGCTGCAAGACGTCCGGCGCCTACAGAACTCCGGGCAGCACCTCCTCAGATGCGTCGGAGAACGCGTCCTCCTGCTCGGTCAGGTAGGTGGTCCAAGCCGCGGCTTCCCAGACCTCCAGCCGCGTGTTGGCTCCGATCACCACGCAGTCCCTGTCCAGTCCCGCGTACTCGCGCAGGCTAGGCGGGATGGTGACGCGGCCCTGCTTGTCGAGTTCCTCATCCGAAGCGCTGGCGAAGAACACGCGGCTGTAGTCCCTGACTGCCTTGGCCGTCACCGGCGCCGTCCGCAATGCCTCGGTGATCCGGCTGAACTCAGAGGCCGGGAACACGTACAGGCACCGTTCCTGGCCCTTGGTCAGGACCAGCCCCGCGGACAGTTCGTCGCGATACTTCGCCGGCAGGATGAGCCGGCCCTTTTCGTCAAGGCGAGGCGTATGGGTGCCAAGGAACACCCGGCCCACCTCCCTTGTCCCCCACCTGACGCCGTCCGTGGGCCATTCCTGCCCCACGGAGCACCACTGTACTCCACTATCCTCCACCGTCAATTGCAACAAGCCCAGGAGGCGGGCTCCGGCCCGGACGACTGCCCAGGTCAGCCGCGTGGAGCAAAGTGGAGCTGCGATACGCTCCACGTGCTCAAGCCCGGCCCTCCCGTGCCCGCGGGAGGTGTGCCAAGGGAGTGTCAGCGGTAAGGGCAAAGGAAAGTCACCGCAGTGTTACTACGCCGATATGTGCGCGGAATCGCTTGGTGGGCATACGACGACGTACTGTCTGATCGGCACGGTTTAGTCATTGCCGATGAACCGTTGCAATGAGTAATGCGTGCGTAACGCTACGAACCGGGCGTCTGGAGGAACACGTGGTCACCCATACGGGGCAGTCGGCTGACCGATCGCTTGACGAACTTGTGGACGTCGCCCGACAAGTCAGCGCCGCCGTGCAGAGCGTCATCTCCGGCAAGCCCGACGCGGTCCGACTGGCGCTCACCGTGCTGCTCGCCGAGGGTCACATCCTGATCGAGGACGTCCCCGGCGTTGGCAAAACCATGCTGGCCAAGTCGCTGGCCCGTTCCATCGACTGCTCGGTGCGCCGCATCCAGTTCACCCCCGACCTGCTTCCGAGCGACATCACCGGGGTCAGCGCCTTCAATCAGGAGATACGCGAGTTCGAGTTCAAGCCAGGACCGATCTTCGCCAATGTCGTGCTGGGCGACGAGATCAACCGGGCGTCGCCTAAGACTCAGTCGGCGCTACTGGAATCGATGGAAGAGCGCCAGGTCACGGTCGATGGCAAGACCTATCCGCTCAATCCGCCTTTCATGGTGATCGCCACGCAGAACCCGGTGGAGATGGAGGGCACATATCCGCTGCCGGAAGCGCAGCGGGACCGGTTCATGATCCGGCTCTCCATTGGCTACCCTGACCGGGAGTCCGAACTCTCCATGCTCGACTCGCACGGCTCGAGCGAGCCGCTCGAAGACCTCAAGCCGGTCGCCCACGCCGGCGACATCCGCGCCCTGGTCGCCGCGGTGCGTGAGGTCCACGTCTCCGGGCCGATTCGGCAGTACATCATTGACCTTGTGACCGCTACCAGGTCGTCGGCCGAGCTAAGGCTGGGCGCATCGCCGCGGGCCGCGCTGCACCTGATGCGCGCGAGCCGCGCATATGCCGCGCTGGACGCCCGCGACTTCGTCATACCCGACGACGTTCAGGCTCTGGCGGTGCCCGTGCTGGCGCACCGCCTGCTGCCCAGCACCGCCGCCATGGTCGGCCGGGAACTGCCTGACCAGATCTTGAACGCGATCGTCAGGCGGCTGCCGCTACCGAGCCGGCAATAGCGCTCCCGGTCAAACTGCCACCGCAGCGCATACGAAGAACGGCAGCCGGAAAGGAGGGCGCAGGTGCGGACATCGTTCCTGGCCGGCCTTACGACCCGCGGCACCTCATTCCTGGCCGCGGGCATCGCTGCCGCCCTGGCCGGGTACCTGCTCGGCGAGCGGAGCCTGATGTGCGTGGGGGTGGCCCTGATAGCGCTGCCGCTCATCACGGTCTTTGCGACCAGGCGCGCCCACTACCGGCTGACCTGCGCCCGGCTGATCAGCCCGCCGCGGATCGCGGCCGGCGGGACCGCCCAGGTCATGCTGCGGCTGCACAATATCTCCAGGCTGCCGACCGGGCTGATCCTCGCCGAGGACGCGATCCCGTACGCGCTCGGCACCAGGCCCAGGTACGTGCTGGACAAGATCGAGCGCAACGGCAGCCGGGAGCTCACCTACTCGCTGCGGTCAGACCTGCGCGGAAAGTTCGAGGTCGGCCCGCTTCAGTTGCGCGTGGCCGACTCCTTCGGCCTAGTCGAGATAGCCAGGTCGTTCTCCGGCCGGACCCAGTTCGTGGTCACGCCCAGGGTTTACCCGCTGTCGCGAAGCATGATCAGCCGTTCCTGGGCCGGGGAGGGCGACGGCCGGTCCCGGCTGACCGCCACGGCCGGCGAGGACGACGTGATTCCCCGGTCCTATCGGGATGGCGATGACATGCGCCGGGTGCACTGGCGCTCCACAGCCAGGTACGGCGAGCTGATGGTGCGCAGGGAGGAGCAGCGCTGGCGCAACCGGGCCACTCTGCTGCTGGACTCCAGGGCCTCGGCGCACATGGGCAGCGGCCCGAGTTCGTCGTTCGAGGTGGCCGTCAGCGCCGCCGCATCGGTGGGCGTGCACCTGGCCCAGGAAGGCCTGTCCGGCCAGCTGGTCACCCACGAGGGGGCCAGCCTCGGCAGCGGGATGGCGTTCGAGGACATGCTGCTTGACGCGCTCGCGGTGATCAAGCCTTCACGGGAGCGCGACCTGTCTGGCGGCCTCAAGGAACTGCGGATCGCCGGCGCCGGCGTGATCATCGCGGTGATGGGGCGGCTGTCCGAGTCCGAGGCCAGGCACCTTGCCACCTGCCGCAACGAGGGCAGCCAGGCCATCGCGCTGCTGCTGGCGGTCAACACCTGGGCCGACCCGCGGTGGAGCAGCGCGTTCGCCGACAGCGGCAAGGCCGGTGCCGGGCCGTCCGCCGAACCCGGCCAGGTTGGGCCGGCCGCCAACGGGCACAGCCACGCCAATGGGCAGGCGCTGGCCGACCAGGCTATTGCGAACGGCGAACGCAGGCCAGAGCGGCCAGACGAGACGATCCCAGCCGCGACCGTGCTGCGGGCGGCCGGCTGGCACGTCATCCGGCTCGAGGCGGGAACGCCGCTCGCCACCTCCTGGCAGCAGTTGCCGCGTGCCGCCGAGATGCTCGTGCCGGCCGCCACCTTGGGCGGCCATGAGTACGTGGAGCCGGGACAGACGGCATGATGAATCACCGTCTCAGCGCCGCGGCGGCACTGGCCACGATCACCGCGTCCTTCTCGCTCTTCGCGGTCTTGCACGGAGCCGCCTGGCTGGCTGAGGGCATCGCCCTGACGGTGCTGATCGGGCTGGCCGGGACCCTCACCAGGGCGGCTACGGTTCCAGCCGCCGTCGGCGCCACCATCGCCGTGGCGATCGCATCGGTCCCGCTGATGGCCGGCGCCGGGTGGGCGGGCCTGATCGGCGGTCTGGCGCTGGTAGCGGTCGTGGCACTCAGCCTGACGGGCAACCGGTCGGCCCGCGGCTTCGCGATACTGGCGACCTACTGCGCCTTCCTGCTGGTCTACCTGAACGCGGTCTTCGCCGGGGCTCAGTCCTACGCTCGGCTGATCCCGTCGCCCGCGTCGATGACCTTCCTCTGGCGGCTGCCGTCACAGGCATCGGCGCAGTTCCAGCAATCCCCGCCGATCCCGGCCACCAGGCCGGTGGACCTGATCACGGTCGCCGGAATCGGCGCGGTCGCGGTCATCGTGGACTACACCGCGGTGCGCCTCCGGCGGCCCGCGCTCGCCGGACTTCCGCTCCTGCTGCTGTTCAGCGTGCCGGTGGCCAGCAACCTGAAGGGCTTCTCGCTCGGCCAGTCCATCTCCTTCGCGCTCGCGGTCGCCGGCTATCTCACGCTGCTGTCGACCGATGGCCGGCAGCGACTGCGGATGTGGGGGCGGCTCGTAACGGTGCGCCGCATCACCGGAGCAGAGGACGGCGGCGGGCCAGACACCAGGGACCTGGCCGCGACCGGGCGGCGCGTTGGCCTCGCGGCCATCTGCCTGGCGATCGCCATCCCGATCGCGCTGCCGAGTTCCAGGCCACACGACATCTTCAGCACGGACGGCGGCTCGGGTGGCTCGGGCGGCACGGGCCCGGGCGGCAGCGCGTCACCACTGAGCGGCCTCCAGCGCGACCTGACCGAGAGCAAACCGCAGCCTGTCCTGTCGTATACGACCAATGCCCCGCAGCCGCAGGAGCAGTACCTGGGGCAGTACGTGATGAACTACGACCAGGGCAGCCAGTCGTGGGTGCAAGCCGGCAGCGGCCAGGTCCGGCAGATCATGAACGCGAAAGTTCCGTACCTGGTGCCGGGCCTGCAGGCGGGCTCTTACACCACGGTCACGACCAGGCTCAACATCGACTCCTGGGTAACTGATACTTCGGATACGGGGCTGCCGGTGCCCTACGCCCCGGTCCGGATCACCGGCAATGCCAAGCAGATTTCCGCAGAGCAGGGCACGCTGGTGATCACCGATGATCAGGCCCAGGGAAACGTGCGGCTGACCGTCACCAGTGACGTCTCCGATCCCACCGCCGGCGAGCTCGACACCGATGACCAGACCGTCGCGTCCTCCATCCAGACCGCCTACGGCAGTTACAAGGGCCCGGATGCGACCCAGTTGCGGTCGCTGGCATACAAGCACACCGGGGGCGCCACCACGGCATTTCAGGATGCCGTCGATCTGCAGGACTGGTTCCACTCGTCGGCCTTCAGCTACTCGCTGCGGCCCAACCTCGCCGGCGGCAACGGCTGGCTCCTGCAGTGGCTCACCAAGGGCCGCCGCGGGTTCTGTGAGCAGTTCGCGGTGGCATTCGCGGTCCTGGCCAAAACGCTCGGCATCCCGGCGCGTGTGGTCGTCGGCTTCACCGCAGGCAGGCAGAGCGCCAACGGCACGTGGCAGGTGACCACGGCCGACGCGCATGCCTGGCCTGAGCTGTTCTTCCCTGGGTACGGATGGGTGCGGTTCGAGCCGACGCCCGGTGGCCGCGGCGGCCAGGGGACGGCGGAGGCACCGGCGTACACGACCCACGTTCACTTCGCCGCGCCCGCACCGGCGCCCAGCTCAAGCACCGGCGCCCCAGGCCCCACTCCGTCGGCCAAGATCACGAGCAGCCCCACCAAGGGCTGCCACCTGGCCGCGCGCCTCTGTATTCACCCGAACCTGGGTGGCGGAACCGGGCTGAATCCGGTGTCGCACGGATTCCCTGTCGGCATCCCGATCGCGATCGTGGCCGTCCTGCTGCTGGCATCACCTGCCCTGGGCCGCTCGCTGACCAGGCGCCGCCGCTGGATGGCCGCCTCGAGCGATGCGGCACTCGCGCTGGCCGCCTGGCGCGAACTGCACGACGACCTAACCGACTACGGCATCGCCACGCTGCCGAGCGATTCGCCGCGGGTGACGGTCGTCAGGGTGGCCGAAGCCGCCCGCCTGAAGCCCGCTCCGCGCCAGGCCCTCGGCAGGATCGCCTCGGCGGTGGAACGCGCGAGCTACTCGCTCGGGACCCTGCCAGGCGCCAGGCTCCGCGCCGACGTGGCCGCTGTCCGCAAGGCGCTCGCCTCGAACGCGACGAAGCCTCAGCGGCTGCGGGCCCTCCTGCTGCCGCCGTCCACCCTCGCCGCCGTCGGCAATGCCCTGCAGTCAGCTGGCCGGGCCACCAGCTGGATTGACTGGTCCTGGCCGACCATGCGCCAGCAGTTCCGCAGGCTCATGCCCCACCGGGCCAGCTAACCCAGGCTGGAGCCCAGCCCGCCTCCCCTGAGACTCCGGCGTATACCTACAAAAGTCTATAAATCGGAGTTCACGGGAGGACCGAGCCGACGATAACGCCCAGCAACGCAAGAACCCATCGCGTCATGGCGCTAAGAGCGCCGGTGAGCCCAGGCCCAGGCCCAGACCGAGTTACCGGTCGCGCTCCTGACGACGGCGCCAGCGCTCTTCCATCCGCTCCATCATGCCGCCCGAGTCGCTCGCAGGCTTCGGGGCCTTGCGGCCTCTTGTCCGGTGTTCCGCCAGGAACCCGGACATCTTGCGGTAGCTCGCGATGGCCCACATGCTGCTGGCCAGCATGAGGACGAAGCCGATGACGTCAAGGTACGCGTGCTTCGTTAGCAAGCCAGCTACCAGCGCGCCGACGCCTACCAGGAACCCGATGGCCGACTGGACGACACGTCGGCGGTAGTGGACCCTGGGGTCCTTAGCCCGCATGATCCGGGCAAGTCGCGGATGATCGGCATACAGCGCCTGCTCAATCTGCTCGAGCTGGCGCTGCTCGTGCTCAGAGAGCGGCACTTCGCCTCCCATACACTCGGCCTGCGACAACCGCCGCGTGACCCTTCGCTATACGCCCAGAATACGAGCGCCAGGGCGTCTTGTGGAAGGGTACACGGCAGCAAGAAGTCCTGAACCCCAGCACGACGGCTACGCTCCGTAATCAGGCAGATCTGGTCCTGCCGACGGCGCCCGCCAGCCCGGCGGGACTGCCCGGCATGCCCGGATATGCCCGGCGAGACCCGGCCGCTCACCCGGCATGGCTACCTGAAAGATCATCCCTTAGCCGAGGTGTCATCGGCTGCCACTCGGCCGGGGACGCTCGCCCACGGCCCGCTCGACGAGCGTGGCCGGCCGGATCGCGTCGGTCCCGAACCGGCCGGCGATCCGGTCCACGGCCGACTCGGCGTCGCGCCAGGGCACGATCCGCTCTCCCAGCGCCAGCTGGGTCTCCGCCGCGGCCGCGGGGACCAGGCCAGTGGCCCGGACGCCCACCAGGCGCAACCGGGCCCGCCCGCTCAGGCCCGACGCCGCGTACAGCTCGCAGGCGGTGTCGTAGATCTGCCGCGTGACGTCGGTGGGCTCGGCCAGAGTCCGGGACCTGGTGATCGTCTTGAAGTCGGCCTTGCGCAGCTTGATCACGACGGTCCTGGCCGCGCAGCCGGAGGAGCGCAGCGCCCGCGCCGTGCGCCGGGAGAGCCGAAGCAACTCGCGCCGGATGACCTCGGGGTCCGAAATATCCACATCGAAGGTCTCTTCGGCCCCGACGCTCTTCTCCCGGACGGCGGTCTCGACCTCGCGGCTATCGCGACCAGAGGCCAGCGCGGTCAAGTGCGCTGCTGCGGCCGGCCCGAGCTCAGCCTCGAGGGCGCTGACCGGCGTCGCGGCAATATCGCCGACGGTCCGCAGCCCGAGCCTGGTCAAGGTTGCGCCGGTGCGCTGGCCGACGCCCCACAGCGCCGATACCGGCAGCGGGTGCAGGAACTCGAGCACGCGGTCGGCCGGGATGACCAGGAGGCCGTCGGGCTTGCACTGCACCGACGCGAGCTTGGCGAGGAACTTGTTCGGCGCGACGCCGACGGAGCAGGTGATCTGCTGCTGCTCGGCGACCTGCTGCCGGATTCGCTCGCCGATCAGTGCCGAGGAGCCGAGCAGCCGGACCGCACCCGAGACATCAAGGAAGGCCTCGTCAAGTGACAGCGGCTGCACCAGCGGCGTGACGTCGCGGAAGATCGCCATGACCTCCTTGGACACTGAGCTGTAGAGCCCGTGCCTGGGCGGAATCACCGTGGCCTGCGGGCACAGCCGCCTGGCTCTGGACATGGGCATCGCCGAGTGCACCCCGAACTTCCTGGCCGGGTAGGTCGCCGACAGCACCACGCTGCGGCCAGACAGGCCGCCCACGATGACGGGCTTGCCTGCCAGCTCGGGCCGGTCGCGGATCTCGACGCTGGCGTAGAACGCGTCCATGTCGACGTGCAGGATGGGGCAACCGCTGTCGTCGGGTGCGGGAGCTTGCGCCGGTCCGCCCATGTCTCACCCGCTAGCCTGCGCTCCTGGAGTTCAGCACGACTGTAGCGCCCGCCAGTGACAAACCACCGGCGCGCCGACGCAGGGGCCTGGCATCGCCTGGACTGCCGCCCTGGTGCGGACGCGAGTCGGCCGGAACACGCCTCGTTCCCCGCAAAGGTCGTCCGGCGCTCAGGCAGCCGCGCCGGCGGTCAGAGAGCGAGCGTCGGCTTCAGCTCGAGCAGCCGGCCGAGCAGCCCGTTCACGAACGAGGAGGAGTCGTCGGTCGACAGCTCGCCAGCCAGCGCGACCGCCTCGCTGATGGCCACCGCGTCGGGCACGTCCGCGCTCCACAGCAGCTCGTAGGCGCCGATCCGCAGGATGTTGCGGTCCACGGCCGGCATCCGTTCCAGCGTCCAGCCCTGCGCGTGCGCGGCGAGCAGCGTGTCGATCTGCTCGGAGTGGGCCTGGACGCCGCGCACTAGCTGCGCCGCGTACTCAGAGACCGGCGGATCCGCCGCGGCGGCGCGCTCGGTCAGCAGCTCGAGCACCGGCTCGCCGCGAACCTCCGCTTCGAACAGGATGTCAAGCGCCCGCTTCCTGGCCTTACTGCGCGCTGCCATGACTGCCTGCTCGGGGTGGTGGGTGAATGGGAGCCGGCTCAGGCGCGGCCGAGGTAGTCGCCGGAACGCGTATCGACGCGGATCTTCTCGCCGGTCGTGATGAACAGCGGGACGTGGATCTGCGCGCCGGTCTCCAGCGTGGCGGGCTTGGTACCGCCGGTCGACCGGTCCCCCTGGAGCCCGGGGTCGGTGTGCTGGACCGTGAGCTCGACCGCGGCTGGCAACTCGACGTACAGCGGCGTGCCGTCATTGAACGCGATCGTCGCCGTCTGCTCCTCCAGCAGGTAGTTGGCAGCATCGCCGACGACCGATGCGGGAATGTGGGGCTGGTCGTAGTCGGTGGTGTCCATGAAGACGAAATCGTCGCCTTCCCGGTACAGGTACTGCATCTCGCGCTTGTCGACGTTGGCGACTTCAACCCTGACGCCGGCGTTGAAGGTACGGTCCACGACCTTGCCGGACAGCACGTTCTTCAGCTTGGTGCGCACGAAGGCGCCGCCTTTGCCCGGCTTGACGTGCTGGAACTCCACGACGTTCCAGAGTTGGCCGTCAATGCTCAGCGTCATGCCGTTCTTCAGGTCATTTGTCGTGGCCACGGTGGTTTTCTCCTGCATGCATGCGGAACGCAGCGTCCTGACTCACAGGACGAGCAGTTCCTTGGTGGTCGTGGTGAGGATCTGCGCCGGCCCCGCCGCATCCTCCGCCCCGGCGGTGGCTGCCCGGACGACGAGGGTGTCCTCGATCCTGACGCCCCCCCGGCCGGGCAGATAGACGCCAGGCTCGACGGTGACGGGAACCCTGTCACCCAGTCTACCTGTCCGGCCGTATCCCATCATCGGAGCTTCGTGCACCTCCAGCCCGATGCCGTGGCCCAGGCCGTGCTGGAAATGCTCGCCGTATCCTGCTGCCTTGATGATGTCGCGTGCACTGGCGTCGACGTCCCTGACGTCCGCGCCGGGAACGGCGGCGGCCAGCCCGGCCAGCTGGGCCAGGGACACCAGTTCGTAGATCTCCTGCTGCCAGGGCGCCGGCTCGCCCAGGGCCACCGTCCTGGTCATGTCCGCCTGATAGCCCAGGTAGCTGGCCCCGCAGTCAATGGTGATCAGGTCGCCGGTCTCGAACCGCCTGCCGGTCGGCACGTGATGCGGGATCGCGCCGTTCGGGCCGCTAGCCACGATCGAATTGAACGCGATACCGTCCGCGCCGAGGTCCACCATGGCGCGCTCGAGCATGACTGCGTACTCCCGCTCGGTCCGGCCGGGCGTGATCGCGCCGAGCACGGCGTCGAAGGCCTCGCAGGTCAGGGCGCAAGCTCTGGCAATCAGGTCGATCTCGCCCTCGTCCTTGACCATGCGGAGTTCTTCGATGGCGTGGCCGAGCGGGACGAGGCTCGGGGCGCCGTCGGCCTCAGCCAGCACCGTATACCGTTCGAACGTCAGGTCCTGGGCCTCGAACGCCAGCACCCGATAGCCGCGCACGGCAGCAAGCCCGGCCAGCGCCTCGTCGACCTGGCGCTCGGTAATCAGCTCGATGTCCTGGCAGTCCCGCGCCGCCGCCTCCGCGTAGCGGGAGTCGGTGGCCAGCACGCCGTCCCCCTCGGCCGGCAGCAGTACCGCCGCGTTGGAGCTGACGAGTCCGGACAGATAGCGGACGTTCGCGAGGCTGGTGATCAGCGCCGCGTCGGCGCCGGAAGCGGCGATCTTCTGCTGGGCAAGGGAACGGCGGGTTGCATGTATTTCGGCCACCTGATGACTGTAGCCACTGCAATGGCCGACCGCCGCGCCGTCCCGCCGCGCCGTCCCGCCGCGCCGTCCCGCCGCGACTCCAGCCCGCCGCGCCGTCAGGTCTCCGGCAGGTCGTCGCCGACGATCACGCCCCCGCCGCGACTCCAGCTCAGGTAGCGCCACGACAGGTTGATCAGGGTGACCACGCGGTTCCTGTTGCCCAGCAGGTAGAAGATGTGCAGGCCGAGCCAGGCCAGCCACGCCAGCGTGCCACGCAGGCGGACGCCGCTTGGGAGCTCCACGACCGCGGACCGCCGGCCGATCGTGGCCATGATGCCCTTGTCGTGATAGCTGAACGGCTCGGTCGGCTGGCCGGCCATCAGCCGCTTGATCTGCTCGGCCGCATGGCGGCCCTGCTGCATGGCCGGCTGGGCCAGCTGCGGTACCGGATTCTCGCCGCCGGACGAGACGTCCCCGACCGCGAAGATGCGCTCCTGCCCGACCACCCGCAGGTCGCTGCCCACGTCGATCCGGCCCGCATGGGCTCGCGGCAGGGCCGAGTTCCAGCCCTCGTCCGGCGCCTGGATCCCGGCGGTCCACACGGTCACGTCGCTGCGGTGCGAACTGCCGTCGGAAAGCACGACCTTGTCCGGGCCGATCTCCTTGATCTGCGTGTTGAGCAGCACATCTACGCCCCGGTTGACCAGCTGCTGCCTGGCGTAGTCCCTTTCCTTGGCCTTGTACTGCGTCAGCAGGGACGATGCCATCTCGATCAGCCGGATCCTGACCTTCTTCTGGTCTATCCCGGGCCATGCGGCCGGGAGCGCGATGTTGCGCAGCTCGGCCAGCGTCCCCGCGAGCTCGACGCCGGTGGGGCCGCCGCCGACCATGGTGATGTCGAACTCAGGGTCGGCATCACCCGAGGCCCGGCGCTCGAACTCGAGCAAGAGCCGGTCGCGCAGCGCGATGGCATCCCGCCGGGTATAGAGGCTCAGGCCGTTCTCGGCCGCGCCGGCAACGCCGTAGAAGTTGGCGCTGACTCCGGTAGCCAGGATCAGGTAGTCCCAGTGGTACTCGTGGCCGTCGGCCAGCCGGGCCGTCCGGGCGGCCGGGTCCAGCGCCGCCAGCTCGCCCTTGCGGAACTCAGCGCGGGTCTTGCGGGTCACGCTCCAGAGCGGGTACGCGACGTCAGACGAGGTCAGGCCCGCGGTCGCCACCTGGTACAGCAGCGGCTGGAACGTGCTGTACACGTTCCGGTCAACGAGCGTGACCCTGGCGCTGGTCCGCGCGAGCTTGTCCAGCGCCGTCAGCCCGGCGAACCCGCCCCCGACGACCAGTACGTGAGGTCCGTCCATGGACCGTTTTCCGGCACGCATGGTGCTCCTTCCTTCGCCCGTCCTTGAGGGGAACGAGGTGGGTCCTCACGTACTCATGCTCGCAGCCCGCAAGCGGCACGGGCGCGGAGACTCCGGCTGCCGGGCGCAAATACGTGCTGCCTGCCCTCCGGATCGGCCGCAAAACCGGGCGGCAGCCGGCGCGCGGCCGCCGCGTCAGGCGGCCAGGTCGCGAATCTGCTCGATCAGCGCGATCCGGTCGGCGTGCGTGGCACCCATCGGCGCGACGTTCAGCGTGGTGACGCCGGACTCCCTCATCGCGGCGACCCGCTCGGCCACGTACGACTTCGGGCCGATCAGCGACACGTTCTCCAGCAGTTCCTGCGGGATCAGCGCCTCGGCTTCCTTCTTCCGCCCGGACAGGTAGGCGTCCTGGATCGCGGCGGCTTCGTTGCCGTAGCCGTACCTGACCGCCATGTTGTTGTAGAAGTTGCGGCCGCGCGCTCCCATCCCCCCGATGTAGAGAGCCTGGACCGGCCGGAGCAGGTCGATCAGGCCCTTCACGTCGTCGCCGATCGCCAGCGACGTCTGCGCTATCACGTCAAGCGGGCCGAGCTCCGGGTCCCGTCTGGCCCGGCCGGCCTCCAGCGACGGACCCCACACATCCTTGGCCTTCTCCGGGTAATAGAAGATCGGTTCCCAGCCCTCCGCCAGCTCCGCCGCCATCTCGACGTTCTTCGGGCCGAGCGCGGCCACGATGATCGGGATTCGGTCGCGGACCGGGTGGTTGATCAGCTTGAGCGCCTTGCCGAGGCCGGTGCCCTGCCCTTCTGCCAGCGGGATCTGGTAGTACTTGCCGGTGTACTCAAGCCGCTCGCGACGCCAGACCGCCCGGCAAATCTCGATGGTCTCCCTGGTCCTGCCCAGCGGGGCGTCGTAGGGCACGCCGTGCCAGCCCTCGATCACCTGCGGGCCGGACGCGCCGATGCCAAGCGTGAACCGCCCGTCGGACACATAGTCGATCCCGGCCGCGGTCATCGCGATGAGCGTCGGCGTGCGCGAGTACAGCTGCATGATGCCGGAAGCGAGCTGAAGCCGCTCGGTCACCGCGGCCAGGTAGCCAAGCTGGCTCACCGCGTCGTAACTGTAGGCCTCGGGCACGAAGACGATGTCGAGCCCGGCCTTCTCGAAGTCGGCCAGCTCGGCGGCTGTCTCCTTGAACCCGCTCGCGTAGTTGAGTGCCATTCCGATGCGCATGCAGCAGACCCTTCACGCCTAGGTGGCCGCTGGTGGCCGGGGGGGCGACCCCCCGCCGTGCTGGCCCGGAGGGCGACCCCCGTAGCCCTCCCGCCGTGCTGGCCCGGGGGCGACCCTCCGTAGCCGCCGCTGTGCTGGCGGGTGGCGGCAGTTCGCCGAAGCGACCACGGTTTGCAATCTAGGGATGAATCGTAACTGCCGCCCGTCAGCTCCGCACAGATCGAGCTTGCTCCTCAAGCAGTCTGGCCACTGCGCGCAGCGCCAGCTCGTAGGAATGCAGGCCGAACCCGGCCACGGTACCGTCGGCGACGCCGGCCACCACCGAGGCGTGGCGGAA
>JASHOL010000203.1 GCA_030041135.1 Streptosporangiaceae bacterium | reverse complement strand
CGGCGAACCCGAGCGGCCGGCGGCGGACCCGAGCGGCCGGCCCCCGCCTGACCCTTACCTAGCCCGCTTGCGCAGCCGGTCGGTGTCGGCGATGAGCACGGACTTCGCAGCCAGCTGGATCCAGCCGCGGGCGGCAAAGTCGGCCAGCGCCTTGTTCACGGTCTCGCGCGAGGCCCCGACCAACTGTGCGAGTTCTTCCTGAGTCAGGTCGTGGTTGACCTGCATGCCATCGGGAGTCTGGACGCCGAACCGCTCGGACAGGTCAAGGAGGGCCTTAGCCACCCGTCCCGGCACGTCGGTGAAAACGAGGTCGGCCTTGACCTCGTTGATCCGCCGCAGTCGCTGGGCCAGCGCCTGGAGCAGGTGCATGGCCACCCCCGGCCTGGTGGCCAGGAAGGTCCGCATGTCGTCGTGGGCAAGGCCCGCGAGCTCGGCCTGGGTGATCGCGGTCGCACTGGAGGTCCTGGGTATCGGGTCGAAAAGCGACAGCTCCCCGAACATCTCGCCGGTACCGTGCACGCTCAGCAGGTTCTCCCGACCGTCAGGCGCTGCCTTCGTCAGCTTGATCTTTCCCGACAGGATGATGTACAGCCGGTCGCCCTTGTCGCCCTCGGCGAACAGGCGCTCGCCGCGGTCCAGCCTCACTACGAGGACCTTCGCCCGCAGGGCCTGCGAGTCCTCGTCGCTGAGCGCCTCGAACAGCGGGGCCTCGCTCAGCGCATCGTCGGCCTGACCCATTGCACCTCCTCGCCCGTCACCACTCCTCCTCTGTGGTGCCCACTTCAGCAGAGCGTCACCCTGCCATTACTCAGCGCGGTTAGTCTGGGCTGGCAGCGCGGTTAATCTGAGCTGGCAAGCAGCCGCTGCCGGCTGGCATTGATCTCGGCTTCGGCGGCGGCCACATCGGCCCAGGCGGCCGCGACCACCATCTTGCCGGGCTCCAGCGCCTTGTAGACCTCGAAGAAGTGCTGGATTTCCAGCTTGTCGAAGTCAGAAACATCCGATATATCACGCAGGTGAGCCATGCGGGGATCGGTAGCGGGGACGCACAGCACCTTGTCGTCCACGCCCTTCTCGTCGCGCATCCGGAACATGCCGATCGCCCGGCACCTGATCAGGCAGCCGGGGAACGTGGGCTCATCGAGAATGACCAGCGCGTCGAGCGGGTCACCGTCGTCGGCCAGCGTGCCCTCGATAAAGCCATAGTCGGCCGGGTACCGAGTAGATGTGAAAAGCATGCGGTCCAGCCGGATGCGGCCGGTCTCGTGGTCCATCTCGTACTTGTTACGCTGCCCCTTGGGGATCTCGATTACTACGTCGAACTCCACGTGTCGCCCTCCGGCGCTCCGCTAACCATCTCCGAATGCCTGGTTGACTGTCTCCACCAGTCGCCGGCGGGGTGACCCGAAATCCCGTGTCGCGAAACGGGCTCCGGGCCGCCGGAGTTACATACGTCTTGCGAAAGGACCAAACAGTTGCGCCGGCTCAGTCGCCTGACCGTGCTAGCTCGCCGACCGGGGCCAGCTCGGCTCACGATGGCAGCTCGCCCGGCGGAGCGAACTCGGCCAACGGCGCCAGCTCGCCTGACGGTGACAGCCATCGCCTTGCTAAGTGTTTTTACCATCGGCGCGGGTCTCACGGTGGTCCGGCTGCTGCCTGAGCGGCTCGCGCTGTGGAACCAACCGTACGTCGCGAACCGCGGCTTGACTGGATCCGGTCAGCCGATAAGCGCCGCGACCGGCACCACGGGCTCTTCGCCCGGCGTCACCGCGGCCGGGCTCACCAAGGCACTCGCACCCATCGTCGCCTCGCCCGCCTTCGGGTCGAACCTCGGCGTGCTGGTTACCAACCTGACCACGGGCCAGGTGCTCTACTCGCGCAACGCGAATTCGGGGTTTACGCCGGCGTCCACGACGAAGGTGGCCACCGCCACGGCGGCCCTGCAGGTCCTCGGCCCGAATGCCCGGTTCAAGACGACGGTCATGACCGGCCGCGGCAGCGGCAGCATCGTCTTGGTGGGCGGCGGGGATCCGACGCTCGCGGCCGGCCGGCCACCCGCGAGTGACTACCCGCAGCCGGCCACCTTGCTGCAACTGGCCTCCGATACGGCTCAGGCATTGCGGGAACGAGGTGTGCACGGGGTGCAGCTTGGCTATGACACGTCGCTGTACACCGGGCCAGGGCTAGCGCGTGGCTGGCCCGCGAGCTACGTAACTACCGGCAACGTCACCGATATCACCTCGCTCGAGGTCGATCAGGGCCGGCTCACCGCCTCGGGTCAGCCTCAGGACGCCGACGACCCAGGCAACTTCTCGCCCCGATCGCCCGATCCGGCGGCTCAGGCGGCCCGGGCGTTCGCCGTGTTCCTGCGGTCAGACGGGATCTCGGTACGCGGTCAGCCGGCACCGGTGACGGCGCCATCGGGAGCGACCACGCTGGCCAGCGTCAGCTCCCCGCCGCTGTCGGAGATCATCCAGTGGATGCTCGAGGAGAGCAACAACGTGATCGCGGAGAACCTGGCCAGGCACATCGCGCTCGCCACCGGCGCCCCGGCCTCGTTCACCGGCGCGGCGAGAGCCGAGGAATCGGTGCTGCGCGGCCTCGGCGTCACCGGCATCGAGCTGAATGACGGCAGCGGCCTGTCGCCCGACGACTTGATCACCCCGGCTGCGCTGGTCCGGCTGATCACCCTGGACGCAACCCATGCGAAGTTCAGGTCGGTGCTGACCGGCCTGCCGGTGTACGGGTTCTCCGGCACCCTCGCCAACGACCCTGGCGACGAGTTCTACAGCGGCCCTGGACCTGGTCTCGGCACGGTCAGGGCCAAGACCGGCAACCTGAGCACGGTGGGGGCCCTGACCGGGGTTGCCTACGCGGAGGACGGGCAGCTACTCGCCTTCGCCGTGATGGCCGACAAATTCACAAGTCTCTCCGCGGAGGGCCCGGAAATGACCAGGCTCGCCAACGTGCTAGCAGGCTGCGGCTGCCGGTAAGCGCGGTCAGCGGGACTATCTGGCCCCCGGCGAAGCAGGCCGCTCACCAGCCGGCGCGACGCCGGTGGCTTTGTCCACGTACGGTGGAGGGGTGAGCAGCACGCATATGATCGACTGGCAGGTCGCCACCGCGACCGGTGTCCGCTGGGTGAGGCCAGGACCGCAGGTCAGTATGTCCGAGGCCCGGAAGGTGGTCGCCGAGCTGCGCCAGCTAGCGGCGGCCGTGGCCGATCCGGTCCGCGAGCTGACCGGCTTGCCGGGTTCGGCCGACGATGGCAAGGTTGCCGTGGTTGACCGGCCGGGCTGGATTCGGGCGAATGTCGACGGCTTCCGGGTGGTGCTCGACCCGCTTGTCCAGCGGATGGCCGAGCGAGGCACCATGCCGCAGCCGGGATCGGTCGTCACCGCCGTGGGCTCGCGCGTGACCGGCATGCAGGCAGGCCTGATTCTCGCTTACCTGGCCAGCCGCGTGCTCGGCCAGTACGAGCTGTTCCTGCCCCCCGACCCCGACGCGCCTGGCAAGGATGCGCCCGCGGGCCGGCTCACGCTGGTGGCGCCCAACATCGTGATGGTGGAGCGCGAACTTGACGTGAATCCGCACGACTTCCGCCGGTGGGTCTGCCTGCACGAGGAGACGCACCGAACCCAGTTCACCTCTGTCCTCTGGCTGCGGCCCTATGTGCAGGAGCAGATGTCGGAGTTCCTGCTCGCGTCCGAGCTCGACCCGGCGTCCATCTATGACCGGCTCAGGGCCGCGGCCGACGCGGTGGGCGGCGCGGTCCGGGGTGGCGACGGAGAAAGCCTGATCGAGGCGATCCAGACTCCCCGACAGCGGGAGATCCTGGACCGGATGACCAGCGTCATGACGCTCGTCGAGGGGCACGGCGACTATGTCATGGACGCCGTCGGGCCAAGCGTGGTGCCGTCGGTGGCCGAGATCCGGGCCAAGTTCAGCGCCAGGCGTGGCTCGGCAGGCCGCATCGAGCAGGCGATCAGGCGCATCCTTGGCATCGACCTGAAGATGAAGCAGTATGAGCAGGGCTCGCGCTTCGTTGCCGAGATCGTGAACGAGGCGGGCATGGCCACCTTCAATAAGGTGTGGACCTCCCCGGAGACCCTGCCGACCAAGGAAGAACTCGCCAATCCGCATAGCTGGCTCGAGCGGATGGACCACGGCACGGCGTCGGCCATCACGGACTGAGTCCCGTGGGCCCGCATCCGGCCGTGGCCTCTGTGCGGCGCGCAGTCCGGCGCAGCATGACCGGCCTTGATGCGGGCGATCTGGTACTGGTTGCCTGTTCGGGTGGGCCAGACTCGCTCGCTCTTGCTGCTGCCGTGGCCTTCGAAGCGCCGCGGGCTGGCCTGCGCGCGGGCGCGGTGATCGTCGACCACGGACTACAGCCGGGCTCGTCCGAGCTGACCGGCAAGGTGGCCGCGACCCTGGCGAACCTGGGCCTTGACCCCGTACTCACGCAGGTGGTCGATGTCGCGGGCCCGGCCGGCGCTGGCTCCTATCAGGGCCCCGAGGCAGCGGCCAGGACGGCCAGGTATGAGGCGCTCGACGCCGCGGCCGCCGCGACCGGGGCGGCCGCGGTGATGCTCGGGCACACCCTGGACGATCAGGCTGAGACCGTGCTGCTCGGACTGGCGCGCGGGTCCGGAGCCCGGTCGCTGGCCGGCATGGCCGACCGGTCCGGGCTGTACCTGCGGCCGCTGCTTGACGTGCGTCGTCCGGCGACCAGGGCCGCCTGCGAAGCGCTCGGCCTGCAGCCCTGGGACGACCCGCAGAACCGCGAGCCGGCGTTCACCAGGGTACGGGTGCGGCAGGATCTGATGCCGGCGCTCGCGGACGCCCTCGGCCCAGGCGTGCCTGAGGCGCTGGCCAGGACCGCCCGGCTG
>JASHOL010000202.1 GCA_030041135.1 Streptosporangiaceae bacterium | reverse complement strand
GTCGATGAGCGCGATGATGGTCGTCTGGCCCGAGGAACGCCGGAAGTAGCCGAAGCTCAGCTCCGTGCCCGAGGGCATGGCCGCCGTGTTGATGATCATGCGTCGCAGTGGTTTTGGCCCCGGCCCGACCGATGTTGGTCCCGCCAGCAAGACTGCCCCCAGGCTGCCGGCGCTGGACCGCGAATTGCAGAAGCTGTTGGCCGTGACCAGCGCCGGGATCCCGTCTCGCCGCAGGTCGCGCTGCAGGATGCCTGGTTCAGTAACGACGCCCATGTTGATGGTCAGCGTCGCCGTGCCGTTCGCGTGCTTGACCAGCGTGAAGGCCGTGGTCTGGATGGAGCGGGCGCCGTCGGCGCGGGCCGAGCCGAAGACCCCGGCCAGGCCGAGGCCAAGCACGACCGCTGCCGCCGCCATGGCGGCGGTGATGCCCGGACCGAGCTTCCGGCGACCGGCACCAGGCCGGTAGTCGCGCTGCAGCAGCCGCTGGCGCTCCTGCTCGGCGTCCGGGATGTCGGCAGCCGCCTGGGCAAGCACGCTGCGCAGCGCGTTCTCAAGTTCCTCGGTCGGCATCAGATGGTCCCCTTCGCGGTCGCGGAGCGGCGGGTTCGGCAATCTGGCGGAGCGCCGTGCGCGAGCGTCCCGGCCAGGCGGGCCGCCGCCCTGGACGCTGTGCTCTTGACCGTCCCCTCCGAGCAGCCGAGGATGTCAGCGACTTCGGCCACCGGCAGGTCAGCCCAGTAGCGCAGCACCAGTACGGCCCGCTGGCGCGCGGGCAGCTGCGCCAGCGCCCAGCGGAACTCGGCTAGGTCATCGACCTCAAGCAGGGCCCGTGCCGCGCCCTCGTCGGCGGCTTCGGCCGAGCTATCTTGCGGCCACAGCTCGGTCCGCTGCCGGCTACGGCGGTCGGCGTCGTGCAGCACGAGGTTGACCAAGACCCTGCGAGCATAAGCGGCCGGGTGATCCATGACCCGGACCCGCTTCCACCGCCGCGCGACCCTCAGCAGCGTTTCCTGGACCAAGTCCTCGGCGTCGCCGGCGTCGCCGGTCATGAGGTGGCCGGCGCGGAGCAGCGGGTCGGACACTTCGGCCGCGAAGCAGTCAAACTCGCGCTCCACGGCCGTGTGCCTGGCCCAGTCCATCCGCACCTCCAGTGGCCCTGTACTCGCCTTCACCTGTATAAGTCCCGCCGACCGCCGGAGGTTGAGCGCGCCCGGCCAGAAATTGAACCTCGCGAGCGCCATGTGCTTCAGCCCAGCGGCGGCGTAGTGGACGAGCCTGGCACGGCCTGGCATGTCGGGGCCGGGAGCTGGCCGCGATCAGGATGGTGACACGACCATCCGAAGGTGACATGATCTGCCCAAATCCTCCTCACCCAGGAGCGATGATGAGCGACACCGGGCTCAGGCGTGACGCAGTCGGGCTGCGCGAGGTCCTGTTCCAGAGCATCACCGACATGGCACCAGGAGCCGCGATCGCGGCATCCATACCGGCCGGGGTCGCGTTCGCTGGCGGCGCGCTGCCGTTGGCTGTGGTGTTCGCGCTGATCGCGTGCCTGTTCTCGGCGTGGAGCATCGGCCAGCTAGCCCGTGAGTTGCCGTCGTCGGGATCGATGGCGACTTACGCCGCGCGAGGTCTGCATCCCTCGCTGGGGTTTCTCAGCGCCTGGGCTTACAGCATGGTCGGCTGGCTGATCCCGCCGCTGGTGCTCCTGCAGCTTGGCTTCACCGTCGCCGGGACGCTGAACTTCGAGATATCCGGCTACCCGGCGAACCTGTGGTGGCCGTGGTCGATACTCGGCCTGCTCATCATCTTCCTGACGGGCTATTTCGGCATCAGGACCTCGACCAGGTTCGGCACCATTCTCGGCGTCTTCGAAATCGCCATATTCTTGATCATGGGCATCCTGCTGGTGTTCCACGCCGGCGGGCACAACACGCTGTCGGTGTTCACCACCAAGTACACGCCGTCTTCGTTCCACGGGCTGTCCGGCGTCATCGCCGGATCAGTATTCAGCATCCTCGCGTTCGGCGGTTTCGAGGGCGCCGCGCCGCTGGCCGAGGAGGCGCGCAACCCTCGGCGGACCATCCAGCTCGCGGTCCTGCTGGCCACTCTGCTGATTGGCGCGCTGTACGTGTTCACCACCTACGCGGCGGACGTCGCCTTCGGGCCGTCAGGGTTCGCCAGCTTTACCAGCAGCGGCAAAGCCTCGTGGGAGGGGCTGGCCCGGTCTTTCTACGGCCTGTTCTGGATTCTCGTCTTCCTCGCGATCGTCAACTCCACCCTCGCCAATTCCAACGCGGGCGTGAACGTCTCCAGCAGGACCGCGTTCGCGATGGGCCGGATCAGGGCCTTCCCCGCGCTGCTCGGGGTCGTCAGCGCCAGGCACCGGTCGCCGGTCAACGCCATTTCCCTCGGCACCGCGATCTCACTGGCGGTCATGCTCGGTCTCGGCCTCCACTACGGCCCCATCGAGGCGTTCGACATGGTCGGAACCGCGCTGGTGATCCTGATCGTCGCGGTCTACATCGTCATGAACGCGGCTTGCATCGGGTTCTTCTCGCGCAGCCGCGACCACAAGCTGAACGTCCTGTCGCAGATCGTGATCCCGGTGCTGGGCATCGCCGCATTCGTGCCGGCGTGGTGCGCTGGCGCTGGCATCAAGATCGCGGGCGTCAGCTGGATCACTCCGCTGCCCGCGCCGCTTTCCTACATGGGGCCCGCCATCGCGGTGTGGATGGTGATAGGGCTCGGCTACCTGATCTACCTGTACGTCGCTGACCCGCAGCGGGTGCTCGACGTGGGCCTCATCCACATTGACGTCGCGCCGGCTGAACCGGCTGAGCCGGCGGCGTCAGGAGTCTCCTAGCCGCAGCAATCTGGCCGCGTTCTCTTTCATGATCAGCGGCCGGACCTCGGGCTTGATCGCGAGGTTCTCGAAGTCTGCCATCCACCGCTCCGGCGTCAGCACGGGGAAGTCGGTGCCGAACAGCATCTTGTGCTTCAGCAGGGAGCCGGCGTACTGCACGAGCGTGGGGGAGAAGTATTTCGGCGACCAGCCGGACAGGTCGATGTACACGCGCGGCTTGTGGGTCGCGATCGACAGCGCCACGTCCTGCCAGGGGAACGAGGGGTGGGCCAGGATGATGTCCATATCAGGGAAATCGGCGGCCACGTCATCGAGGTAGAGCGGGTTGGAATACTTCAGCCTGATGCCGCCGCCTCCCCGAGTCCCCGCGCCGACCCCGGTCTGGCCGGTGTGGAACAGCGCGATCAGGCCGAACTCGCTGATGACCTCGTAGAGCGGGTAGGCCAGCCGGTCGTTCGGGTAGAAGGCCTGGGTACCCGGGTGGAACTTGAAGCCGCGCACGCCGAAGTCGGTTATCAGCTTCCTCGCCTGGCGCACCCCGGCGGCCCCGCGGGCCGGGTCGATGCTGGCGAAGGGGATCACCACGTCCGCGTCCTCGGCCGCGAGCTCGGCGACCTCGAAGTTGTCGGGGATCGGCTCCTCGCCGGTCTGGGAGATGCTGTCCACGGTGAACGTGACGCACGCCAGCCCGCGTTGCCGGTAGTAGTCGGCCAGCTCGGGCACCGTGTACCTGGGCATGGTGCCGATCCCGAAGTAGCGGCCCATGTCCTCGGTGCGAGCGTGATCGAGGTCCCGGTCGGCGCGGACGGACTTGTGCACGTGCGTGTGCACGTCGATCGCGGTGATTGCGCTCAGGTCGATCGTGGCCATGATGCAGCCTAGTCGCGCGGCTGCGAGCCGGGACCGAGGCCGCCGGCCAGGTCCTCGATGTACGGCGCCGCCGTGCGCTCCCGCACCGCCGCCGGCGACACGCCCGGTGCGCACTCGGTGAGGCGCATCTGCCCGTCCACGACGTGGAACACGGCCAAGTCGGTGTACACCCTGGTGACGACGCGCCGGCCGGTCAGCGGGAACGTGCATCGCTCAACGATCTTCGGCCGTCCCTCGCGGTCGACGTGCTCCATCACGGCCCAGACCTCGCGCGCGCCGGCCACCAGGTCCATCGCGCCGCCAACCGCCGGATGCCGGCCGGGCACGTACCAGTTGGCCAGGTCGCCCCGGCCGGATACCTGCAACGCGCCGAGCACGGTCACGTCAAGGTGACCCCCGCGAACCACCGCGAACGACAGCGCGGAGTCGACAATGGCCGCACCGGTGATGACCGTCGCCGGCTGCTTGCCGGCGTCGGTGAGATCCGGGTCCTCGTGGCCGGGCGGGGCGGGCGGTCCGAGGCCGAGCACGCCGTTCTCGGCGTGCAGGATCACCTCGACGCCCGCCGGGATGAACCGCGGCACCAGCAGCGGAATCCCCACGCCCAGGTTGACGACATAGCCGTCGCGCAGGTCGGCGGCTAGCCGCTGCGCCAGGCCCTCCCTGGTCCGCCCGCTGACCGCCGCCGGCGCGGCTGCCTCGGTCATGACCCGGCCCGCGGTGTCGCCGGCTGCCTGGGCGAAAGTTCCGACCGCAGGAGGACCTCATCGACGAACACGCCTGGCAGGTGGACGTCGTCGGGAGCCAGGTCGCCGGCCGCGACCAGGTGCTCCACCTCGGCGAAGGTGTACCGGCCCGACATCGCGGCCAGCGGGTTGAAGTTCCGCGCCGACAGCCGGAATCTCAGGTTTCCCTTCCGGTCGCCCTGGTGTGCCTTGACCAGGGCAAAGTCCGCGACAATGCCGAACTCGAGTACGTGCTCGCGACCGCTGAACTCGCGGTGCTCCCGCGCCCGCATGCGCTCGGTGACCCGGCCGTCGCGGTCGTAGCCGAGCGGAAACGTTCCGTCGGTTAGCATCGTGCCCGCCCCGGACGGCGTGTAGAAGGCCGGAATGCCCGCACCGCCCGCTCGCAGCCGCTCCGCGAGCGTTCCCTGCGGGATCAGCTCCAGTTCGACTCGCCCCGCGAAGTACTCGTCATAAAAGTCTGGAAGTACCGGGAACGAGGCGGTGAGCCGGCGAATGCGGCCCTCGGCCAGCAGCCGCCCGATGCCGGTGAAGTCACTGCCGACATTGTTGACGATCACGTGGAGGTCGCGGCGGTCCAGGTCACACAGCGCGTCCAGCAGCGTGTCGGGCCGGCCGGAGCTGCCGAACCCGCCGACGGCAACCGAGGCACCCGAGCGGATAGGCGCCAGCGCGCTCACCGGATCGGCACGGAACTTGTCGATCACGCAGCGTCCTCCCGCGGACCTGGCATCTTAGTCCGGATGTCGCGGAAGCTAACACGGTGGCGGGCAGCCCCGGAACCTGGACTTCCGCGTAGCAGAAGCTTGCCGTGGCCGACATATTGACCCTCGAGGCACGCCCCCCGAACCCGCGCGGCAGCCGTTTCTCTTCCGCGAAGTGAAAAGGGGTGTGGCGGAGCCCGCCCGTGCCAGCACATCGTGGACGTGCCACGGGCACCTCGCCCGCCATCACGCCGCCGCCAGGCCTGCCCGCCGTCCGCCACCGCCAGGGAGAGGAATCCGCATGAGCATGACCACCAGGGCCGCGGTCTGCCGCGCGCCGGGCCTGCCCTGGGAGATCACTGAACTTGAGCTCGACGAGCCGAAGGCGAACGAGGTCAGGATCAAGTTCCACGCGGCCGGGCTCTGCCACTCCGACGATCACATCCAGAAGGGCGACGCGCCGATGCGGATGCCCGTGGTGGGCGGGCACGAGGGTGCCGGGGTAGTCGATGCGGTCGGCGAGGGCGTCACCAGGGTGGTGCTGGGCGACCACGTGACGTGCTCGTTCATTCCAGCCTGCGGCTCGTGCCGGTACTGCTCGACCGGCCGCCAGAACCTGTGCGACGCCGGCAAGAACGCGGGCACCGGGATGTTCCCTGATGGCACGTTCCGGTTCCACGCCGACGGCGAGGACTTCGGCGGGCTATGCGTGCTCGGCACGTTCTCGCAGTACGCGGTCGTCTCCGAGTTCTCGGTCATCAAGATCCCGCAGGAAATCTCGTTCGACGTCGCCGCGCTGGTGGCGTGCGGGGTGCCAACGGGCTGGGGATCGGCGGTGCGGGCCGCCGGCGTCCGGCCAGGCGACACCGTGGTGATCTACGGCGCAGGCGGCGTCGGCAGCAACGCCGTGCAGGGTGCGAGCCTGGCCGGCGCGAAGAACGTGATCGTAGTGGATCCCGTGCCGTTCAAGCGGGAGATGGCCGGCGTCTTCGGGGCCACCCACACGTTCGCCAGTGCCAAGGAGGCGCACGAGTTCGTCGTCCAGACCACCTGGGGCGAGCTGGCCGATCACGCGATCATCACCGTTGGCATCCTGACCGACGAGGTCATCCACGACGCGATCAGCGTCGTCGGCAAGGCCGGCCAGGTCACGATCACCGCAGTCGGCAAGGGCTGGATTGATGAGAACCCTGGCATGCTGATCGGCTACCAGCGCCGGATCCAGGGGTCCATCTATGGCGGCTGCAGCCCGCTCGTCGACGTGCCGCTGCTGATCGGCCTGTACCAGTCGGGAGACCTGAAGCTCGACGAGCTGATCACCCGCCGGTACCGGCTCGACGAGGTCAACGAGGGCTACCAGGACATGCTCGACGGCAAGAACATCCGCGGCGTGATCGTGCACGAGCACTAGGCGATGAAGGCGCCGACGTCACCGAGGAGCTGGCGATGACTATCATCTCCGCCGACCCGACGAGCCCGATGATCATTGGCGGCGCGCAGCTGATCGGGGACCAGTGGGTCCCGGCCCGCGACGGCCAGACGATCGACGTGATCAACCCGGCCACCGGTGACGTGCTCGCCGCCGTGCCCCGCAGCGCGAGCGCGGACGTCGACGTGGCCGTCACGGCTGCGCAGCGGGCCTTTCCCGCCTGGCGCGACACCGACGCCACGACCCGCGGTCGGCTGCTGGCCCGCTGGGCGGAGCTCATTGATGCCAGCGCGGCCGAGGTGACGAGGCTCGAGTGCCTCGAGGTCGGCCACCCGTCCTGGGGGCCGCCGCCAATGGCCAGGATCCTGCGGTTCGTCGCCGGCCAGGCGGACAAGGTCAGCGGCCTGTCGCTGCCGACCATGTCGCCTGAGGTCATCGGGCTGACGCTGCGCGAGCCCTACGGAGTGGTGGGTGCCATCATCCCGTGGAATGCACCTGGGCCGATGTTCGTCACCGACGTCGGGCCCGCGATCGCCGCCGGCAACACGATCGTGATCAAGCCGGCCGAGGACGCGCCGCTGACCGCGCTCGCGCTGGCGAAACTCGCCCTGGAGGCAGGCATCCCACCCGGCGTCATCAACGTGGTCACCGGGTACGGCGCCGAGGCCGGCGCGGCGATCCCTGCGCATCCCGGCATTCGCCGGATGAGCTTCACCGGCTCGCCCGCCACCGGGGCCTCGGTCATGGCGGCTTGTGCCAGGAACCTCACGCCCCTGCACCTGGAACTGGGGGGCAAGTCCCCTCAGGTCGTGTTCGCCGACGCCGACCTCGCCGCGGCCGTCCCGGCGATGGTCGCCGGCATCACGCTCAACACCGGGCAGATCTGCGCGGCCGGCTCGCGCGTCGTCGCCGACCAGAGGGTGCACAGCGAGCTGGTAGACCGGCTGGCGGCGCGGATGCGGGAGGTTCAGGTTGGCCCATGGCACGAGCAGGTCCAGATGGGCCCGCTGATCAACGCCAGGCAGCACGCACGAGTGCTCGATTACTTGCGCCTCGGCCGGGAAGAAGGGGCCGAACTGGTGACCGGTGGCGGCGTCCCGGCCGGAGCCAGGTACGAGGGCGGCTACTTCGTCGAGGCCACGCTGTTCGACCGGGTCGAGCCGGGCATGCGCATCGCCAGGGAAGAGATCTTCGGGCCGGTCCTGTCGGTTCTCACGGTCACCGACGAAGACGAGGCGGTCGCGGTCGCGAACGGGACTGATTACGGGCTCGTCGCGTCGGTCTGGACGAGGGACGTCGGCCGGGCGGTCCGGATGAGCCGCAAGCTGCAGGCGGGCCAGGTGCACGTGAACGCCGCGCTCGGCGCCGGCATAATCGGCGGGCCGTTCGGCGGCTACAAGCACAGCGGCTTTGGACGGACGATGGGCGGCGACTCGGTACTCGACTACACCCAGGTCAAGACCGTGTCGCTGCGCGGTACCGGGAGTAGCGCGTGACCGGCCCGCACGGCGGTCCGGTTCGGCTGCGCGTACTGATGGAGCCCAGGCACGGCGCGCGCTACGAGGACATCCTCGCGCTGGCGCTCGCGACCGAGCGAGCGGGCTTCGACGCCTTCTTCCGGTCCGACCACCTGTTCGGCGTCGATCCGAACGATCCCGACTACGAGCCGACCGACTGCTGGACCACCCTGGGCGGGCTGGCTCGCGACACGACGACGGTCCGGCTCGGCTCACTGATGACGGCCGCGACCTTCCGGGCTCCCGGCCTCCTCGCGGCCATCGTGGCCTCGGTTGACCAGATGAGCGGCGGCCGGGTGGAGCTGGGCATCGGCACCGGCTGGTACGAGCGCGAGCATGCTGCCTTCGGGATTCCATTTCCCCCGATGGGGGAGCGCTTCGACCGGCTGGAAGAACAGCTCGGGATAATCACGGGACTGTGGCTCGCCGGGCCGGAGAACAGCTTCTCGTTCGAGGGACGGCACTACCAGGTCCAGGACAACCGCACGCCGCCGCGGGTGACACAACGGCCGCACCCGCCGGTCATCGTGGGCGGCGGCGGGCCGCGCCGGACGCCGGCCATCGCCGCGCGGTTCGCGACCGAGTTCAACTCGGCGCTCAGCACGGTCGCCGAGGCCCGCGACCGATTCGCGGTGTTCAGCCGGGCCTGCGAGGCCATCGGACGCGATCCACGCGACGCCCGGCTGTCCGGCTTCATCCCGGTGGCGATCGGGTCCTCTCAGGCTGAGGCCGAGCGGCGGGCGGCTATCGTCGGCTCGCCCCGCATCCGCGAGTCGATGCTGATCGGCCCGCCCGGACTGCTGAGCGATCGCATCGGCGACCTCGCCGCCGTCGGCGCCGACACCGTTTACCTGCACATCTTCGACATCCACGACCTGGATCACATCGCGCTCATCGGCTCCGAGGTCATTCCCAAGCTCGCCACCGCGTCTCCCAGGTCTCGGGCTGGCACCGCAGCGTGAGGAAGGAAGCGCCGCCCATGCAGATCACCACCCGCGCCGCAATCGCCAGGGCCCCGCATATCGGCTGGGAAATGGCCGATCTGCAGCTCGACGACCCAAAGGCGCACGAGGTCCGGGTGCAGCTGATGGCGGCCGGCCTGTGCCACTCCGACGACCACATCACCTCGGGGGACGCCCGCGTGCGGCTGCCGGTCGTCGGCGGCCACGAGGGCGCGGGCATCGTCGAGTCGGTCGGTCCTGACGTGCGCCGGGTCAAGCCCGGCGACCGGATCGTCTGCTCCTACATCCCGGCCTGCGGCGCCTGCCGCCCGTGCTCGACCGGCCACCAGAACATGTGCGTGAAGGGGCTCAACGCGGGGACCGGCATGTTCCTGGACGGCACGTTCCGGTTCCACCTGGGCGGCGAGGACCTGGGCGGCTTCTGCACGCTCGGAACGTTCTCGCAGTACGCGGTCGTGTCCGAGTGGGCCTGCGTGCCGCTCGCGGAGGAGATCCCCTGGGAGATCGCCTGCCTGGTTGGCTGCGGTGTCCCCACCGGCTGGGGGTCGGCGGTGCACGCGGCCGGGGTCGGGGCCGGCGACACCGTCGTGATCTTCGGAGCGGGCGGCGTCGGCAGCAACGCGGTGCAGGGAGCGAGGTTCGCCGGCGCGAAGGACGTGATCGTCGTCGACCCGGTCGAGTTCAAGCGGGAGATGGCCACGACGGTCTTCGGAGCGACGCGCGCGTTCGCGACCGCAAAGGACGCCCACGAGTTCGTGGTGGAGACGACCTGGGGTCAGCTCGCCGACCACGTCATCCTCACGCCGGGGGTGGTCACCGAAGACATGGTGAACGCCGCCGTGCTGATGACCGGCAAGGGCGGCAAGGTCACGATCACGGCGGTCGGCCATTTCGACGAGCACGCGGTGCACCTGCCCGCGGGCTTGCTGATCAGCTACATGCGCCAGATACGGGGCGCGCTGTTCGGCGACAGCAACCCTCTCTACGACATCCCCAGGCTGCTGCGCCTGTACCGTTCCGGCGATCTCAAGCTCGACGAGCTGGTCACCCGCAAGTACCGGCTCGAGCAGGTGAACGAGGCCTACCAGGACATGAATGACGGCAAGAACATCCGCGGCGTGATCGTCCACGAGCACGAGCCGCACCAGCAACCCTGAGAGGGAGTCCCCTGTTATGCCCAATGTCATCCTCGACCCGACCGGGCGGGCCGGCGCGGCCACAAGGCCCAGCGCCGCACGGTTCGAGCTCGCGCCCCGCCGGCCGGAGCCGGGCGGTCTGCGCGTGGGCCTGCTGAACAACACCAAGCACAATGCCGCGCTGCTGCTAGCCGAGATCGGCGACCTCCTGGCCGCCGATCACTCCATGTCCGTGACGATCGCCGAGACCAAGCCGAACTTCGCCGCGCCCGCCCCCGCCGACCTGGTCGAGCGGTTCCGCCAGGAGTGCGACGCGGTGATCACCGGCGTCGGCGACTGCGGATCCTGTAGCGCATCCGCCGTCGCCGACGGCATCGTGTTCGAGCAGGCTGGCATGCCCGCCGCGGTGATCTGCAGCGACGCCTTCGCGGTGACCGCGGATGCGATGGCGGCGATGCGCGGCGCCCGCGGCTACCAGTACATCCTCACCGAGCATCCGGTTGCCGTGCTCGACGCCGACCAGGTCAGGCAGCGGGCAAAGCGGCTGGCGCCCGAGGTAGTGGCCATGCTCACTCAGCCAGGTGTTCTCAATCCTGATCCGGGCGGTCGTCCCTCAGGGACGGCACGGTGACCGTTCTCGATCCCGATGCCGCCCAGGCGGCCATCGAGCATTGTTATGAGCAGGGCTGGTCCGACGGGCTGCCGCTGGTGCCCGCCACGCAGCCGCTGGTGGACAAGTTCCTGGCGGCGACCGGACGCAGCCCGGATGAGGTGATCGGGCAGCTGCCCCAGCTCGACCGAGTCGTGACGGTGCGGCTGGCCGCGATCAACGCGGTGATGGCCGGCTGCCGGCCCGAGTACTTCCCTGTCGTGCTGGCCGCCTGGGAAGCGCTGATGCGCGAGCGCGCGACCGGAGGCGGCGGATGGCAGTCGACGAGCGGGCCGGCCCCGCTGATCGTGATCAATGGCCCGGTCAGGACCGAGCTCGGCTTCAATTGCGCCGGCGGCGCCTTCGGGCCCGGATTCCGGCCCAATGCCACCGTGCCGCGGGCGATCGGCCTGATCGTGCGCAACGTGTACGGAATTCTCCCGCACGAGCTGGAGCAGGCCACCCAGGGGCTGCCGGGGCGCTGGTCGATCTGCGTCGCGGAGAACGAGGAGGAGAGTCCGTGGCCTCCGCTCGCCACCGAGGCAGGCCTGCCGGACGGCGCGTCCGCAGTGTCGGCGACGCTGCTGCGCACCTGCGAGTTCGTGGATAACCGGCATACCGGCAGCGCCGAGCAATTGCTCGGCGACTTCGCCGACACGATCGGGCGGTCCGGCTCGTGGATCTTCGAGCATGCCCAGGCCGGGATCGTATTCTGCCCCGAGCACGCTCAGCTGCTCGCCGCGGCCGGGTATGACCGCGCGCACGTGAGGACCTGGCTCGCCGGGCACTCGGGCCGCAGCACCGCGGAGCTGGCCGCAGCGGGAAAGGACCGGCTCGACGGCCGGCTCCGGCTACCAGGCGACGGACAGCCGACCACGCAGTTCCAGCGCACGCTGCCCAGCGACGACCGCAGGAACTTGCTGATCGCGGTCGCCGGCGCGCGCAACGCGGGCATCTCGATGGTCGTGCGCATGTTCGCCGACTGGTCGGGGGCTGCCGTCCAGGTGACCGGGCCAGACGCGGCGAATGTTGGTCCCGGCAATGCCAGCGACGCCCATGCCGGCGAGCACGGACGAAGTGCAGAGGAGACGTAATGACCGACATGGTGCGGGCTGCGGTTCAGGTCGGCCCTGGCCAGATCGAGCTGCGCGAGTTTCCGCGGCCGCGGACCGGTCCCGACGACGGCCTGCTGCGGGTCGAGGCCAACGGCATCTGCGGCAGCGACGTTGAGACCTACCGGGGACACCTGGGCGGGCCCAGGCCCGCGTTTATCCCTGGGCACGAGCCGCTCGGGATCATCGAGGAGGTCGGCGAGCTGGCGGCCAGCCGCTGGGGCGTCCAGCCCGGCGACCGGGTCGCGCTCGAGGTGATCGTGCCGTGCCGGTCTTGCCAGGACTGCCTGACCGGGCGGTATCAGTTCTGCCGTAACCGCAAGTACGGCCACGGCGTAACCGGCATCGACACCGAGCCGGCCCTGTGGGGCGGGCTGGCCGAGTACATGTACATCTCGCCAACGTCGGTGCTGCACAAGATGGACCCAGGCCTGCCCGCTGAGCTGGCTGCGACGTATAACGCGATGGGCGCCGGAGTGCGCTGGGCGTGCCATCTCGGCGAGGTGCGGGTCGGCGAGACCGTGCTCGTGCTCGGGGCCGGGCAGCGCGGGATCGCCGCCGTGGTGGCGGCGCGCGCGGCCGGAGCCGGGACGATCATCATCACCGGGCTGACCGCGGACGCGCACAAGCTGGCCCTGGCCCGCGAACTCGGTGCCGATCACACGATCGTGGTCGACGGCGACGAGGCGGAAGACACCGTCGAACGGGTCGAGGAGATCACCGGCGGCGAGCTAGCCGACCTCGTGCTCGAGCTGACGCCGCTGGCGGCCGGCCCAGTCTCGGACGCGCTGCTCGCCGCCCGCCGCGGCGGGCGGGTGGTGCTCGCGGGACTGAAGGGCAACCGCGAGATCCCGGTGCGGACGGACCTCATCATCAACCGTGCGCTGACGGTGCGCGGTGCCTTCGGTGTCGATGCCAAGGGCATGTCCGACGCGATCGCGCTGATCGAGTCGCGGCGCTTCCCGCTGGAGAAGATGCATACGCACACATTCGGGCTGGATGACGCTGAGCTGGCGATTCAGACGCTTGGCGGAGACGTGGCGGGCGAGCACGCCATCCACGTCTCGGTTCACCCGGCCGCCGCCTGACACCGAGTTTCCCGGAGGCTGAACCGTGCTTGTCGACGCCCACGCCCACCTGCTGCCCCGTGACTACCCGCCGGACGCGCCTTCGTGCTTCCCGCGGATGGAGCCGATCGAGGGCAGCACGGACCGGACGCTGGTCTTCGGGACGATGCGCTTCCGGGCCAGGGACGTGTTTTTTGAGGCGGAGCGGCGACTCGCCGCGCAAGACGCCACCGGCGTCGACGCGGAGGTGCTGTCCCCGATGCCGCCGCTGCTGCGCTTCGACCTGCCGGCTGCCGACGGGCTGGCTCTGGCCCGGCACGTCAACGACTTCACCGCGCAGCTGTGCTCGTCCGAAC
Organism: Streptosporangiaceae bacterium; assembly: GCA_030041135.1. GTDB lineage: Bacteria > Actinomycetota > Actinomycetes > Streptosporangiales > Streptosporangiaceae > JAJYUU01. The sequence continues at coordinate 18,708 of JASHOL010000202.1, read as the reverse complement.
CGGCCCGGCTGATCGGGCTCGGCATGGTGCCGATGCAGGATCCCGACGCTGCCGCCGCGGAGCTTGCGGCGATCGGCGAGCGCGGGCTAGCGGGTGTGGAGATCTCCTCGCACGTGCTCGGGGAGTCGATTGGCGACGAGCGGTTCCTGCCGTTCTTCGCCGAGGCGACGCGACTCGGCCTGGCCGTATTCGTCCACGCGATGCCCGGAGCGAATGACCGGCTGCCGTTGGCCGCGGCCGGCACATACGTGGTAGGGCTTGAGGGTGCGCTCGCCGCCGCGTCCCTGATCACCGGCGGAACCGCGGCCAAATGCCCGGACCTGCGCATCGCGTTCAGCCATGCGGCAGGCGGCTTCCCGCTGATGCTGCCAAGGGCGCAGTACTTCTGGAGCGGTACCTGGAACGAGGAGCCCAGAGTGCCAGAGCGCGCGATCGTGAAGGACGACGGGCCGTCGCCGCTGGAGTTCGCGCGCAGGTTCTATTACGACTCGCTGGTGTTCGACCGCCGCGCCATCCGCTTCCTCGTCGACCTGCTCGGCGCCGACCGGCTGCTGGTCGGCACCGACTTCCCGGCGATGCCGCGCGAGGACCCGGCCGGGCTGACGCTGCGGTCGCTGGAGCTGCCGGGCCAATGGCTGGAGGACATCACCTGGAATAACGCGTTCCGGTGGCTCGGCATCAAGCCGACGCGCTGACCCTGGTACGCATGGCAGCTGCGACCGGCGTGAAGCCTACGCGCCGCTGCCCGGCGCCGGGAACCGGCTGGCGTGACTGTACCGCCAGCCGGCGGGTGATCTCGCCGGAGGCGTCAGTCAGCATCTTGGCCAGCGCCTGCGGCCTGGCTCGTGCGGCCTCGACGACAACGCTGATGGCCGCGGCCACGCCGCCGAACGGGTCGTGGACTGGCACCGCCACCACCAGGTCCGGCAGCGTGATCTGCCCGACCGCCACGGCGTATCCGCACTGCCTGACCTGCGCTAGCTTGCGGCGCAGCTGAGCCGGGTCGGTGATCGTCAGCGGCGTGTAGCGCTCCAGCGGCCGCCGCAACGCCTCCTCCTGGAAATCCCGGTCGGAGTACGCGAGCAGCACCAGGCCCGTGCCGGTGGCATGCATGGGCCAGCGGTCGCCTGCCTTGCCGTTGGTCGGATGCGTAGCGCAGGCCCGGATGGCCTCGACGTAGACGACGTGCATGCCGTCGCGAACGCCGAGATGCACGTTGCCGCGGGTGCGGTGATGGAGCTCATCCAGGCAAGGAAATGCGGCCTCACGCAGGTCAAGCCCGCGGGGGGCCAGCGCGGCGAGCTCAAGCAGCCGCACCCCGATCGAGTAACACCCGTTGGGGTCACGTTCCAGCGCGCCCCAGGTCACGAGTTCGTGCACGAGCCGGTGGGCGGTGGACAGGCTCAGCCCCGACCGCCGCGAGATCTCGCTGAGCGATAGCGCGCGACTGCGCGGCCCGAAGGCGTCAAGCACCGCGAGCAGGCGGCCGGCGGCGTTCGTGCGAGCAGCGGGTGCGCTCGCCTCCAATGAGGCGTCGAGCATATCCGGCATGCTCCACCCTCGCCATTAGCGCAATATTCCCGAGCGACGGCCCGTCAGCAGACCGGACCAGTTACGGGCGGGAAGCAATTAATGCGGCTGAAATAATGCTGGCACGCGATGCCCGGTTCCGCAAGAAGTAAGTGATTTGGGCGAAACCCGCAGAAACGGCGCCGGAAACGGGCGGCAAACGACTCGGCGGGACCGGCGCTGGCAAAGGGCCTGACCAGAGCAGTCTCGGCCGGCGCCGGGCGGCCCGCATCTCTCTTTCGCCCGGCGGAAGCGCTGTGGACGCACGCCGGGCGAGTCGCGGAAGCTGGGCGGGTCAATCAGTGAGGCAACGCTCACTGCGCTGAGGTCTGCCGAACCGCACCGCCCGGGGCCGGGCAGCGCGGCTGCGCAGCCGCCTTTTCGTACCCGGAGCATCTGTATAGCGGGAGCGTCCACGTGAGACCCAAGACATGCCTGAGACGCAACGCGCGGCTGTCCGCCCTGCGGCTGCTGTCTGTCATCCTCGTGACGGTCGTGGCGGTTGTCCTAGCCGGCTGCGGCTCGTCGAAGCCTTCGACCTCAACACCCTCAAGCTCGGCACCCAAGCACGGCGGGTCGCTCACCGTGCTTGAGGGTGACAGCTTTGCCGGCGCCTGGCCCGGGCTGGACCCGGCCACCGACACCGATGGCGCGGCGAACATGAGTTACATGGACGCCATCTACGGCGAGCTGTTCGAGCTGACCTCCGGCGGTAAGGAAACCGGCGACCTGGCCACCGGCTACTCCTTTACCAATGGCGGCAAGACCGTCAATATCACACTGCGCCAGGGCGTGAAGTTCTCCGACGGGACGCCGTTCAACGCCAGCGCGGTCGTCTACAACTGGGACCGCGACCTCGCCGGCAACTGCAGCTGCAAGCCAGTGTTCATCGGCAAGCCAGTGATCAAGGCGACGGGCACATACAGCGTCTCCCTGACGCTGACCTACGTCGATGCGCCGTTCATCAACGCCCTGCAGGGCGACATATTCAACTGGATCGCCTCGCCAACCTCTCTCCAGAGGATGGGCGAGAAGGCGTTCGCGCTCAAGCCGGTCGGGGCTGGCCCGTTCACGGTCGTGGCCGACACTCCGTCCTCGCTGCTTGTGCTCAAGCGGAACCCGAACTACTGGCAGAAGGGCCTGCCCTACCTGAACTCGCTGACGTTCAAGCCGGTGAGCAGTGATGAGAACGCGCTGACCGCGATGGAGTCGGGTGCCGGTCAGGCGTACGAGGGAATGTCGACGCCGGCCCTGGTCAGCGCGTACAAGGCGAAGTTCACCACCACTGCGGAGCCGTCGACATCGCCGTACGACATCCAGCTGAATACGAAGATCGCGCCCTTCAACAACATCAAGGCCAGGGAGGCAATCTACTACGCCACGGACGCAGCCTTGCTGGACAAGAGCCTGTTCGCCGATACCTACCCGGTCGGGGAATCGTTCACGGCACCGGCAGGGCTGTTCTACGAGCAGACAGTGCCCGGCTACATCACCTACGACCTCGCGAAGGCCAAGGCCCTGGTGAAGTCGCTCGGCGGGCTGAGCTTCACTCTCGGCACGATCAGCGTTCCGACCGCCACGGAACTGAACGAGGCCATCCAGACCGAGTGGCAGGCGGCCGGCATGAAGGTCACGCTCGCTAGCTGGGACCTGACCGGCCTGATCGGCCAGTTCCAGGCGGGCAAGTGGCAATCGATGCTGCAGACTGCGGGCGCGTTCGACCCGGGCACAGGGGTCGGCGTCTGCTTCCGGTTCTGCTCGACCTCGCCGTTCACCGGCGTATGGAGCACTACGCTCACCGGACTGCTGCTCGCGGCGGCCGGGACCACCAACGATGCCCAGCGCCAGGCGCTGTACGACCAGGCGGCCGAGTACATCGCGAAGAACGCCGACGGGCCATTCCTGTTCCCGATCGCCGGTTACGACATCGCCGACCATGGCGTCGGCGGGCCCGGACTGACATCGCCGCTTCCAGTCACCGACGTGAACCCGGAGATCCTCTGGCAGTACGTCTACAACAACGGATGAGGTACCTCATCGCATGAGGCTGAGATTGCCGCCGGGATGAGCACCTCGGTACCAGTTCAGCCGACTCGCTGGCCAGGCAGCGCGTTCGGGCGCCGCCTGGCCAGCTCTCCGGCCATGCGGGTGAGCGGCCGGCGGCTGCTGTCGGCCATCCCTGTCCTGTGGGGCGTCACGTTCCTGACGTTCCTGCTACTCAATGCGCTGCCGGGTGACGCTGCGTCAGCGTTGCTCGGCATCAACGCCACGCCCGCCGAGATCCGTTCGTTCTCCATCAAACTGCACCTCAACGAGCCGCTGTTGACCAGATACGGGCAGTGGCTCGGGGGGGTGGTGACCGGTAACCTCGGTACCTCACTCGCGAGCCCGCAGTCGGTCGCGTCGATCATCGGGTCGCGGCTGCCGGTCACGCTGGAGCTTATCCTCTACGCACTCGTTCTCACGTTCGTCGTGTCAGTGCCGCTCGCCCTATTCTCCGCCCGCTGGCCGCGCGGCATCATCGACCGGATTTCCCTGGTGCTGTCGATGGCCAGCATCTCGACCGCACCGTACGTGCTCGGGTTGCTGCTCGTGATCGTCTTCGCCGTGCACTGGTCGATATTCCCGGCGATCGGCTACACCTCGCTCAGCACGTCGCTAGCCGGCAACCTGCATACGATGACGCTGCCGAGCATCGTCCTCGCGATCCCGCTGATCGGCTTCTACACCCGATTCCTGCGCGCCGACTTGCTTGAGCAGATGCAGGCCGAGGACTACGTCGTGACGGCGCGGGCCAAGGGCGTCAGCGAGTGGCGGATCCTGACCCGGCACGCGCTCCGCAACTCGTTCATCGGCCTGCTGACCGTCATCGGGCTCAACCTGGCCACGCTGATCGGGGCGACGGTCATCATAGAGCAGATCTTCTCCCTGCCCGGCATCGGTTACGAGCTCCTCAGTTCGATCAGCAACCGGGACGTCCCGGTGGTCGAGGGCATCGTGCTCGTCTTCGGCGTCGTCGTGGTCCTCGCCAACCTGCTCACCGACCTTCTCTACGGCGCGCTCGACCCAAGGATCCGTCATGTCCGTTCCCGCAGCTGAGCTGCTGAGCGCCGGTCCGGCGCAGGACGTCGCCGGCGCCGCCCGCGCTGTGCCGCGGGCGCGCGGCTGGCTCCGCACGCTGGAGATCATGGTCCCGGGCACGCTCCTTGTCGTGCTGCTGTTCTTCTGCTTCATCTGGCCGCTGGTGTACCGCGTGCCCGACCCGACAGTCGGGAACCTCTTCCAGGTCAACCGGCCGCTCTGGTCACCTGGCCACATCCTCGGCACCGACACCGTCGGCTACGACATCATGTCCAGGATCCTCTACGGCGGGCGAGTGTCGTTTGAGGTCGCGGCCGCGGTACAGGCCATAGGCCTGGCGGCCGGCGGTCTGTTCGGCATGTTCGCCGCCTACCGCGGCGGCTGGACCGACGCGGTCATGATGCGGATCCTCGACGTGTTCATCGCCTTCCCTTCGCTGGTGCTGGCGCTGGCGATCTCCGACAGTCTCGGGCCGAGCGAGACTCACGTGATCTGGGCGCTCTGCGCGTTCAGCATCCCGGCCTTCGCCAGGGTGTCGAGGGCCGCCACGCTCCGGTTGCGCGACCAGCCCTTCGTGGTCGCCGCGCGGCTGGCGGGCACCAGGACGTGGCGGATCATGGTCAGGCACCTGGCCCCCAACATAGCGCCGCAGCTGCTGACCTTCAGCCTGCTCGGCGCGAGCCTGACGATCATCCTAGAAGGCGCACTGGACTTCCTCGGTTATGGCGTCCCGGCACCGACCGCGACCTGGGGCAACATGATCGCGACCGGCGAGCAGTACATCTCGGTATACCCGCGCCTCGTCATCGTGCCGAGCATCTTCCTGCTGGCGACGGCTATCTGCCTCAACATGATGGGCGACGGACTGCGGGCCCGGTGGGGGGTCAGGTGATGCCACGACTGCGCGATCGGGGCCGGACCGCTGCGGAGGCGGACGGCAGCGGACCGCCGGCGGTCGGGATGGCGCCGGGTCCGGTGCTCGAGGTGGAGGACCTGCGCGTCACGTTCCGCACCAGGCTCGGCAGCGTATATGCCGTGCAGGGCATCAGCTTCGCCCTGGAGCCGGGCCGGACGCTCGCTGTCATCGGCGAGTCCGGATCCGGCAAGACCGTCAGCGCGCAGGCGATCATGGGCCTGCTGCCGCGCTACGCCGACGTCTCCGGCTCGATCCGGTTCAAGGGCGAGCAGGTCCTCGGCCGCAGCAACCACGAGATGCGGGACTACCGCGGCCGCAACGTGGCGATGGTGTTCCAGAATCCCGAGCGGTCGCTGAATCCGACGATGCGGATCGGCATTCAGATCGCCGAGGCGATCACCACGCACTTTCCGATGGACCGCAGGCAGGCGCACGAGCGCACGATCGAGTTGCTGAAGATGGTGCGCATCCCCGTGCCCGAGCGGCGGTTCCATGAATACCCCCACCAGCTCTCCGGTGGCATGAGGCAGCGGGTCGTCATCGCGATCGCGCTAGCCTGCGGACCTGACGTGCTCATCGCCGACGAAGCGACGACGGCGCTCGACGTGACCACTCAGGCGCAGATCATGGAGCTGCTGCTCGACCTGCAGCGGCAGACCGGTACCGCGCTGCTAATGATCAGCCACGACATGAGCCTGGCTGCGACCTACGCCGAAGACGTCCTGGTGATGTACGCGGGCAAGATCGTCGAGCGCGCCTGCGCCAGCGACCTGTTCGCCGGCGTCCGCATGCCGTACACCCAGGCACTGCTCGACGCCATCCCGCGGATCGACACCGAGCCGCACGTGCTGCTCCCGGTCGTGGGGGGCCGGCCGCCCGACCAGTCGGTGCTGAGAGACGGATGCCCGTTCGCGCCGCGTTGCCCGGACGTGCAGCAAGACTGCCGGGACCAGGCACCACCGCTGCGCCAGCACGAACCGGGCCGCTGGTGGGCGTGCTGGCATCCGATCCAGAGCGGGGCGGCACGATGACTGCATCGAACGGTACAGCGGCGACATTGCCGCCGCGCGGCGACGTCCTGCTGGATGTCCGCCACCTAGTGCAGGAGTTCGTCCTGCGCGACTACGGCGGGGTGAAGGGCGGCGTCCTCCAGGCGGTCTGCGACGTGTCGTTCGAGCTGCATGCGGGGGAGACCCTCGGCATCGTCGGCGAGACCGGGTCAGGGAAGTCCACGCTGGCCCGGTCGGTGATCCAGGCACCGCCGCCCGCGAGCGGCGAGGTGATCTTCCAGGGCCAGGATCTCGTGCGGCTGCCCCGCGGCGCCCTCAAGGCGGCGCGGCGCAACCTGCAGATGGTCTTCCAGGATCCCTTCACTTCCCTCGACCCGACATGGCCGGTCACCCGGATCGTCGAGGAGCCGCTGATCGCCTACGGGGTCGGCAGTCGCCAGGCGCGGCGGCAGCGCGTACGCGAACTTCTCGACCTCGTGGGTCTCGACCCGGCCCGTCACGGCGCACGGCATCCGCGCGAGCTGTCCGGCGGACAGTGCCAGCGAGTGGCGGTGGCGAGGGCACTGGCGCTGGAGCCCAAGCTGATCCTCTGCGACGAGCCCGTCTCATCGCTGGACGTCCTGGTACAGGCGCAGGTGCTGAACCTGTTCGAGAAGCTGCGCAGCGAACTCGCTCTCTCCTACCTGTTCATCGCCCATGACCTGACGCTCGTCAGGCAGGTCAGCGACCGGGTCGCGGTGATGTACCTGGGAAAGCTGTGCGAGGTCGGGCCGGTGCGCTCGATCTACAGTGAGCCGCTGCACCCGTACACGCTGGCGCTGCTCAGGTCGATTCCTGACCCCGATCCCGCGCGGGCAAAGCTGGAACCCGCCAGCGTGATCAAGGGCGAGCTGCCCTCGCCGCTCGATCCGCCGAGCGGGTGCCGGTTCCGCACCCGCTGCCCGCGTGCCGCCGACCGCTGTGCCGTCGAAGTGCCTGAGCTGCGCTCCCTCGGTGACGGCCACCTCGTCGCCTGTCACTACCCGCTGTCCGGCGGCTCCGGGCCGGAAGAAGGCGGCAGCGAGCCGCACGTCGCTGCCAGTTCCGTCGGCCCGAGCCGGGTGGCCGCAGCCGAGACCGACACCTAGACCCGCGACAAGATCTCGTAGCCGGCGGAGGAGAGTAGAGCGCATGACAGATACGCAGGACATCGACCAGCACGCTGCGGGCACCCCGCATCGGCAGAGTCGTGCGCCGTTCCGCGCCGATCACGTCGGCAGCCTGCTCCGCCCGCCCGAGCTGCTGCGGGCCAGGGATGACTTCGCGGCAGGCCGGATCACGGCCGACGACCTGCGGGCGGTCGAGGATGCCGCGATCAGCGAGCTCGTCCGCAAGCAGCGCGAGGTCGGACTGCGGGACGCTACCGACGGCGAGCTGCGCCGCGAGTCATGGCATATGGACTTCATCTACCAGCTCGGCGGCATCAAGAAGGTCCAGGACGAGACGATCCGGGTGGCGTTCCACAACGATGAGAAGAGCTTCGAGTGGGCGCCTCCTTCGGCCCACGTCGTTGCGCCGCTGACGCTGGAGCACACCATATTCGGGGACGCGTTCGAGTACCTGCTCGACACGGTCGACGGGGACGACTCCCCGCAACCCGCCGTCGTGCCCAAGCTCACGATCCCGTCGCTGAGCATGGTCCACTACCGCGGCGGCAGGTCGGCGATCGATGCCTCGGTCTACCCGGACCTTGACCAGTTCTGGGCCGACCTGGTCGCCGCCTACGCCGAGGAGGTACGGCGGGTGTACGCCCTCGGCTGCCGGTACCTGCAGCTCGACGACACCAGCCTGGCCTACATGAACGACCCGGCCCAGCGCCAGCACGTGGCCGAGATCGGCGGCGATCCCGAGCACCAGCACGAGCGCTACATCGAGAACATCAACCGGGCGCTCGCGAGCAGGCCAGCCGACCTGGCCGTCACCACGCACATGTGCCGCGGCAACAACCAGAGCATGTGGGCGGCCGAGGGCGGCTACGAGTTCGTGGCCGACGCGCTGTTCAACCGGCTTGAGGTTGACGGTTTCTTCTGCGAATGGGACGACGAGCGCTCGGGCGGCTTCGAGCCGCTCCGGTTCGTCCCTAAGGGCAAGCGCGTCGTCCTCGGGCTCGTCACCACCAAGCGCGGTGAGCTGGAACGCAAGGACGACCTGAAGCGCCGGATCGAGGACGCGGCCAGGTTCATCGATGTCGACCAGCTGTGCCTCTCGCCGCAGTGCGGCTTCTCCTCGACCAAGGAAGGCAACGATCTATCCCAGCAGCAGCAGTGGGACAAGCTGGCCCTGATCGTCGAGACCGCGCAGGAGGTCTGGGGGTCCCTGTGATTGGCTAATACCGACCAGGGAGCAGTGATGCACGCTGTCGTGACGGGCGCGACCAACGGAATCGGCGAGGCAATAGCCCGGCGACTGGCCGGCGAAGGGCTGAGCGTCACCCTGGTGGGCCGCAGCGATCAGCGGCTGCGGGCGGCTCGCGAGCGAATCCAGGCCGCCGTGCCGGGCGCGGATCTCATCCTTGAGCGAGCTGACCTGGCTGAGCTCACGCAGGTACGTGACCTCGCCGAGAGGTTGCTCGCGGGTCCGCGGCCCGCCGCGGTCGTGAGCAACGCGGCGCTAGTGACACCGCTTGGCCGGATGACATCCGACGGCCTGCCACGCGTGCTTGCCGTCAACCACCTGGCCCCTTACCTGCTCTTGCGCACGCTGGCGGCCGCCCTGGACCAGGCGAGGCTGATCGTTGTTGGCGCCAATCCGGTTTCCGGCGCACGCAACCCGGTCGACCTGGATGACCTCACGTTCGGCCACCCGGAGCGCCTCGGCCAGCCCGCCGAACTACGGCCGTTCTTCGCGTACGGCCGCACCAAGAACATGAACGCGATGTTCGTCTTCGAACTCGCCCGCCGCCACGCCGGAACACAAGTCACCGTCAACTGCGTTCACCCCGGCATCATCTCCGGCACCGGCCTCAGTGGGGAGGTGCCAGGTCTGGACGCGCTTCTCGCGCAGGCCTTCCGGGATGGCGTTCTCCCGCCGCCCCGCCACCAGCCTGGCGGACCGCGAGCGGAGTCAGTCACCGGCGCGGATGAAGCCCCAGGCCCGGATGTAGGAGCCGACACACCCGCCTGGCTCGCCACCGCTGCCGAAGTCGACGGCGTGACCGGACGGTTCTTCCTCGACCGCAAGCCAGTCGAGACCGCGCCGCACACCACCGACCCGGCGCGGTGCGAACGGCTATGGGAAGAAAGCGCGCGGCTCACCGGTCTTCCCGCGTAGACCGCGCGGCCGAGTCCGCTAAACCCGAAGGGCCTCGATCATCTCAGTGGCATGCGTGGCGGCGGCGCTGTCGCCGACAGCGTCGTAGACCTCGTGCTGCCAGCCAGCGGCGACAGTGGCCGTCTCCCGCGCTTGCCGGTCCGCGGGTGCGAACTCGAGTACCTTGTCGATGATGCCGGTCATCCAGTCGGCGGCGTCGATGGCCGCTGGCACCCCTCCCGTACGGGCCAAATCGCCGACGCAGCTCCGGCACGCCAAGCGTCAGGGCCGCGTTGAACATGGCGTGTGACTCCAGGGCGAGCAGGGTCGCGGCCTGGCCGCTGGCCTGCGCGGGAACCTTGCCGGGGACGCTGGCCCGCAGCTCGGTGAGCTCGAGTCCGTACTTCGGGAGGTGCTGAGGGCGGCACCGCATGGCCGGCACCAGGATCTTCACGATTTTCGAGGGCACGTCGGAGATCCAGCGCATGATCATCGGAAGGGCCGTCACCGGGCTCGACGTGCGGTAATAACCGCCGGTCATGGCGCTGGTGCGGATCTTGGAAGGGCCCGTGAACTCCGGTTTCTGGCGGTCGGCTGTTTGCACGTTATTCCTGGTTGGTTCCCGTCAGTTCCCGATAGCGTGCTGAGTTGGTGCTGACCCCCTAACCGGCCGTTGAGACAGCTCGCTTCACTGGACGGTGACGGCAGACGAATTCCGCTCATAGTCGGGCAGGGTTCTTAGGGCTGTCGAGGTCTGCCAGAGATACGGCCTATGCCTGGCCGGCGCTGCACGAGCCGGCCAGGCGCGCTCCTGACAACCTCAGATCGATGTCACCAGCGCCAGACCTGATTGATGCCACCGTCGCACGCATACAGCTGGACTACGTCACCGGCGCTGCCGTCGTGCTGAGACTCAGCGTCCAGGCACAGGCCGTGCGCCCCGTTCTCAAAGATGTGGCCCGGAGCATTCTTCCAGCGCTGGTTGCTGCCCCCGTTACACGCCCAGAGCTCGACTCTGTCGCCGTTGGCGGCGTCGTGATCAGCCTCAGCGTCCAGGCACAGGCCGTGCGCCTCGTTGACGAGCTCATAGGACGGGCCCGCGCCGTCGGGGGCAAAGCTCCAGAACTGGTTTTCATCACCGTCGCAGGTGTTGAGCTGGACTTTGTCGCCGTTGTTGGTATCGCGTGGAGCCCATGCCTCCAGGCACAGGCCGTGCGCTTGATTCACGGCCTGGTGCACCTCGTTCTGCTGCTTGAACCACGCCATGATCAGTGCGCCCGCGCCCTGATTCAGCCCGTTGGCGCAGCGCCATTTGTCCTTGCCCGAGGTCATGATCACGGTGGGGTTGTAGGTGCTGGCCGAGGTGATCAGAACGCCAGGGAGAAGGCTCCAGGCACTCATGCCGATGCCATGCTGCGCCATCCAAGCGAGATAGGCCGGGACGGAGGTCGGCGCATTGGGCCAGCACTCTGGTCCGGAACTGGCGTAGTTTGTCCACTCGCCGTCGACGACGGGCACGTGGTTGCCCTCGATCAGGAAACCGTAGTCTGTATTCCAGGTGGACGGCGCGTGCGGCGTTCCGGTCGGGTGATGGATGTCGTACACGATGTTCGCGCCCTTGAGGAGGTGACCGAGGACACCGCTGAAGCTGCCGCAGATGTTCTCCACCCAGATGAGGTTCTTGGAGTCGTCATCGGCTTTGAGATCGCGGACACTGCTTACCAGCTGCTGCTCGCCGAGGTAGGTCTTCTTGTTGGCGTAGTACACGCCGCCGTTCTGCCACAAATTCCAGTCGGTCTTGTTACCGCAGCCAGTGGGATGGATGGCACGAGGCTCGTTGAACAGGTCGAAGATCACGTCCGGGTCGTTCTTGTACTGAGCGGCCATCCGCCTCCAGAAGGCAACAGTGGCCTCGGTGGGAGCCGGCTCGTCCTGGTTCGTGCCTTCGGTATCGTCGTTGAGCACGACGTCCAGGTGGTAGGACTTCTCAGCCAGCGTGACCTCGGCCGTAATGGCGTCCCAGAAGCTCTTGTCGAAGCTCTTCCCGTCCGCGCCCACTAGCACGTCCTGTGCTATCTGCAGCCGGATCGTGTTGACGCACCAGTCGGTCGCGGCGATCTTGATGGAGGTTTTCTCGTGAGCCAGTCCTTTGGCCCACTGTGCGGTTTGGAGATCGGACAGAGTGACCCCGTAGGAGATGAACTGCTTGCCGCTGGCGTCGTAGACGCGGACACCATGAACATGCAGGGCGCCGTCCGCCTTGGCGCACTGGCTGGCCGCATAGAACTCGGCGGGGCTAGCCGCCTTCGCGCTCGAGTACGCCAAGCCTGATGCCGCAACGAGGGCGGTCATCGAAGCTGTAAGGAGTAACCACCGCCGCAAGGCCGGTGCCGTTCTCCACGCAGAAGTCATTCTCATCTCCAGAGGTAAGGCGGCTTGGCGTGAGCGTGGGGACGAGGACGTCCTGTGGGCAGCCGACGCGCCAGACTAGCCGCGACCATGGAGGTCGCACGGCGCGTTGCCATCGCAGCGAGGCGTAACCGGAATCGAACGGCCTGGTCCCCTGTGGCGTTCTAAATCATCCCCATCTTACCGCATACTTCACAATTGCCGAAAGAATAACGCGTTCGCGTTCGCGCCTTCCTGGCGTAGCTCCGGCCGTATTGAACCGTCCCGCCTCTGCGTGCGCGAGTGCCCGGATCATCATGACGTCAGCGGCAAGGCCAGGCGGCCCCGCGGCATATCGCTCGCGCAGGGCGCTGCCCTCACTGACGGCCTCAGCGGCGGCACCTGGATCCGTGGATGTCACATTCGATCCATTACTGAGAGGGTCAGCGGCGCCTGGTGTCGCGCACTAGGACATCATCCCCCAATCCGGCAGCGCAAAGCTGACGTCGACGCGCGGTCCATCACGGTGGCCTGCGCGGTACCGCGGGACACCGCGACGGGTGGTGGCCGCCCACAACGGGCGCGTGAGCAGGTTTGTGGCCGCGGCGGATGAGGCCGCGCCGCGGCGGCGCCACAATGATGATCATGGCGTCGCAAGGCCCGGTCGTGCACGCGCACTACGTCGCGGGCTCGCAGCATCCCGGCGCCGACGATCCGCGCTCCGACATCGGCCGGCTGCTGATCAGCTGTCCTGACCGGCCCGGCATCGTCGCTGCGGTATCCCGCTGCCTGTACGAGCACGGGGCGAACATCATGGAGTCCCAGCAGTACTCGACGAACCCGGAAGGCGGCACTTTCTTCCTGCTGGTCGAATTCCACCTGCCGGGCCTGGCCCGGCGGAAGGCCGCACTGGAGCTGGCCATGTCCGGCATCGCGGCGGCCTTCTCGATGACCTGGCGGATGACCATAGCGGCCGACCGCAAGCGCATGGCCATCTTCGTCTCGCGCTCCGATCACGCGCTGCGCGAGCTGCTGTGGCGCGCGGAGGCAAGGGAAGTGCGGGCCGACATCAAGATGGTGATCTCAAACCACGAGACGACCGCGGACCTCGTCCGCGGCTGGGGGATCCCGTTCCACTACATCCCGGTCTCCGCGCCGACGAGGGCTCAGGCCGAGGCTGCCCAGCTTGCCTTGCTCGAGGGCCAGGTCGAACTGGTGGTGCTGGCCCGGTACATGCAGATCCTCTCGCCCGGCTTTCTCGAGGCCTTCGGGCATCCGATCATCAACATCCACCACAGCTTCCTGCCGGCCTTCGCCGGCGGTAACCCGCATCAGGAAGCGGCCGAGCGGGGCGTTAAGCTCATCGGCGCCACCGCGCACTACGTCACGGCCGATCTGGACGCGGGCCCGATCATCGAGCAGGACATCGTCCGGGTAGATCACCGCTGCTCGGTCGACGACCTGCGGCGGATGGGCCGGCACGTGGAGCGCTCGGTGCTCGCCCGTGCCGTGGGGTGGCACGTGGACGACCGGGTCATCGTGCACCAGAACAAGACGATCGTTTTCGCATAGTCCGCAGGCGGACCCGGGTCGCCGGGAGGCGCTACGCTGCGCTTTCGCCCAGTGAAAGCGTCATTGCCCGGCGCCTGCGCAGTGTGCGACCGTCAGCCGTGGAAAGCGGCGAGGCGGCCAGCGAACATCGGACTCGCGGCCAAGGGCCAGATGCAGAGAGGGCCGGCATGACCGAGCCAGTTCGCGAGGGCAGCCTGCTGTGGACGCCGACCGCAACTCAGGTGGCGGACGCGAACCTCACCGCCTTCCGCGCCTGGCTCGCGGCCCGCGGCCGCAGATTCGAGAGCTACGAGGCGCTGTGGCGATGGTCGGTCACTGACCTGGAGGGGTTCTGGCAGGCGATCTGGGATTACTGCGGGATCGAGTGCTCGGCGCCACCACAGCGGGTACTCGGGCGCCGCGAGATGCCAGGCGCGGAGTGGTTCCCCGGCGCCCGCCTGAACTACGCGCAGCACGTGTTGCGGCGCGAGCGGCCCGGCGAGACCGCGCTGCTGTGGGCGAGTGAGTTCGCCCCGCTGACGAGCATGAGCTGGACCGAGCTGGCCGCGCAGGTCCGCATACTCGGCACATGGATGCGGGACATGGGTGTGCGTCGAGGTGACCGGGTCGCGTCTTATCTGCCGAACACCCCGCAGGCGGTCATCGCGATGCTGGCGACCACCAGCATCGGCGCGACCTGGGCCAGCTGCTCGCCAGATTTCGGCTGGCGCGGAGTGCTCGACCGATTCCGCCAGCTCGAGCCGAAGCTGCTGCTGTGCGCCGACGGCTATCAGTACGGCGGCCGGCGGTTCGACCGCACCGACGAACTCCAGCACATCATCCGCGGACTGGCCAGCCTGGAACAGGTGATCTGGCTGCCCTATCTCGACCCCGGCGCCAGCAAGCCGACGGCGGAGGCGCTGAGCTGGGACGAGGTACTCAATCGTCCGCCCGTGCCGGCCGCGGCCTTCGAGTTCGAGCAGGTGCCATTCGACCATCCGCTGTGGATCCTTTTCTCTTCCGGCACGACCGGGCTGCCGAAGGCGATAGTGCACGGCCACGGCGGGATCCTGATCGAGCAGCTGAAGCTCCAGACGCTGCACATGGACCTGCGGGCCGGCGACCGGATGTTCTTCTTCACCACGACCGGCTGGATGATGTGGAACTTCCTGGTCAGCTCGCTGCTGCTCGGTGTCTGCCCGGTTCTGTACGACGGGAACCCGACCTACCCAGGCCCCGAGGTACTCTGGCAGCTCGCGCAGGAGTGCGGCGCGGCCTTGTTCGGCGCGAGCCCTGCGTTCGTCGAGCTGATGAGCCAGGCCGGCCTGGTGCCAGGACAGCACTACGAACTGAAGGAACTGCGCGCGATAATGCCGGCCGGCTCGCCGGTGTCGGCGGAGTGCACCGCCTGGTTCTACCGGAACGTCAAGAACGACGTCTGGGTCTGCACCGGCAGCGGCGGCACCGATGTCTGCACGGGGTTCGTCGGCGGCGTGCCGACCGAGCCCGTCTATGCCGGCGAGATCCAGGCCCGCCATCTCGGGGTCGACGCGCAGGCGTTCAACGAGCGCGGGGAGAGCGTGATCGACGAGGTCGGCGAGCTGGTGATCACCGCGCCGATGCCGTCGATGCCCGTTGGCCTGTGGGACGATGCCGACGGGTCGCGGTACCGGCAGTCATACTTCGCCCAGTTCCCAGGGGTGTGGCGGCACGGCGACTTCTTCCGCGTCAACGGCCGCGGCGGCTGCTTCGTACTCGGCCGCTCCGACGCGACGCTGAACCGCCAGGGCGTCCGCATCGGCACGGCCGAGATCTACGGCGCGCTGGCAACCGTCAGCGAGGTCGAGGACGCGCTGATCGTGAACCTCGACCTGCCTGGCGGCAAGTTCTTCATGCCGCTGTTCGTCAAGCTCGCCGCCGGCCTGGAGCTCACCCCGGCCATCGAGGACAAGATCTGCAGCCGGCTCCGGCGCGAGTACACGCCGCGGCACGTGCCCGACCGGATCGTCCAGGTACCGGAGATCCCTGTCACGCTGACCGGCAAGAAGATGGAAGTGCCGGTGCGCCGGATCCTGCTCGGGATCCCGGCTGACCAGGCCGCCAACCGCAACGCGATGGCGAATCCAGGCTCGCTTGACTTCTACGTCAGGTACGCAGCCGCACAGCAGGACTACCTGGCTGGCCGGCCGGGCGGCGGCATCCCGATGCCCGGAGGACGTGCCGACCGGTAGTGGCTTGCGCAGAGGAGGCACCGTGAACGAAGCCCTGCCGTACCGGCGGATCGCCACCGAAGAGGCGTTCTCCGTGCCGGAAGTGTTCGCGGCGCTGCAGGAGTGGGTGGCCGGGACCGGGCCGGATGAGCCCGACCATGACTTCCTCAGCTTCTTGTTCGGGCAGGATCTGCCCGGCCTGCAGCGGGTCCGCCGTCAGTTGCTCGACCTGGAAGACGAACGACTGGAGATCATGGACGGCTTCGGCGTCGACGTGCACCTGCTGTCGCTGACCGCGCCGGGCGTGCAGACGCTGCCTGACGACCGCGCGATCGCACTGGCCGCGCACGTCAACGACCGGCTGGCGGAGGTCATCGGCAAGCATCCTGACCGGTTCGCCGGGCTGGCGGCGGTTGCGCCGCAAGTGCCGGCCGCAGCCGCGGCTGAGATCGGGCGGGCCATCGGCGACCTGAAGCTGAACGGCGTCGTGATCAACTCACACACCAGGAACGAGTACCTGGATGACGAGAAGTTCTGGCCGATCTTCGAGGCCGCGCAGGACCTCGGCGCGCCGGTCTACATCCATCCGCGCTCGCCATCGGCGCAGATGGCGCAGCCGTACAAGCGGTTTGGGCTGGAGACCGGCATCTACGGGTTCCAGGCCGAGACCGGGCTGCATGGCATTCGGCTGATCTGCAGCGGCGTGTTTGACCAGTTCCCTCGCCTGCAGATCGTGCTCGGCCACCTAGGTGAGGGGATCCCGTTCTGGCTCTGGCGGGTCGACTACATGCATCCTGTCCGCAGCTCGCACAACGCCAGGCCGAAGCTGGAACTCACGCCAAGCGAGTACTTCAAGCGCAACTTCAAGATCACGACAAGCGGCATGAACTGGCATCCGGCGCTGCGATTCTGCATTGAGGCCGTGGGCGCCGACAACATCATGTGGGCGATTGACTACCCGTATCAGCTGACCGAGGGCGCGGTGCAGTTCATGAACGAAGCCCCGATATCCGATATGGACAAGCACAAGATCTTCCACGGCAACGCCGAGCGCGTCTTCGGGATCGCACCGGCGACCCGTCCCGTCACGATCCGGGAAGGCGGGGGCGGGCAGGGGCCGGGTGAGGCCGCGACCTCAGGCAGCCGCTGACTGTGGCCAAAGGCCGGCCGCCGTCCGCATGCGAGTCCGGTCCGGCAGGGTCGGCTGACGCCGCAAGTCGGCCGCCTTGTCCGTGCGCTGCCGTCGGCCGGTAGATCGGGCGCACCAGCTGCAGCTCGTGGCGTGGCGCCATCTTCCACGCCGCCGTGGCAACATAGACCCCGTCAACGTTGCAACAACCACTCGAGTCCGCCCGGCAAACTACCGACGTTTAAACCGCATATAGGAAGTCGGTCTTGACATCCGATACGCCCAGAAAAGAAGCCGAAGACCTCAGGCGGGCAGCCGATGCATCTCCAGATGATGCCGATCTCAGCCTTCGCGCGGCCCTGGCGCTTGACAAAGTCTCGAGGGAGTCGACAGCGATCCACTTCTACGAACGAGCGCTCAAGCTTGGACTGGGGAAGGATGATGCGCTCCTAGCCACAGTCTGCCTCATATCGTCCCTCCGAAATGTTCACCGTTACGATGACGCACTCGGCGCCATACGAGAAGGCTTGCGAAGATTTCCTAACTCTGTCGTTCTCTCAGTATTCAGCGGACTAATAAAACTTGACAGCGGAGAGCCGAATACCGCCTTCTGTGAACTCGGAACCCTCGTCCTGAACCTCGGAGCACATGACCTCGGAGAGGTTTATTCGGCGATCATCAAGTCAAAGCTTCGCGGCGTCAGAATGCGCAAGGGGTTAGGAAGTCGAGCTTGCGGGAATTGTTGAGCCGGACGGATACATTCTTCGCATATTTGGTGCTCATGAGTCGGCATCAGACGATTCCGCGACGCTGCCTACCAACGACTCCGGCAACTCGGGGCACTGCCCCAAGGCCAGCAAACCAGTAACACGACCATCCAGAACCAGCTGATCTGCAAGCAGGCGCCCCCGCGAACCCAGCCCGGATGCAAAGCGAACGGAATCGGCGTTCCGTGCGATCCAATCGGGCGACGTTCTCAGTCGCAGATCATTACGCCCATCGACCGACGCTTCAGGGCATGAGTAGTCATGCGAAGAACCGCATGATCATGCGGATCTCCAACACTCGCTATTCGGAATGACCGGATGTCTGGCACGCGTCTGTCTTCATGGCCGACTCGGCGAGCCGGCCGGTCGTGACCAGCGTCTCCACCGCTACTCGCGACTGCGGGTCCTGGGCGAGCGCGGCATCCAGGATCGCGTCAGAGATCTGATCGGCGACCTTGTCCTGGTGTCCCCCCGGTAACCGAGTCGGACGTGCAGTAATAGCCGGCCTGGCTGGCTTGGCTAGTCACGTGCTGGGCTCCCTTGGCTGTCACACGATCGTTCGCACTATCGGCTGCGGAGACCGCGCTGGCGCCCATCTCGGCCTGCGGGATCGTCGCCCTGGCCGAATCGACACTGTCCGCACTGGGGCCGGCGATCTCGGCGCGAACCAGCGCTGCGCCTTCGACCATGGCGGCTAGCTTGGCGCGCGCGACGGCCGGCGACAGGTGACGCAGCCCGCAGTCGGGGTTGATGACCAGCCGGTCAGGCCCCACGACCTTTAGCGCCCGCCGGATCCGGG
>JASHOL010000201.1 GCA_030041135.1 Streptosporangiaceae bacterium | reverse complement strand
TTGACCTTCTTCAAGGTCAGGTCCCGGCGGATCACGTACCGCTCCCGCTCCCCCGGAATCCCCAGCGCAGCACGGGTCAGCGACTCACCGGCAAACCTCGGCGCAACAGCAGACATCGCTACCGCCAGACGAAACACGTCCGAACCCACTTTGGATACATGATTGTGTGCCAGAGTGCATGCTGTGTCAACGACCAGTGTGGCCGAGGACAACACTGACCGAACCCGGCTGGTCACTCTCGGCTAAGGGACGGCTGCCGGACCAGCATCGCCACCGTCAGCAGGCGACACGGGAGCATCGGCCAGCCGGTCGATCGCCCTGGCCAGCGCGTGCAGCGAGGGCACGGCCGCGGCCAGCGCGCGGCGCTGCTGCGCGGGCAGCGTCGACAGCGCCAGGTGCAGCACCGCCGCGTTCGTTGCCTGCCACGCGAGCACCGCCTCCCGGCCCGCGTCCGTCGGGGTCAGCTCAATGGCACGCCGGTCTCCGGCCGAGCTGACCCGGCTCAGCATGCCTTGCGCGCTCAGCGCATTGACAATCGTCGTCACCGTGTTGGGACGCATGTGCAGCTGCCGGGCCAGCTGGCCGGGCCGCGCGCCAGGGTTCTCGGTAAGCGCCGCCAGCACCTCGAACTGCGCGACGGCGAGCTTGTTAGCGGGGTCGGCTACCCTAGCGCCCCGCCGAAGCGCGCGGCGCAGCCTGGCTATACCTTCGGCAATACCATCGGAACGGGCTCTGTCCTCGCTCCTAGCCGCTCGCTGGCTAGAGTTCTCCGAGCTCATGACGTGCCCTGTCCCCGTTCGCGGTGTGGTGGCGTGCGCCGGCCAGGTGCCCGGCCCAGGTAGCGGCCAGCGCGCCCGCGGCCAGCACTCCGATCGCCAGCAGCTCTCCTGGCCCGTCGGCCGTTCCGAGCTTTCCTCCGGTATGCAGGCCCAGGGTAACCACGGCAACGCCCAGAGCGGTACCAAACCCCCGCGTCATGTTCACCATGCCGCCCGCGGTGGCGGCCGCGCCGCTCGGAACGGCCGCCATGATGTCGGCGTTGTTCGCCGGGATGTAGATGCCAAGACCGATGCCGGTCAGCCCGAGCACGACCATAGAAACTGCGTGCGGGGCCGGGATCGCCAGCGCGGTCACGGAGCAGGCCGCGATGAGTCCTCCGGTCAGGCACCGGGCCCGGTTAGTCCAGGCGTGCGGCAGTAGCCGCTCGCCTGCCACTGCGGCCAGCCCGAACCCGGCCGGCAGCGCCGTCAGCATCAGGCCCGCGCGCAGCACGCTGTCCCCCTGCGCGGACAGGACCTGCGGGATGAGCACCAGCGGGCCGAACAGCACCAGATACGCACACATCGCTCCGCAGAGCGCTGGCCCGAGCCCAGATGCCGCGAGCAGCCGCAGGTCAATAAGCGGGTCGGCTACGCGACGCTCCCAAGTCGTGAACCCAACCCCGACTGCCACTGCCGTGGCGGCGCACGTGGCGACGGCCCAGGCGCGCGCGTGCGGTTCGGACAGCACCGAGAGCGCCGCCAGCGTGCCCGTGGTCGCCGCGGCCAGCAACACCGCTCCGACGGGGTCGGCAGACAAGTTACGAGCGAGCCCGCGGCTGCGCGGCAGCAGGTACCAGCCGGCGGTCACCGCGACCAGGCCAACCGGGACGTTGATGAAGAAGATCCAGCGCCAGCCGACGGAGCTGACCATTATTCCGCCCGCCACCGGACCAAGCGCGAGCCCGACAGCCTGCGCGGCCGCCTGCACGCCGAGCGCCGCCCGGCGCATCGGCGCGGGCACGCTCGTCGCGACCAGCGCAACGCTGTTGGCCTGCAGCAGCGCCGCGCCCGCGGCCTGCACCACGCGCAGCCCGATCAGCATCGGCAGCGACACCGCGAACCCGCAGGCCGCGGACGCGACCCCGAAAACGACGAACCCGAGCAGATAGCTCAGCTTGCGGCCGAATCGGTCAGATAGGCGACCGACCGGCACGAGCAATCCGATGAGCACCAGCAGGTAGGCGAGCGAAACCCACTGCACTTCGGCTAGTCCGGTCGAGAACTGCCGCTGGAGCGCAGGAAAGGCGAGCGTGACGACGCTGGCATCAAGCTGGCCCATGAACGCGCCGAAGCAGACTGTCCCGACGGCGAACCACGGTGCCAGCGGGTGCTCCCTGATGGCCGTCGGCCTGGCCGGCTCGCGCAGCAGCGTCAGCACGGCTGGCTCCGGGCCAGGGCCGACACGCATGGTTCGGCTCACGCGCACCACCAGCCGGAGTCAGGCCCGCTCTGCCCTGCGACCGGCCCGCGCCCCGGCAGCCCGGATAGCTGTGGGTATGGTATCGCGGTGTTTGCCACGGGCCACTGCTCCAATGTACCTCTGTAACAGAACTTATTTTAGTTCTATCACAGAAGTTCTTCAACGTCAGCATGGAGCCTGCCTGCCGGGCCGCGACGGCCAGGTCGCGATTCGCGGGACCGGCCATGAGGCCGCGCCGGTCATGATTGACTGGGCCACTAGGAGGTAGCAGGAGGACATGTCACTGGCAAACGGCAGGATCCTCGGGTTCCGATATCAGCTCGACCACGCGATTGGCTCGGGCGGATACAGCGAGGTGTGGCGCGCGCACGACACCGTGCTTGACCGGCCAGTGGCGATCAAGCTGCTCCACCCGAGCCGGACCGGAAGCGAGGAGGCACTCGTCCGGTTCAGGAATGAGGCGCAGCTCGCGGGCCGCCTGTCGAACGTCAACGTGGCCCGCGTCTACGACTTCTGCGACTCCGGCCAAGGGGTCCCGCCATACCTGGTCATGGAGCTCATCGACGGACCGTCCCTATCCCAGGTGATCGATCACGGACCGCTCCCCCCGGGCCGCACGATGGACATCCTCGCGCAAGCCGCCTCCGGCCTGGAGGCTGCGCACTCGGCCGGCCTGGTACACCGTGACATTAAGCCGGCCAACCTCATGCTCGGACCCGGCGGTGTGGTGAAGGTCACGGACTTTGGCCTGTCGCACACGCTCGGCTCTGCGCCGATCACCAGTACGGGCCTGCTCATCGGCACGCCCGCGTACTTCGCGCCGGAACGGGCAAGCGGGGCCAGGGCAACGCCGGCCGGGGATCTGTATTCCCTCGGCGTGGTCGGCTACGAGTGCCTGGCCGGCGACGTGCCCTTCACGGGAACGCCGCTAGAGGTCGCGGCCGCGCACTGCGAGCTCACGTTCCCGCCGCTACCCGATTACATTCCCCCGGCGATCGCGAAGTTCATCGGCCAGCTCACCGCGAAGGACCCGGCCGAGAGGCCCGCCAGCGCCGAGGCCGCGGCTCGGCTGGCCGCGGATCTCCGTGATCAGCAGGCGGGCCTGCCGCCAGCGGACGAGCAGCTACGGCCATCCGCGCCGGGCGGATGGGCCCCGGCCGCCGCAGGATTCACCGCCGATTTCCCTCGCGGGCCGGGCGCCAACCACCCGACGATCGTCACCGAGCTGCCCTCAGGGGATGCCGGCCAGCATGTGCCCCGCCGGCGCCGGGCTGGGCTGGTGGCAGCCGGCGTCCTCGCGCTGGCAATTGCGATCGGCGCCGGCGTAGCCCTGGCCCAGGGCGGGCCGGGAGCCTCCCCTAAGCCCGCCGCCGCAACTCATACCCGCGCGCCGATCGTGCGGCTGGTCGACGTCCAGCGCAGCGCGCTCATCGGTAAGTCGACTCAGGTAGCGGTACGGCAGCTGCGGGCCGACGGCTTCAAGGTGCGGGTTCAACTGGACCGGACCTTCAGTGAGCCGCCCGGCCAGGTCGTGGCGGTCGACCCGTCGGGCCCGCAGCCGGCCGGAAGCCTGGTGACCATCGTCGCCACGGCCTGGCCTAACGGCTTTGGATTCGGCCACCACCACCATTTCGGCGGCTTCGGCAACGGCGGCGGCAACGGGAACGGCGGCGGCAACGGCGGGGGCGGCGGAGATAGCGGGATCGGCTGACTGACCCGGCGTCGCCCAGTCCGCTCCTAGCAGTTCGCTCGCCGGCAGCCCGCTGGCGAGTAGGCTCCGGCCATGGTCGACATCGGCCCATTCACGCGCCTGGTCGCCGGAGACCACGGACTGGCGGTCGTGGCGATTGCCTTGCCCGACGGCACCGCGCATGCCTCCGTGACCAACGCCGGAGTACTCAGCCACCCCGTCACTGGTGCGGAGGTAGTGGGCGTCGTCGCCCGCGGGAACAGCCGCAAACTGCGCTACCTGCGCGCGCATCCGCGCGCCACCATCGTGCTGCGGGCCGGCTGGCAATGGGCAGCCGTGGAAGGGCCGGTCGAGCTGGCTGGCCCGGATGACCCGCTGCCCGGAATCGACGCGGAACGGCGGCGTCTGCTTTTGCGTGAGATATTCACCGCGGCCGGCGGCACGCACGATGACTTCGAAGAGTACGACCGCGTGATGGCTGCCGAGCGCCGCGCCGCGATCCTGCTGACCCCGGCCCGGCTATTCGGTAACTGACTGCTATTCGCTAACTGATGGGGCCGTCAGCGGGAGTCGGACCTGGAAGCGAGTGTTGCCGGGCTCTGACACCAGCCGCAGGTCGCCGTGGTGGCGGGTGACCACGATCCGCGAGGAGATATCAAGACCGAGCCCGGTACCCTGGCCGACCGGCTTGGTGGTGAAGAACGGCTCGAAGATGCGCTCGCGCAGCTCATCAGGCACGCCGGGCCCGGTGTCAGCGAACTCGATCAGCGCCATGTCACGGTCGCGGCTGGTCGTGATCGCCAGCGTGCCGGAGCCGGACATGGCCGCGACCGCGTTGTCGATCAGGTTGGTCCACACCTGATTCAGCTCGGCCGGATAGCACGGTATCCGGGGAAGGTTGCGGTCGTAGTGCTTCACCACGGTGATGCCGGAGCCGAGCTTGTCACCTAGCATGACCAGGGTGCTGTCCAGCAGTTCGTGCACGTCGACGACCTGGTATGGGGCGCGATCGAGCTGGGAGTACTGCCGGGCCGCGCCGACCAGCGTCGAGATCCGGTTGACCGAGTCCCTGATCTCGGTAATCAGCATCTCGGCCTCGACGGTGCCGC
Source organism: Streptosporangiaceae bacterium (assembly GCA_030041135.1). Lineage (GTDB taxonomy): Bacteria > Actinomycetota > Actinomycetes > Streptosporangiales > Streptosporangiaceae > JAJYUU01. The sequence continues at coordinate 3,708 of JASHOL010000201.1, read as the reverse complement.
CGAGCCACCGGAGCGCGGGCGCAAGGTCGTATTCACCAGGGCAGGCCGCTCTCAGTGCCTTCGCCGCCTCCTCGAGCCAGTCGGTGTCCACTCCGGCCTGCACGAACGACGACGCCAGCTGCCAGCCGTCGGCCACACCGTGGTCCTCGAGCCAGTCGCTGATCTCGTCCTCGCGGTCGCTCGTTTCCAGCGGGCTGAGGGCCGGCGCGTGACTCGCCCGGTCCGCTTCCTCCCCCTGCAGCCGCAGCAGCGCAGCGAGCACGGCACCGTCATGCGGGCCGGCCGCGATCTCGACCAGCCCGCGGCGCAGGCCATTCAGCCGCTCGTGCAACGAGCCAGACGCGCGAACCGCTGCTGCCGCGGGATTGTTGAGCTCGTGCGTGAGCCCGGCCGACAGCGATCCGAGCGCTAGGAGCCGCTCACGCTGGCCGATTACCTCCTGGGTGTTCTTGGTCCCGAAGAAGAGCCCTTCGAGCAGGTGCACCGCCATCGGGAACCAGTCGTGCATGAGCTGGGCGAATTTCGCCGCCTCGAGGACGAAGAACCGCGAAGGCACGGCGGCGTACATGGAGTTGTTGTAGACCTGCGCCGTGCGGTCGCCGAGATAAGCGAAGAAGGCCCCGCCGTAGACGCCGCGCATCGAGGTCCTGTTGACCTCGACGTCAGAGTCGCCGATCCGGCGGTACAGCACGACCGTGCCCTCCAGAAGCACGTAGAAGTCCGCGGCCGGGTCCCCCTCGGCGTAGACCTGCCCCGCGTCAACCCGCACCACCCGGCCCTCCCGGCACAGCCAGGTGATCTGGTCGGGGTCAAGCCGCTCGAACAGGAAGAGGGTACGCAGTTCGTCACCGTTGCACCGCTCGTTCTCCCGCTCTTGGGCCGGCCGGCTCTCGGCAGTCATAGCTGCTCCAGGTACCGGTGAACGAGCATCACGGCCATCGCGCCCTCGCCGACGGCCGACGCGACTCGCTTGGCTGACTCCGCCCTGACATCTCCGGCCGCGAACACGCCGGGCACGCTGGTCTCGAGGTGGTACGGCGGCCGGTCCAGCGGCCAGCCGCGGGGGGGTTGACCAGCGACGAGCAGATCCGGCCCGGTCTGGATGAAGCCGTGGTCGTCGCGCTGCACGACACCAGCGAGCCAGTCGGTGAGCGGGGCCGCCCCGATGAAGACGAACAGGTAGTGCGCGTCGACCGTGCGCGTCTCGCCGGTCGTGCTGTCCTTGAGCGTCAGCTGCTCCAGGTGTTCGTCACCGTGGGCCTCCGCTACCTCGGTACAGGTGTGCACCTTGATCGCCGGGATCGACTGGACCTGCTCGATCAGGTAGTGCGACATCGACTTGGTCAGCGACGACGCACGCACCAGGATGTGCACGGACTTGCACCCCCTGGACAGGTAGACGGCCGCTTGCCCGGCCGAGTTCGCGCCGCCGACGATGTAGATGTCCTCTCCGGCGCAGCCCGTCGCCTCCGTCAGGGCCGAGCCGTAGTACACGCCCCGCCCGGTGAGTTCGGCGACGCCGGGCGAGGTCAGCTGCCGGTAGGTGACGCCGGTGGCCAGGATCACGGCGTGCGCGTCGATCGCGGTGTCATCCCCGAACCGGATCGTCCTGGCCGACCCGTGCACCTCCAGGGCCGTGACCTCCCGCGTGGTCAGGACCTCGGCACCGAACTTCGTCGCCTGACGCCGGGCCCGGTCGGTCAGCTGCGCACCGGACACGCCGTCGGGGAAGCCGAGGTAGTTCTCGATCCTGGACGACTGGCCGGCCTGGCCGCCGGTCGCGGTCCGCTCGACCAGCACGGTGCGGAGTCCCTCGGATGCGCCGTACACCGCGGCCCCGAGACCGGCGGGGCCGCCGCCGATGACGACCAGGTCGTAGAAGCGCGCCGACGGCGTCGTGGCCAGGCCGACCCTGCTGGCCAGTTCGGCGTCGGTCGGCTGGATCAGCGACTCCCCGTCCGGGGTGACCACGAGCGGAATGCTGCGGTCGTCGGTTCCGGCCGCTGCCAGCAGGCGCTGGCCCTCCGCATCGTCGGACGCATACCACCGGTAGGGCACCTGATTGCGGGCGAGGAACTCGCGCACCTCCGAGGACCGCGCCGACCAGCGGTGGCCGACGACCTTGGTCTCGGGTACCGGCCGGTGATCGGAGGACAGCCATGTATCCAGCAGCGCGTCTACCACCGGGTAGAGCTTTTCCTCGGGCGGGTCCCACGGCTTGAGCAGGTAGTAGTCGAGGTCGACGACGTTGATCGCGTCGATGGCCGCGCCCGTGTCGGCATACGCGGTCAGCAGGGCGCGTCGCGCTCCCGGATAGACGTCCATCGCGCGCTCGAGGAACTCGATGCCGTTCATTTCCGGCATCCGGAAGTCGGCCAGGATGACCGCGACCAGGTCGCCCCGCAACTTCATCTCCCGCAGTGCCTCCAGCGCGGACGCGCCGGACTCGGCCCGTACGATCCGGTACTGATCGCCGAACCTGCGGCGCAGGTCGCGGGCGACCGCGCGGGAGACCGCCGGGTCATCGTCGACGGTCACGATCGCCGTCCGCTGCTGCGAGCGTGACGGCTGGTCCGGTGCCGAAGTTTCCGCGGTCTGGGACGGCTGCATCCCCTCATCGTAAGTGTCCGGCGAGCGCTCGCGACGGTGCCCATCCTGAGCCCGCCGCGGACGCTGGTCACGGCCGGACGGCGCTGGGCTCGCCGACCCCTCGTTCCCCTCAATCACGGCGAATATCAGGCACGCCGGTACTTAAGCACCGCAATCGGCGTGAAGACCACCAGCAGCAGGCCAGACCATGCCAGGGCCAAGCCAACGTCGCTGCCGGAGCCGGTAAGCAGCGACCTGACCGCATTGACCATGGGCGTTATCGGCTGGTACTTGGAGAACGGCTGCAGCCAGCCGGGCATCGAGGCGGCGGGCACGTACGCACTGGAGATGAACGCGAACACGAACGCGATCAGCGACATGCCCTGTGCCGCCTGCCCGTTCGGCGCGAGCAAACCCATCACGATGAATAGGACCGTGAAGACGACTGCGTAGACCAGGCACAGGCCGAAGGCGGCCAGCGCATCAGCGGGCGTTCCGGTGAGCCGGAAGCCGAACGCGAACCCGAGCGCCGCCGTGGTCAGGATCGACCACACGTTGGTCGTGGAGTCGGCCAGGGTGCGGCCGAGCACCAGCGACAGCCGCGGCACCGGCAGCGACAGGAGCCGGTCGGTGAGCCCCGCCGCCCGGTCCTCGGCCACGGCGACCGCGATGCCGCCGCCAGTGAACAGGACGATCGTGGCGACATAGGCCGGCACGAGATAATCCACGTAGCTGACCGGCCCGGCATGGATCGCGCCGCCGAACACGTACCTGAAGCTGAACAGGAACATGCCGGCCTGCACGATGCCCATGATGCTCAGACCTGGCGTCCTGATGTACTTGAGCAGCACGCGCCGCGCTACCTGCAGCGCTGAGTCGGCGATGCCCGGCGCGCGAGCGGGCGGCGCGATGGCCTGGGTCGTGGTCATTTCTGGCTCCCCTCATGCGCCGGCCCGGCCAGGACCGGGTCCCCGGCTGGCTCGCCGGTCAGAGTCAGGAAGACCTCGTCCAGCGTCGGCCTGCGAATACCGATCTCCTCGACGGCGATGGCCGCATCGGCCAGCCGGCTGATCACAGTGCCCAACTCCACCGGCCCGCCGGCGGCCGGGACGCGCGCGC
>JASHOL010000200.1 GCA_030041135.1 Streptosporangiaceae bacterium | reverse complement strand
TGGAAGGCGAACCGGCTCGCGGCTGCCCGCGCGGCCGGCATCGAGCCCGCGTCGGCTGCCTCGAGCCGTTCGCGGCGCCTGACCAGCTCGGCGTCGAGCGGGCTCGGGCCAACGAGCCGGCAGCACCGGGCGGCAACGCCCAGCGACAGCGACCCGTTGGGCCGCAGGCCCTCGGCGTCGCCGGCCAGGAACTCGGCCTGCGGAAAGACCGAACAGACCAGTGCATCCGGCACGAAGTACCCGGCGAAGTTCAGCCCGACGGTCCAGCTCGCGTTCGCCGCGACCAGGCTGAGCCGCCTGGCCGTCAGCTCGTCGCTCGTCGTGGCGGGTACCAGCGTCGCTAGCAGCCGCTCGCCGGGCAGCCTGGCCAGCGTGTATACCGCATCCACCCGGTTCCAGCCGGTCACCCACGGCGCCGTTCCGTCCAGGACGTAGCCGCCGGCGACTTGCCGTGCGCTCAGGAGCGGCGGTCCTGGCCGGGCGCCGCCCAGCGCGATTCCTGCCCGCAGCTCGCCCCGGCACAGCGGCTCCAGCCAGCTTGACCGCAATCGCTCGTTGCCGCTGGCGGCGACCGAGCGGACCGCGCCGTGGTGCTGGAGCCAGACGAACGAGGTGCTGAGGCAACCGCCTGCCATGATCTCGATCACGTTACAGAACGTGGCCAGGCTGGCGTCCTGGCCTCCCGCCGACGACGGCCCGGCCAGCCCGTACAGCCCCGCCGCGGCCAGCGCATCCAGGTGGGCCGCCGGCACCGCATCGGCGGCGTCCACCTCCATGGCCGAGGGAAACAAAACGCCGTCGGCCAGGGCGGCGGCCCGGCTCACGAGCTCGGCCGCAGTCACGGAAACACTGATACCGGGAAGGCAGTCACTAGCAACATGCTGCCAGACCGCGAGTGGCCAGTTGATCCCGGTGACAAGGCGATCCCGATGACAACGACCGTATCTGGCGCCTAAGCTTCGCCTAGCTGCGGCCAGTGCCATGAATACGGCTGCCCGCAGGTGCATGAATAGCGGAGTGGGCGAGGAGGGATTTGAACCCTCACGTCCTCTCGGACACACGGACCTGAACCGTGCGCGTCTGCCGTTCCGCCACCCGCCCTGGGCAGCAGTCAGGTTAGCACGACCGCAAGCTACCCTACATCGCCGATACGATCGGATACGGGCCGGGAGAGGAGGCACCAGGGTGGGAGTGCTGCAGCGCTTCGAGCATCGACTCGAGGGCATGGTCGAGGGTGCCTTCGCACGTGCCTTCAAGTCAGAGCTTCAGCCGGTCGAGGTGGCCAGCGCCATTCAGCGCGAGATGGACGACCGGGCGGCCATAGTGGCCCAGGGGCGGACGCTGGTACCGAACGACTTCGTCGTGGAGGTCGCCCAGGACGACTACCAGCGACTGGACGTCTACGCCGACAGCCTGGGGATCGAACTGGCGACGCTGGCCCGCGAATACGCCAAGGAGCAGGGCTACTCGTTCGTGGGGCCCGTCCGGATGCGCTTCGCGGGCGTGCCCGACCTGACCACCGGCACGTTCCGCATCCTGTCCGGCGTGATCAGGGGCACCACGGTCGAGGACGGCGAGATCCGCCGGCCCGCCAGCGACCTGCCGCAACCATCGGGCGCCTTCCGCGGCAAGCCCCGGCTGCTGGTATCGGGCTCGGAGCCCGGCCCGGACGGCAGCACGCAGCGCACCTTTGAGATCACGACTCCGCTGATCATCTTGGGCCGCGGCACCGACTGTGATCTGCGTCTCGTTGACCCAGGCGTGTCGAGGCACCACGCGGAGATCCGGGTGGAGGACGGCGAGGTGGTGCTCGTGGACCTGGGCTCGACCAACGGGACCTTCGTCAACGGACAGCCGGTCCGCCGCGTGGCGCTCACCGACGGGACCAGGGTCACGCTTGGCCGCACGACGCTGGTATTCCGGCGGGACAGTATTTACTGACATAACCACATGGGGAACGGGGCCGAATCCGGCGTTCCAGTCGCCCGATACCAGATAGCAATTCCGACATACGACAACACAGGCATCAAGCCAGCCAAGGACTCAGACCTAATGAACTCGCTCGAGCTGACACTGATCAGGATTGGGTTCCTGGCCGTCCTCTGGCTGTTCGTTATTGCTGCCGTTGGTGTTATCAGGACCGACCTGTTCGGCCAGTCATCGCGGTCGAGCCGCCGCCGGGCCGACACGGTACCGCAACCGCAACTGGCCCCGCGTGCCAGCGCGCCCCGGCCGAAGCCGAAGCCAGTGCGAGCATCCAGGCAGGCGCCGCAGCAGCTGCTGGTGACCGCCGGATCCCTGGCCGGTACCAGTCTGGGACTGACTGACCAGCAAATCACCATCGGCCGAGCCGGTGACGCTACGCTCGTCCTCAGCGACGACTACGCTTCTACCCGACATGCCCGGCTCTTCCCCCAAGATGGCCAATGGCTCGTAGAGGATCTCGGCTCGACCAACGGCACGTACCTGGACAGGCAGAAGGTCACCGGGCCCACGCCGGTGCCGCTTGGCGTCCCGATCCGAATCGGCAAAACCGTACTGGAGCTGCGCAGATGACTCTGGCACTGCATTACGCGCTCCAGTCCGATGTCGGCTTGCTGCGCGAGGGCAATGAGGATTCCGCCTACGCCGGGCCGCGCCTGCTGGCGATCGCCGACGGCATGGGCGGGCACGCGGCCGGCGAGGTCGCCAGCGCGGTCGCCATCTCGGCGATCGCACCGCTGGACCGGCAGGGGCTAACCAGCGAGACCGAGATGCTGGACGCCCTGGCCGCGGCCGTCGCGTCGGCGCGCAGCACGTTGCACGAGATGAGCGTGGCCGATCCCGCCACCGAGGGCATGGGGACGACGCTAACCGCCCTGCTCTGGGCCGGCGACGAGGTCGCGATCTGCCATATCGGCGACTCCCGCGCCTACCTGCTCCGCGATGACGACCTCTACCAGATCACCAGGGACCATACGCTCATCCAGTCCCTGGTCGACGAGGGCCGGCTCAGCCCGGCGGCCGCGGCCACCCACCCGCAGCGGTCGCTGATCATGCGCGCCTTGCAGGGCAGCACGGACGTCGATCCCGACCTGACTATGCACAAGGCGATCCTCGGCGACCGGTACCTGCTGTGCTCCGACGGCCTGACCGACGTCGTGACCGACGAGGCCGTGCACCAGACGCTCAGGACGGTCCCTGACGCGGATGCGGCGGTCCAGTTGCTGATTAACCAGGCCATCGCCAACGGCGGCCCGGACAACATCACGTGCATCGTCGCTGATGTGGTGGACACCGTCACCGGTCCCGTGGCGCCCACGCGCGACTCGAAGCTAGCCGGCGCGGCCGCGAACCCCGACGCGCTGGCGCTGGTCGGCGGGTCGGCCAAGGGGGCCGAGCCGGCCGCCACCTCCCTGCACTCCGTCAACGGGCAGCACGCGGCAATGACGGCCGAAGATGATGAGGACCTTGACGACGAGGTCCGGGGCAAGCGGCGCTGGCCGCTTGTCACCTCGATCCTGGCCGTGCTGGTCGTGCTCGTGGTCGGCGGACTGTTCGTGGGCTGGCGCATCACCCAGAGTCAGTACTACGTCGACACCGACGGCGCGCACGTGATCATCTATCGCGGCATCAGCGACGACATAGCCGGGCTGCACCTGTCGTCGGTGTATAAGCGGACCGCCATCCCGGCTGCGGCCGTGCCCGCCGACCTGCAGCTGCCCACACCTCCGGGTTCGCTGGCGAAGGCGCAGCAGACCGTGACGACGATCCAGCGCACCTGGACGTGCCAGACCACCTCGAAGCTGCGCGCCCAGTGGTCCGCTGCTAATCAGCAGTGGCTTAAGGCGAAGGCGGCCTGGGAGAAGAAGTACGGCCACGCCAAGCGCGGCGCCAAAGTTCCGAAGGTCCCGGTGGGGCCGGGGCCCGAGCCCTTGCTGCCGAGTTACTGCGCGTCCATCCTGGGGGCCGGGTGACGGCCGCTTCCTTCTCTGACCAGCCAGTTCCGATGCCGCACGCGCGGCGGCGGACCGAACTGGTCATGCTTGTATTCGCCCTGGCCGTGGTCCTGCTCGCCTACGCCGCGGCCAGCCTCGGGCTCAGCGGGAAGCTGTCAGGCCTGTCGGGCTACATCCTCGTCTACGCGGTGATGATGATCGGCGCGCACCTGGCGGTCCGCCGGTACGCTCCGTTCGCCGACCCGCTCCTGCTGCCGCTGGCCGCGCTCCTCAACGGCCTCGGCATCGTGATGATCTACCGGCTCCAGGAGTCGGGCCGCAACGGCAACCCCGGCACCGTCGTCACGGACATGTCGACCTCGTCCACCATGCTTCAGGTGCTGTGGACGGCCGTCGGCGTCGTCGCGCTGGTCGCCGTCCTCGTGCTGATCCGCGAGGCCAGGGTCCTGCAGCGGTACACCTACACCCTCGGCGCGATCGCGCTGGTTCTGCTGGCGATCCCGGCAGTGCTGCCAGCCAGCCATAGCTCGGTAAACGGGGCCAAGGTCTGGATCCTCTTGGGCAGCTTCTCGATCGAGCCCGGCGAGTTCGCCCGGCTGGCGCTGGCGGCATTCTTCGCCGGCTACCTGGTCGCCAAGCGTGACGTGCTCGCGCTGGCGGGCCGCCGGGTGCTCGGCATCGACCTGCCGCGGGCGCGCGACCTCGGCCCTGTGCTGATCGCCTGGGGCGCGAGCCTGCTGATCCTTATCTTCGAAACCGACATCGGCACGTCCGCCTTGTTCTTCGGGCTGTTCGTCGCGATGCTCTACATCGCGACACAGCGGAAGTCCTGGCTGCTGATCGGCGTCGGGCTATTCTTGGCCGGCACCTGGCTCACCGCCCTCATGTTCCATCACGTTATGGACCGGTTCACCGCCTGGCTGCACCCGTTCGCGGGCTCCAACCCGACCGGGCTGTCCTACCAGCCTGTGCAGGGGCTGGAGGGGATGGCCTTCGGTGGCATCTTCGGCACCGGGCTCGGGCAGGGCCAGCCATACCACACCCCGCTGGTGCAAAGCGACTTCATCTTCACCGCGTTCGGCGAGGAACTCGGCCTGGTCGGCGTGATGGCGCTGCTGCTGATCTTCGGCCTGCTGGTGCAGCGCGGCCTGCGGGCGGCGCTGGCGGTGAAGGACCCGTTCTCCAAGCTGTTCGCGGCCGGGCTGTCGTTCGTGCTGGCGCTCCAGGTCTTCGTGATCGTGGGCGGGGTCAGCTTCCTGATCCCGCTGACCGGAGTCACGACCCCGTTCCTATCTCTAGGCGGTTCGTCGCTGGTAGCTAGCTGGATCCTGATCGCGCTGCTCATCCGAGTCAGTAACTCGGCCCGCCAGCCCGCCCCGCAGCCGATCCAGGATGAGGGCATGACCCAGGTGGTGCGGGCCGGATGAACCGCGCCATCCTCCGCATCTCGCTGGCCTGCCTGGCGATGTTCGTGCTGCTGCTGCTCAACATCAACTACGTTCAGGCGTTCGAGGCCAACAAGCTGGCCGGCGAGCCAGGCAACATCCGCGTGTTCGACGAGCAGTTCACCTACCAGCGCGGTTCCATCGTCGCCGACGGCGACGGGTCGAACCTGGTCATCGCCAAGTCGGAGCTGATCAAGGGCACGAATACCTACCACCGCGTGTATCCGTACGGGCCGGTCTACGCGCCGGTCACCGGCTTCGACACGATCTACAGCCAGACCGGCATCGAGGCGACAGAGAACAACTTCCTGGCCGGCACCAGTCCGAAGCTGGCCATCCACAACCTGACCAGCCTGCTCACGGGCAAGCAGAAGCAGGGCGCCACGGTCGCGCTCACGATCAGCCCGCGCGCCCAGGAGGCCGCCTACAACGCGCTGGCCAATGACGGCGGGCACCAGGCCGCGGTGGTCGCGATGAACCCGTCGACTGGCGCGATCCTGGCCATGGCCTCCTACCCGTCGTACAACCCGAACGAGCTGACGACCTTCAACGGCACCCAGCTCAACGACACCTACGACAAGCTGGTGCGCGACCCGTCGCAGCCGCTGCTGAACCGCGCGGTGACGCCGAACTACCCGCCCGGGTCGTCGTTCAAGATCGTGACCAGCTCGGCCGCCTTCTCCCAGGGCCTGGTCGCGAGCACAACAACGACCGTGCCCGCCCCGCAGCCGCTGACGCTGCCGAACGGGAACCTGCTGAACAACGACGGCGACGCCCCCTGCCTGAACGGCAACCCGCAGGTCATCCAGGCCTTCTACCTGTCCTGCAACACCGCGTTTGCCAAGCTCGGCATCAGGCTGACTGCGCCGGTGCTGCGGGACTACGCCAACAAGTTCGGCATGAACCAGACGTTCGACATCCCGTTCCAGGTCGAGCCGGGCCTCTTCCCCGAGGACTCCGGCTGGACCGATCCGTCACTGACGGCGTTCTCGGCCATCGGCCAGTTCGACGACGAGGTCTCCCCGCTGCAGGAGGCCATGTTCGCCGCGGCGATTGAGAACGGCGGCACGCTGATGAAGCCGTACCTGGTCCAGCAGGTGCTTGCCCCCGACCTGTCGGTTATCCAGTCGACTTCGCCAACCGTCTTCAGCCGCCCGGTAACCTCCCAGGTCGCCGGAGACGTCAAGGCGATGATGTATGAGGTCACGCACAACCCGGCCGGAACCGCCTACCAGACCGCGGGACCGCCGGCGACGAGCATCCAGATCTACGGCAAGACCGGAACGGCCGAGAGCGGGCTCACGCCCCAGGAAAGCCCCGACGACGCCGTGTTCAGCTGCTTCGTTCCGGCCGGCCAGGGCGTGTCCAGCCCGATCGCGGTAGGCGTGATCGTCAAGGGCGGCGGCTTCGGCGCGGACGCGGCGGCGCCGATCGCGGTCAAGGTCATCCAGGCGTACCTGGGGCACTCATGATCGGCCCCGAATGCGGGAGAAGCGGACGGTCGTCCATGACTAACGGGATAACCCGGGCGCGGGGCTGCCGCCCGGGCCCGGAACGGTGGCGGCAGCCCTTGATCAGCAGGACGGTAACGTAAGTGCGAGACATGACTCAGCCGCGGCTTCTCGGCGGCCGCTACGAACTCGAAGGCATTGTCGGGCGCGGCGGCATGGCCGAGGTCTTCCGGGCACGCGATATCCGTCTTGACCGGATCGTTGGCGTGAAGACGCTGCGTGCCGACCTGGCCAGGGATCAGACCTTCCAGGCGCGCTTCCGCCGCGAGGCTCAGTCCGCGGCGTCGCTCAACCACCCCTCGATCGTCGCCGTCTACGACACCGGCGAGGACATGGTCGGCGGCACCCCCGTGCCCTACATCGTGATGGAGTTCGTGGACGGCAGGACGCTGCGCGACCTGCTCCGCGACGACCGCCGGCTGCTCCCCGAGCGGGCAGCGGAGATCACCGACGGCGTGCTGCGGGCGCTGGACTACAGCCACCGCAACGGCATCGTCCACCGCGACATCAAGCCGGGCAACGTGATGCTTACCCGGTCGGGCGAGGTCAAGGTGATGGACTTCGGCATCGCCAGGGCGGTGTCCGACTCGCAGATGACGATGACCCAGACCGCCCAGGTCATCGGCACCGCGCAGTACCTGTCTCCCGAGCAAGCCCGCGGCGAGCGGGTGGACGCTCGCAGCGACTTGTACTCGACCGGCTGCCTGCTGTACGAGCTGCTCACCGGCCGGCCGCCGTTCACCGGCGACTCGCCAGTGGCGATCGCGTACCAGCACGTGAAGGAAGAGCCGATACCGCCGTCGAGGATCGACCCTGAGGTGCCGGCCTGGGCCGACGCGATCGTGCTCAAGGCGATGCAAAAGGACCCGGCGCTGCGATACCAGTCGGCCGGCGAGATGCGCAACGACATCCAGCGGGCGCTGTCGGGCGCCCAGCTGGCCGCGCCGATGGCGACGCAGACCTATGGGCCGGGCACCCGCCGGATGGGCGCACCAACTCAGACCGTCGGCCGCACCGCCGCAATCCCGCCCTACGGCTACGGTCCTGAGGACGGCGAGTTCAACGGCGAGCGGCCGAAGCGCAAGGTCTGGCCCTGGGTCACGATCGCCGTGGTCATCGCCGTGCTGATCGCGTCGATCCTCATCCTGAAGTTCATCAACGAGAGCAATAACAATTCCGGAGTCACGATCCCGAGCGTCGTCGGCCTGCCGCTGACGCAGGCGGAGAGCATGCTGACGTCCGACGGCTTCAAGATCGGGACGATCACGCACCAGCACTCGGCGACCGTCGCCAAGAACGACGTGATCTCCACCACCCCGAGCAGCACGGCTCCCAAGGGCAGCAAGATCAACATTCTCGTCTCGAGCGGCAGCAACACCGTGGCCGTGCCCACCGTCCAGGGCGAGACGCTCAGCCAGGCGATAAAGGCACTGAAAGCCGCCGGCCTGACGTGGACGATCACGCATTCGGCATCGCCTGCCCCGGCCGGCGAGGGGACCAATATCGTGCTCCAGCAGAGCCCGGCGGCCGGCACCCAGGTCCAGAAGGGCTCGCAGGTGACGCTCACGCTGCCGCCCGCTGGCCAGTCGATGCCGGACCTCGTCGGCGCCAACGCGGAGGCGGCGATCAACGAACTGGAAAGCCCGCCGTACAACGTGAACCAGAGTCAGATCAGCGTGCAGAATTGCACGAACTCGACGTTCTCCCCCGGCACTATCTGCAGGACCACGCCCAGCGCCGGTCAGGGCCTGGTGTCAGGCGAGCCGATAGTCCTGTTCATCGTCCCGACCGCCTCGGCGACCCCGTCTCCAACCCCGTCTCCGACCCCGGATCCGACCCCGGATCCGACGCCGACGTCTCCGAGCCCGACGACCTCGCCGTAGCGGCCGCGGTCGGCCGACCGCGTGTGATCAGGATCTCAGCGGTAGCCCTCGGTACCACCGCGCGCACTGTGGCGTGGCCGGAAACGGCGGTTACAGAGCGTGTCTGCGGTCTAGCTGCTTGTTTCTACGGCGCCGGGCAACGCGCCCGGCCGGGTTCGGCTTGGTTTCCGGCATCGCGGCAGGCCGCCGGACCAACTAGGCTTCCAGCGATGGGCGTGCACGCGTCCGCACGCCCGAGCTGCCGGGTACCCCTCCGGCAGCGGTAAGAAAGCCCGTCAGGAGAACGACCGTGCCGAAGTCCCGCGTCCGAACCAAGTCGGTCTACACGCCACCGGCCAGGTCAGCCAAGGCCAGGGTCAGTCCGCCGTGGCTGGCTCCGACGATGCTGGGCAGCTTGATTGTCGGTCTTGTCTGGATTGTACTCTTCTACGTCAGCCAGCAGTCGCTGCCGATCTCGGCCCTCGGGGCGTGGAACCTGGTCATTGGCTTCGGCTTCCTCGTCGGCGGCGTGGTGCTGGCGACCAAGTGGCACTAGCGAGCCGACCCCAGCCGGCCAGGCTAGACGAACGCGGTGTGCACTAGCTGGTAGTCGCGCAGCACGACAACGGCGGCGAGCACGGCCAGGACTCCAACGGTCGCGGCTACCTGGATCAGCGTGCGGTTCTTCCTGGGCGCGTAGACAAAAGCCGCCGTCAGCACTCCGCCGGTGATGAGGCCGCCGATATGGTCCTGCCAGGCGATCTGCGGTATCACGAACCCGAGGAACAGGTTGATCACGATCAGGAAGATGACCGCGCGCGAGTCCACCCGTAGCCGCCTGGACATCACGAACCATGCGCCGAACAACCCGAAGATCGCGCCCGACGCGCCGAGCGCCGGGGTGAAGGCCCGCGCAATCAGGTAATAAGACACGCCGCCGCCGAGCGCGCTGGCGAGATAGATGACCAGGTAGCGTACCGAGCCGAGCGTGTGCTCAAGCGCGGGCCCGACGATGAACAGCGCCCACATGTTGAACGCGATGTCGATGATTCCGAGGCTGCCGGTACCAGGCAGGAAGGCGCTGGTCAGCAGGCGGTACCACTGGCCGTCGGCCACCCCGCCGACATGCCTGCTCCCGCCGTAGAGCCACCAGTCAGACTCCAGGCTCGGATGGGCGAGCATGATGAAGTACAGCGCCACGTTCAGGCCCAGGATCGCCCACGTCACCCTGGCGCCGCTGGGCACGCTCCCGCCGAACCGGCCGGTGGCCTGGCGAACCCCCCGGTTGCCCTGCCTGATGCACTCCACGCACTGATGCCCGACGGCCGCCGGGCGCAGGCAGTCAGGGCAGGCAGGCCTACCGCACCGGACGCAGGACACATATGTCTGCCGGCCCGGGTGCCGGAAGCAGGTCGGGGCCGGAGGAGCCGTTTGGCCGGTTTCGGGGGGCGTGGCCATTGTCTTTCGTCTTCCTGCTAGCTGTCGCTGCGTCCGATCTCAACCGACTCGAGCACGACGTCTTGCACAGGCCGGTCGGCGCTGCTGGTCCGGACCCGGCTGATGTCATCGACGATGTTGCTGCCGTCGATGACCTCGCCGAAGATGGTGTGCTTGCCGTTGAGCCAGGGAGTGGGCGCGGTGGTAATGAAGAACTGCGAGCCGTTGGTGCCAGGCCCCGCGTTGGCCATGGCCAACAGGTAGGGCCGGTCGAACGACAGGTCGGGGTGGAACTCGTCGGCGAACTTGTACCCGGGACCTCCAGTCCCGTTACCAAGCGGGTCGCCGCCCTGGATCATGAAGTCAGGGATGACCCGGTGGAAGATCGTGCCGTCATACAGCTTCGCCTGGCCCTTCTGCCGGGTCGCCGGGTTTGTCCACTCCCTGGTTCCCTCGGCGAGCTCGACGAAGTTCCGCACGGTCTTCGGCGCCTGGTCAGGAAATAGCCGGACGACTACGGTCCCGCGGTTGGTCCGCAGCGTCGCGGTCAGTGTGTTAGTCATACCAGGAATCCTGCCACTACCCGCCGACCACCCCGGTCATCCCACCGGGGTGCGTGCCGCCGCGCCACCCCGGCAGGGCACGGACCTGCGTGATTGACCCTAACAGTCGGGGGAAGAGGTTCGGCGGGAGACGATTCACGAGAGGTCAGGTGTCCCCTTTGACCAGGAAGCAGAGCATTACCTACACCAGCAATCTCGGCGGCCAGGCCAAGAACATGGCCGCGCAGGCGGTACCTGCGGCGAGGAACGCCGGGGCGCTAGCCACCCAGCAGGCCGCCCCGCTGGCGAGGAACGTCGCCGCCGCGGTGCAGCAGGGTGCGGACAGCGCCGTCGCCTGGGCCACGCCCTACGTCGGGGCCGCGCGGCACTGGGCGGCACCGCGGCTCGAGCAGTCCGCGACAGCCCTGACCGAGAACTACGCACCGAAGATCTCCGACGCGCTCAAGGCCGCGGCGCAGAGAATCGACTACGTCGAGCCCAAGCGCCACCGCATCGGCAAGGCCACCATCCTGGCCGGGTCGGCGCTGCTGACGGCGGTTGGCGCGGCGGCGGCAGCGTTCTCGCTGCGGCACCGCAACGGCAACGGCCCTGGGTACACCGCCGACGGCCAGGTGGCCACCAGCCCGGACGCCGCCACCTCGGCGGGCAGCATCAACGACGGGTACGGGCCCGACGATCGCGGCAAGCCGGACGCGGAAGGCAACGGGCACCAGACGATCGTCTGACCCCGATCACGCCCGGCCAGCCAAGGCCGGGTGTAACACCAGGCGACCTGGCCCGCGCCGGCCCCGTGACATCTGTCACGGCCGCACCGGTACTTGCAGTACATGACGCCTCGCCACTTGGTGCCTAGCCTGGTTCCATGAACCGCGAGGTGCCGTCATGATCAGCGACGCCGCCCTGCTCGGCGTCGGATCGCGGCCCCGCCGGATCGCGATCACGATCGCGCTCGCCTTCGTGCTGCTCGCGCCCGCCTATCATCACCACGCCAAGCTTGAGACGGCCCAGGGCTGGTTCGGGGTCACTGCCGCAATCCTCATGACCGGGTTGGCCGTCTGGGTCGTGAACTTCACCGCCCTCGCCGGCGCGCATCGCCCGTTGGCGCCGATCGTCGCCATGGTCGGGCTGGGCATTGCCCAGTTCGCCATCGGTGGCGAGAACTGGCTCGGGGCCCTGGTGATCCCCGCGGCCCTGGCCGGGCGGTGGAGCACGGCCAGGGTGGCGATTCTCGGCTCAGGGGCCTGCACGCTCGCCGGCATCGTGGTAGCCACGGTCCACCACTACAGCTTCGGGAACACTGTGGCCGCGGTCCTGACGCCGCCGCTCGCCGGACTTTTCGCCTACAGCATGTCCAGGCAGATAGAGACGCTCGACTCGCTCCGCCGGACCCGGGCCGAGCTGATCAGGGCGGCCGCGGCCGAGGAGCGGCTGCGGATCGCGCGGGACCTGCACGACCTCCTCGGGCACTCTCTGTCGCTCATCACGATCAAGGCCGAGCTGGCGGGCCGCCTCATGGGCGCGGACCCGGACCGGGCCGGCAAGGAGATCGCCGAGCTTGAGGCGGTGGCCAGGCAATCGCTGTCCGACGTGCGGGAGGCCGTGGCCGGGTTCCGCCAGCCCGACCTCGTCGGTGAGCTTGTGGCCGCCCGCCAGTTGCTGGACGCCGCAGGCATCGCAACCGAGATCACCGCCGCCGACACCTCGGGACTGGCTCGCGACGTTGACTCCGCGCTGGCCTGGGCGGTCAGGGAGGGCGCCACGAACGTGGTCAGGCACTCGCGAGCTACCCGAGTGGCGATCAAGGTCAGCCGTGAGCCGCAGGCGATGGTCGCCGAGATCAGCGACAACGGGCCTGCTGCTCCTGATGGGAACGAGGCCGGGCCTGCGCTGCCGGCCGCCCGCTCCGCCGGGCCTGACGGACGGGCCGTCGCCGGCCGGGCCAGGTCCGTATTCGGTGGCTCGGGTCTCGCCGGGCTGGCGGAGCGCGTACGGAGCCTCGGCGGCGAGCTGGCGGCGGGATCGGTCGAGCCCAGGGGGTTCCTGCTTCGCGTGGTCGTGCCGTTGAGCCCGCAGGCGTGAGAATAGGCGGATGACAGTGCGGATCATGATTGCGGAGGATCAGACCATGGTCCGGCAGGCGCTCGTCGCGCTGCTCGAACTCGAGCCAGACATCGAGGTGGTCGCGCAGGCTGCCGACGGCGATGAGGCGCTGGCGATGGCGCGCAAGTTTCAGCCGGATGTCGCCGTGCTGGATATCGAGATGCCCGGCCCGAACGGGATCGAGGTCGCCAGCCGGCTCGGGCAGTCCGCGTTTGCGGGCAAGGTCGTCATCGTCACCACGTTTGACCGGCCCGGCTATCTCCGCGCGGCGATGGCCGCCGGGGCCAGCGGGTTCCTGCTCAAGGACGCCCCCGCCGCCGACCTGGCCGCCGCGATCAGGCAGGTGGCAGCCGGCCAGCGAATCGTCGACCCGGCCCTGGCCGCCGCCGCGCTCGCGCAGGGCGACAGCCCGCTGACCGAGCGGGAGACCGAGGTGCTGGCGGCGGCCGCGAGCCATGACGCGATCGCCGACATCGCCAGTCGGCTGCATCTTTCGAATGGCACCGTCCGCAATCACCTGTCCGCCGCGATCCAGAAGCTCGGCGCGCGGAACCGGGCCGAGGCGGTCGAACTCGCCCAGCAGAAGGGCTGGCTGTAACCGACATGCTGCTGGACCGTGTTGTGCGCACGTCGGCTGCCGTGGCGGCGGCGCCGGGGCGGCTGGCGAAGATCGATCACATAGCGCAGCTGCTGCGGGAAGTGCCGCCGACCGAGATCGCGGTGGCGGTTTCTTTCTTGTCCGGCGACCTCACGCAGCGGCAGATCGGCGTCGGCTATGCAGCCCTCGCCGATCTGACCGGCGGCTACGGCCCGGCGGCTGCCCCACCTGAGCTGGCTCAGCCCGGCCTGGCGCATCACGGGCTAGCAGCGCCGGCGGCCGAGCCCGAGCTGACGCTGGCCGAGACCGACGCCGCCCTCGGCCGCATCGGCGCGCTGGCCGGCCAGGGTTCCCAGGCCGAGCGCCGGAGCCTGCTGGCCGTCCTGCTCAGCCGCGCGACCGAGGCGGAGCGCCAATTCCTGGTCCGCCTCCTTGGCGGAGACCTCAGGCAGGGTGCCCTTGATGGCGTCATGACCGACGCGATCGCCAGGGCGGCCGAGGTGCCCGCCGCCGACGTGCGCCGGGCCTACCAGCTCAGCGGATCGCTGTCCGAGGCCGCCGGTGCAGCCCTGGGCGCGGGCCGCGACGCGCAGGCCGCCGGCGCGGCGGTGCGCGCTGTCTCGCTGCAGGTTGGCCGGCCTATCCGGCCGATGCTCGCGGCGTCCGAGCCCACGGTGGCGGCGGCCATGGACCGGATCTCGCCGGCCGCCGTGGACTGGAAGATCGACGGCATCCGCGTCCAGGTGCACAGGGCCGCGGACCAGGTGAAGGTGTTCACGAGGACGCTCGACGACATCACCGCGCGCGTGCCCGAGATAGCCGCGGCGGCCAGGACGCTGACGGTCTCGGCCGCGGTGCTCGACGGAGAGGCGATCGCGCTGCACCCTGACGGACGGCCTCGTCCCTTCCAGGTCACTTCGGCCCGCGCGGCCAGCCAGGGTGGCGCAGACCGCGCGAGCGTGCCGCTTACCCTGTTCCTCTTCGACCTGCTGCACCTGGACGGCGAGGACCTCATCGATCAGCCGGCCAGCGCGCGGTTCGAGCGCCTCGCCGCGGTCGCCCCGGCTGAGCTTGTGATTCCCCGCATCGTGACCGCCGACGTGGGTCAAGCGGAAGACTTCTTCGCCGGGGCGATCGGCCTCGGACACGAGGGGGTCGTCGTCAAGTCGGTGAGCGCGCCTTACGGGGCGGGCCGGCGGGGCAGTGAGTGGATCAAGGTGAAGCCGCGCCACACGCTGGACCTGATCGTGCTCGCGGCCGAGTGGGGCCATGGCCGCCGCCAGGGCTGGCTGTCCAACCTGCACCTGGGCGCCCGCGACCCGGAAACCGGGATGGCGGTCATGCTCGGCAAGACGTTCAAGGGCCTTACCGATGCCCTGCTGACCTGGCAGACCGGGCGGCTGCTCGAACTGGCCGACCCGCCGCGGTCGGCCGACGGCATCCGCCGGGGGGTGGTCAGGGTCCGGCCGGAGTTGGTGGTCGAGATTGCCTTCGACGGAGTGCAGGCCAGCAGCCGCTACCCAGGCGGGGTGACGCTCAGGTTTGCCAGGGTGCTGAGGTATCGCCCGGACAAGAGCCCGGCCGATGCGGACACCATCGACACGGTGCGCGCGCTGTGGACAGGAGACAGCGCGGAGTAGGCAGGCCTCCCCGGGCCGCGGCTCTCAGCGCGCTTGCCGGTTCCTGGCCGACGGCCGGCCACGGCGGGACATCCGGATCTTGGTCAGAATCCACACGGCCTCGACCCCGTCGCGCCAGGTCAGCTTCTTGCCCGCATCCCGGCTCCTGGCCTTGTACGAAATCGGCACCTCGTACGGCCGGATGCCGCGCTTCAGCAGTTTGCCGGTGACCTCGGCCTCCATGCCGAACCCGGTCTCGGTGATGTTCAGCTCCCGGTACAGCGCGGCCGGAATCAGCTTGAAGCACGTCTCAAGGTCACTGATGTAGCAGTTGAACATCACGTTCGCGCACATCGTGACGCCCTTGTTCCCGAGTACGTACACGAGCGAGTACGAGTTGTGGCTGCCGAAGCTGCGCGTACCGTAGACCACCTCGGCGTCTCCGGCCAGCACAGGCGCCAGCAGGCACGGGATGTCCCCAGGGTCGTACTCAAGATCGGCGTCGCACATAATCACGTAGTCGCCGGTGGCCGCGCTCGCCGCTGTCCTGATCGCCGCGCCCTTGCCCTGGTTACGCTCGTGCATGTGAACGCTGATCCGCGGGTCGTTCGCAAGCTGCGGATACAGCTCCCTGGTCCCGTCCGTGCTGCCGTCGTCGACTATCACAAGCTCGAACTCGCACGGGAAGCTGACGTTGAGCACCTCCTTGATCGCGGCGGCCAGCGTCGCGTGCTCGTTGTACACGGGCATCAGGATTGAGAGCTTCACCCGGGTAAGCTTACAGGGGGCCTCTGGGGCAAATACGCGGTAAAGAATCAAATCTTTACAGCTCAGGAGGGTTTGGGAAGGCGACGGGAAGTCGAGGGAGTGTTCGTGGACGAACAGCCGAAAGCGCCGGCTTCAGCGACCCCGGCGCAGCGACCCCTCCGCGTGCTGGTCACCGGGGGCGCGGGGTTCATCGGGTCCCATCTGTGCCGGCGGTTGCTCGCGCAGGGGCACGAAGTGCTGGCGGTGGACAACTTCTATTCCAGCGCCCGCCGCAATGTCCTCGACCTGCTCAGTGAGCCGCGCTTCGAGCTGATCCGGCATGACGTCACGTTCCCGCTGTATGTCGAGACCGACCAGATTTACCACCTCGCCTGCCCGGCTTCGCCCGTCTTTTACCAGCGGGATCCGGTCCAGACCACGAAGACATGCGTCCACGGCTCGATCAACATGCTGGGGCTGGCCAAGCGAATCGGCGCGCGCATCCTGCTCACCTCCACTTCGGAGGTCTACGGCGACCCGGAAGTCCATCCGCAGTCAGAGTCCTACTGGGGCAACGTCAACCCGATCGGCGTCAGGTCCTGCTACGACGAAGGCAAGCGCTGTGCGGAGACCCTGTTCTTCGATTACTACCGCCAGCACCGGCTGCCGATCAAGGTCGCGAGGATCTTTAACACCTATGGCCCGACGATGCTGCCGAACGATGGCCGGGTCGTCTCCAGCTTCATCGTTCAGGCCCTGAGCGGAGAGCCGCTGACCCTCTACGGCGACGGCACGCAGACGCGCTCGTTCTGCTACATCGACGATATGGTGGACGGCCTCATCGCGCTGATGAACTCCGCCCCCGAGGTTACCGGGCCGATCAACCTCGGCAACCCCGGCGAGTTCACGATGATGGAGCTGGCCAGGAAGGTGCTCGCCCTCACCGGCAGCACCTCGCCGATCGAGTACCGGCCGCTGCCTGCCGACGACCCGGTTCGCCGTCGGCCCGACATCAGCCGGGCCGTTGAGGTGCTTGGGTGGAAGCCCGCGGTCGAACTAGACGACGGGCTGCGTCCGACCGTCGAATACTTCCGCCGGGATCTGACGAGCTAGCATCGGCGGCGTCCGAGCCGGTCGGCCGGCGGCGGGAAATCCTGGGACACTGGCTACCTGATCACGGCGGGTACGGCCGAAGGGACCTCGCGGGTGCGGACGCTGTGGGTAGATGACAAGGGTGCGTGGCGCACGACGTTGCGCGGACGGCAGGTACTGGCCGACGCGCGTCTCAACAAGGGCACCGCATTCAGCCAGGAGGAACGGCGCGAGCTCGGCCTCATCGGGCTCATCCCGGCCGGCCACCTGACGCTGGACCAGCAGGCCGAGCGGGTATACGCCCAGTACCTCAGGCAGGGTTCTGACCTGGCCCGCAACGTCTTGCTGAATGAGGTGCACGACCGGAACGAGGTCCTGTTCTACCGGCTGCTCGCTGATCACCTGAGCGAGATGCTGCCGGTCGTGTACACCCCCACCGTCGGCCAGGCAATCGAGCACTACAGCCACGAGTACCGCCGGCCGCGCGGGATCTACCTGTCGGTTGATGAGCCGCAGCTGATCGAGCAATCGCTGCTGGCCGCGGGCCACACCGGCGACGACGTGGACCTGATCGTCGCTACCGACGCCGGCGCGATCCTCGGGATCGGCGACTGGGGTGTCGGCGGGATGAACATCGCCGTAGGCAAGCTCGCCGTGTACACCGCGGCGGTCGGCATCGACCCGAATCGCTGCCTGCCCATCATGCTCGACGTGGGCACGGACCGGCAGAGCCTGCTCGAGGACCCGCTGTACGTGGGAAACCGCCATCCGCGCGTGCCCTCGGACGAGTACGACGCGTTCCTGGACGCGTTCGTGACCGCGGTACAAAAGGTGTTCCCGCGCACCTTGCTGCACTGGGAGGACATCGGCACGGCGAACGCGCGGCGCCTGCTGACCCGCTACCGCGGGCAGTTGCTGAGCTTCAACGACGACATTCAGGGCACGGGCGCGGTCAACCTGGCCGCGGTGCTCGCCGCTGTTCGGGCCACGGGCATCGGACTGGCCGAGCACCGCATCGTCGTCTTCGGGGCCGGATCGGCTGGCACCGGCATCGCGGACCAGCTGTCGGCCGCGCTGATGGTCGCCGGGCTTTCTGATACCGAGGCCAGAGCCAGGTTCTGGGCGGTGGACCGGCACGGTCTGCTCATATCCGGGGACGCCGAGCTGACCGAGGCCCAGCGACCGTACGGCCGCGACCCGGCCGAGGTCGAGGACTGGCAGCAGGACGCTGAGCTGGGCGGGATCCCGCTGGCCGAAGTGGTACGACAGGTGCGCCCGACTGTCCTGATCGGGACTTCGGCCAGGCCCGGTGCGTTCAGGCGGGACATCGTGATCGAGATGGCCCTGCACGCCGACCGGCCGGTGATCTTGCCGATGTCCAATCCCACCGAGCTAGCCGAGGCGACGCCCGTTGACCTGCTCACCTGGACCGGCGGCCGGGCGCTCGTCGCGACCGGCAGCCCGTTCCCGCCCGTCGATTACCGCGGCACCAGGTACGCCATCGGCCAGGCGAACAACGCCTTGATCTTCCCAGGCCTGGGGCTAGGGGCCATCGCCGCACGGGCCGCCGTGATCACCGACGGCATGTTCAGCGCCGCCGCGCACGCAGTTGCGAGCCTGGTTGACACCACTGCGCCGGGTGCTGCGCTGTTGCCGGAAGTTGAGGCGCTGCGCGAAACGTCGCTCGCGGTTGCCGTCGCCGTGGCGCGGGCGGCGCGTGCCGACGGCGTCGCCGGACACGACCTCGGCGACGATCCCGCAGCCGTGATCACGGCGAAGATGTGGGAGCCGGCCTACCGGCCGGTGCGGCCGGG
The DNA here is from genome assembly GCA_030041135.1 of Streptosporangiaceae bacterium. Lineage (GTDB taxonomy): Bacteria > Actinomycetota > Actinomycetes > Streptosporangiales > Streptosporangiaceae > JAJYUU01. Next base: position 7,835 of record JASHOL010000200.1, on the reverse strand, counting down.
CTAGCCAGGGCCGTCCGCCGCGGGCGCGTCCCGGCCCCTGGAGCGGGAAACACAATGAGCGAGCCGGAGGGAGCGCGGCGGCGCCTGGACTGAGGAGCGGGCTTTGCGACGAGGGAAGGCGGCGCCTAGGGCGCTCCCGAAGGCTGAGCGGGAAACACAGCAAGCGGGCCGGAGGCTGCTCGCCGACCTTCACGCTGGCCGGGCCTTCCTGACCGCAGAGCTGAGCCAGTCCGGCTGGCTAGACTTCGGCGCCTTCCGCTGGCATGACATCGCGCCAGGACGGGCGGCCAGGGCCACGTTTGGCGTCATTACGCCGCTGGCCATCGGCGTGGCCATCGGCCGGGTCGAATTCGGCAGTTTCGCGGCGCTCGGCGCCTTGCCCGCTGGCTTCGTGTCCTTCCGCGGGATAACCCGCACTCGCGTGCAGGCCGTCATCCTGACGGCCGCGGGCATGGCGATCTCCACATTCGTCGGCGCCTGGGCCTCGGCAAGCCACCCGTGGCTCCTCGTTCCGTTCGTATTCTGCTGGTCGTACCTGGTCGGCCTGGTCGCAGCGCTCGGGCCGACCGCGCTCGTGGTGTCGCTGCAGTGGCCGGTCGCGCTGCTCATCGCCAGCGCACTGCCGCTTGCGCCCGGGGCGGCCGCCATCCGGGCTCTGCTGGTGCTGGCCGGCGGCCTGTGGCAGGCGCTGCTCGTGGTCAGCTCGTGGGCGGTGAACCGGGGCAGCGCGGAGCGCACCGCGATGGCGCAAACCTTCGCGGCGTTGTCGGCATACGCCTCTGATCTAGCCGCGGGCAGCCACGAGCCGCCGGGCGCCGGCACAGGAGCCGGCCGCCAGGCCCTGCACGACCCGAATCCGCTGATGCGCACCGCGGCCCGCGTCTGGCTGCTTGAGCTAACCGAGGAGGCCGAGCGTATTCGCGCGGCGCTGACCGCGGTCGGGGTTGGCCGCGCCGCTTACGGGGACCCCGGCGGGCCTGGCCTGCTTGCCGCGGCCGCGGTTGTGCTCGATGATCTCGCCGGGGCCCTAGCCGGCCGGCCACGACAGCGCTTCGCGCACCTTGAAGCGGCCCGCCGTGATCTCCGGGCGGCCTCGCCCGAACCAGGCACGCACTCGGAGTGGGCTAGCCAGGCCCTGCTCGGCCAACTGCGCTCCGCCTGCCGGATCACGCAGGCGCTGAATGAGGCCGAGCCAGCCGGCGCTGGCCAGGGCCGGGACTCGACGCAGCGATCGCTGATGGTCAAAGACACAGTGCTGACGCTCCGCGCGAGCATGGGTACGTCGTCCGAGTCCGGCCGGCACGCGCTGCGCCTTGCCGTCGTGACTGCCCTGGCCGAGGTCATCGTGCGCCTCACCGCTCTTCCGCACGGCTACTGGGCTGTCCTGACAATCCTCATCGTGTTGCGGCCCGACTACAGCTCGACGCTGTACCGGGGCTTGCAGCGCGCCGCGGGAACGGTAGTCGGCGCCGGCCTTGGCCTGCTGACCGTGCAGTTGGCGCACATCGGGCTCGACGCCCTGCTCGTCGGCATTGCCGTTTCTTTGCTGGCCGCCTACGCCGTGTTCACGGTGAACTATCTGCTGTACGCGGTGTTCCTCACCGACTTCGTAGTTGTGCTGCTGCATTTGCTCGGCCTCCCGGCCGAGGCGACTGCGATCGACCGGTTGATAGGCACCGGCGTCGGCACCGGCCTGGCCCTGGCCGCCTATGTCGTGTGGCCGACCTGGGCGGGAACCTCAGCGAGCGACAAGTTTGCCCGGCTGTTCGCGACTCAGGGCACGTATGCAAGCGCGATGCTGCGGGCCTACACCAGGTCGGGCGATCGCGGTGCCATTCGCCGCCGCGACCTGCAACTCTCGGCGCGACGGGCGCGCCTCGACGCGGACGCCTCGGCCGACCGGCTGGCGGGCGAGCCTGAGCACCCGCCAATGACCGGCGAGCTAGCCCGCGGGCTGATCGGTGTCGGGCACCGCATCGCCCAGGCCTGTATCGCGCTGGCCGCGGCCGTGGCCGCGCACGAGGCCGCGGCGAGCAGCGCCCGGAGCCAGGATGCGAGCCTGCAGCCGCGGCTGGACGCGCTGGCCGGAACCGTCAAGGCCGCCACCGGCCAGCTCGCCGAGGCCGTCCGCGAGCTTGGCACCACCGGTGCCCACGTGCCCCCGTCGCAGTTCCCGCTGCTGCGGGCGCAGCAACGCGACATCATGCCGGCGCCTAGCGCCGATGGCGCAACGGCCGACCGGGCGGACGCCGATCTGGCGGGTCGCGACGGCGCAAGCCGAGCTGGACCTGGCGGGGAGGCCGCGGGGCTGCTGGTCGCCACCGACAGTCTCGTGGATGCGATCGAGACCGGGGCCGAGATCTTGCGGCACCCGGAAGAGGCGGCCTAGGGATGCGTCGCTATCCGGGCGGCATCGGCGGCCGCGGCGGAGTCCAGCGCGATCCCCAGTGCCTCGGTCGGCTGGCCGCTCGCGAGCACCACGATCAGCAACCGCTGCCCGTCGTGATCGACCACGCCCATGCTGTCGGTCACCCATGGAGGCGGGTCGGCAAGCCAGCCGTCCTTAATCGCAAAGCTCGTACCTTGACTCGCAGCCGCCGACACGCCCCAGCGCTGGCTGGACTGCACATCGCCCATTAGGCCAAGCTCGTAGTGCTGGCTCGCCGACGACAGGACGGACGTCCGGGAGGTCAGGTCGGCCAGCAGCTGGAGCTGATCGGAGACCGTTGTCGTGGTCAGGCCCGAGTCTCCCGGTGGCCCCATTACCGTCTGAGTCAGCCCAAGCTGCGCGTTGGCCGACGTCATGCCCGAGACACCGCCAACCGACTGGTATAGGTCGGCGGCGGCCTTGCCACCGCTGTTCTCGATCATCCGGGTTGCGAGTGCCGCCTGCTGGCCGTGGACCTGCGTACCTGCGTTCTGGTTCTCGAGCAGGAGAGCCGCGAGGATGTCGACCTCGTCGAGGTTCGCAGTGCGGAAGGAGCGGGCGGCGTCAAAGACGGCTCGCTTTCCTGTGGTTATATCGATCACCCCTACCGCAAAGTGCCCGCCATGAGAGCGCGCGATCGGGAGCAGCGCGGTCGCCAGTTGCTGGTCGAGGGAGGGCTGCGAGCCCGTGCGGCGGCTGGCCGCCGACCGTCGAACCGTGCGCGGGCCGCCACCCGAGGTCACGGGCTGAAGGCGACCCGTAGCGCTACTGGCGGCCAGGCTTTTTGAGCCAGATCCCAGGAGACTCGCGCGGTTGACCGCCGACACGGTAACCGCCACGACGAACGCTGTCATCAGCGCGAATATCGTCGCGAAGACCAGCCGCTCCCATGCGGGCAATTTGCCCGCATGACTCGGAGTGTGCCTCACCTCATGTTCCGGAGCACAACCGTCTTCCCCCGCTTGCCTGCTTGCCTCGGCTAGGCCGACACGCTCCCGCTGACGCGTTATCGTCGTGAAGTAGCTATTTTCGCCGACCTACACCCCGAGACCTGTATTCCCTGCTTTTAGCCATTCCCCCTGGGCCTTTACGGTACCAGAGTTCACACTGTTTGCGCAGGTCACTTGTGGTTTCGATTTTTCAAATATTATCCACGCAGCAGCCCAGGAGTAACTAACTTATCATCGGCTAAAAGAGCCACAATTAGACGCTAGGTTCCTTTTCGACGGCCGGGGAATGCGTAAATGCCCGCGCCAGCCAGCTTCGCCGGCATGAATGTACGGTAGGTACTGCTGTGCACTACCTACAGCGGTACCTACTTCACATCGATCATGAGCCGACCGGCACGCGCGCCCGATTTATCGCGTATCCATCGGCAGATGCTCCCGATGACGCGCGAAGGCGCGCGACGCGGCTGCCGACGGACGAGCGCGGGAAGCTGTGCTGTGGCTAGCCCATCGACGCGGTCTGGAACACCGGCCAGCACACCTCGGTAACGTGCTCCGACGCCTCGCTGGTCTCAAACGGCGTGACCAGGTAGTTCTCACGGATAGGGCCATCGACGCCTATCTCGCGCTCGGCCACGTACACGCCGAGCGCGGCGTAGGTCTGGTCGAGGTCGGCGAACGCGCCGTGGTGAACCGCGACCGCGAGTTCGGCCGCCGGAACCTGAGTCATCCTCGCCCGGCCGGAGCCGGTGACCGCGGTCTCGACCGGCACGAACGCCACGATCTCGCCGACCTCCTGCTCGAATATCTCGGCCGGATACAGTGCCGCTCTTGGCCCCGCCGCGGGCACCGCGGCGTCGCGCAGGGCTCCGTCAAGCTCGGTGAACGCGCCAACCCACCAGGCCGCGAGGTCGGCCGCGGTCACTCGCTCGGCAATGGCAAGGGCAGCGACCTCTCCGACCGACCGGTTTTCGATCGTCGTCGGCGCGAGCGGGCGCTCCAGCAGCGTCCGCAGCGAGCTCACCGCCGCCTGCGTGACCGCCAGCTGGGTTTCCATCCGCTGCATGTGCGCGACGATGATCGCGTTCCGGGCGCCGACGTCGGGGGCGTGGAGCATGGAGCGGATCTCATCGAGCGGCATGTTCAGGTCCCGGAACCGCCGGATCACCTGGGCCGTGCGCAGTTGAGACGCCTCGTAGTAGCGGTATCCGGAGTCGGGGTCGATCTCCGCCGGCTCCAGCAACCCGACATCGTGATAGTGCCGCAGCGCCTTAACGCTGAGGTGGGTCATCTTCGAGAAGTCGCCGATCGCCAGGCGCACCTGCATGGCTGCGATTGTTGACCTGAGGCGCCGGCCCGTGTCAAGCGGGCCTACCGACGGGATCATGACCGCCTCGCGGGGACGACCCCCCGGACCGTCGGCATGAGCCGCGATAGTGCCGCGACCGCGAGGAGCAGGCAGCCGAGCTGAATGAGGCTAAGTTCCAGCGTGCGCGGATAGCCGTGCCGCACCGCCCCGAAGATCACGCCTGTCACCGCCACGCCGACGGCATTGGGAGCCTTGAGGTTCGTCATGCCACGAGCCTCGGGTCTCCGGTAACGGGAGAGTCAAGCCGACTGCCGGGCGCGCCCGGACCGGGGCGAGGCCGGTGCGTCAGGCCGACTGGCGCGTGAGGCCGGTGTGTCAGGCCGCCCGGTGCCGCGCCCGGCCCGACGCGGTGCCGTGGCCGGCCATGTCAACTCCCGTTATTGCCATGTACCCCACCGCGATCAGTATCGGGATCGTCAAGATGAGCGCGACATGGCCGCGGCCCCAGTCGAGGCCGCCAAGGTAGCGGGGCACGCCCAGCCAGTCCGCAATCGAAGCGCCGAGCGGCCTAGTGATGGTGTAGGCAAACCAGAACGCAAGCACCGGGTTCATCCCGAGGCGCCAGGCCACCAGCGGAATCAGGATGACCACGAAGAATATGACCGCCGAGCGGAAATACCCCTGCTTCAGCGGCGTGGCGACCAGGTCGCCGAGCGCGGTGCCGAGCGCGAACGTGGCCATCACCGTGGCCCAGTAGAACGCCTCACGGCGCCACGAGGTGATGCTGTGAATCGACAGCGTGCCCTCGGTCAGGTACCAGGCGACGAAGATCACGGCCAGGCAGGCGGCGTACAGCAACGTCGTCTGCCAGTACGGCATGCCGACGACCACGTGCAGGCCGTCGGCCGCCTGCGTGCCGGTCACGCTGACCGCCACGACGGCGAGCCAGTACACCCACGTCATGTACCGCTTCACGCTGAACTGCCAGATCAGGGCCCCGATCAGCAGCACCGCGCCGATGGCGCCTGCCCTGAAGGTGCCGTACTGCTGATAAAGGAAGTCGGAGGTGGCCTCGCCCATGCCGGTGGAGGCGATCTTGGCGATCCAGAACCAGAGAGTAATCTGCGGAACTTTGGTCAAGGCCAGCCGCGCCGTCTGCGCGCCCAGCCTGCCCTGGACTTCTCCCGTCGCCATGGGGTCAGGATGGCATAGCCGGCTGAATGCTCCCTCCCTGCACTGGCCGGCCGCCTGCCTCGAGTCGCTAACGGCAATAGTGTCGATCCGTGCTGAGAACGCTGGCGGTGGAGAACTACCGCTCGCTGCGGCGTCTGGTTGTCCCGCTGACCGAGCTGAACATCGTGACCGGACCGAACGGGAGCGGGAAGTCGAGCCTGTACCGGGCGCTGCGGCTGCTGGCCGACGGCTCGCGGAACGGAGTCGTGGCCGCGCTGGCCAGGGAAGGCGGCCTCCCGGCCACGCTCTGGGCTGGCCCGGAGCGGATCGGCCGGGCCGTCAGGGAGGGCATCTATCCCGTCCAGGGCACGGTCCGCAAGGAGCCGGTCGCCCTGCGGCTCGGCTTCGCGATGGACGACTTCGGCTACGCGCTGGACCTCGGCCTGCCGCCCCCCGACCGGACGACGGCATTCGCCCTGGATCCGGAGATCAAGCGGGAGAGCATCTGGACCGGACCGGTGCTCCGATCCGCCACCGTGCTGTGCGACCGGATCGGCGGGTTCGTCAAAGTCCGAGACGACAACGGGTCCTGGTCCGCGCCCGTGCCTATCCGGCACTACGACAGCATGCTGAGCGAGTTCGCCGACCCGCAGCGGGCGCCAGAAGTGCTTGGCCTGCGGGACCAGATCCGGTCCTGGCGGTTCTACGACCACTTCAGGACCGACGCCGACGCGCCGTTGCGCCGGGCTCAGGTCGGCACCCGTACGCCCGTCCTCAGCCATGACGGCGCCGACCTGGCCGCGGTCTTGCAGACGATCCGCGAGACCGGCGACGACAAGGGGCTTGACGCGGCCATTGACTCCGCCTTCCCCGGAAGCAGGCTGGAGGTGGCCCGCGGTGAGAACGGCGTGCTGTCGGTGAAGCTGCGCCAGCACGGGCTGCTGCGGCCGCTCGGAGTGGAGGAGTTGTCCGACGGCACCCTGCGCTACCTGCTGTGGGTCGCGGCTCTGCTGAGCCCGCGGCCGGCCAGCCTGCTCGTGCTGAACGAGCCTGAGACCAGCCTGCATACCGACCTGCTGCCGGCGCTGGCCGGCCTGATTAGCGCGGCCGCGACCCGCACGCAGGTGATCGCGGTCTCGCACGCTAGCCAGCTACTCGATCCGCTGGCCACTTCGGCCCGCTCGGCAGGCACCGAACTCACCACGATCGAACTCGCGAAGGAGTTCGGCGAGACTGTAGTCGCCGGCTCCGATGCCTTCGACGGCCCGGCCTGGCACTGGCCGAAACGCTAGCCGGAGGCCGGAGTCGGTGGACAGAGAGGTCGGCCGATCCGGCATCCTGTAGTACATGTCTGAACTAGCGCCGGCTGCTGCCCGCACCCCGGTGTCAGCCGCCCAGCCGGCCAACAGGCGCCTGCCGACCGCCGACAGCATCTGGTGGCTGGCGCTGGTGGCCGGCCTGTTCACCTGCGCTCAGCTGGTCTTCGTCCTGCCGCACCTGGGCCTGAGCTGGGACGAAACGGTTTATGCCAGCCAGCTGAGCGTGCGCGCCCCGGCCGCGTTCTTCGACCCGGCCCGAGCCCGCGGTGTGCCGCTGCTCGTCGCCCCGGTCACGCTGCTCACCGGCTCGGTCATCGCCCTGCGGGCCTACCTGGCCGTCGCTTCAGGCATCGGCCTCTTCCTGGCCCTGCTGACCTGGCGCGGCCTGCGGCCGGCCTGGATGCTCGCGCTGGCGGCCACCGTGTATGGCTCCCTGTGGGTGGCGATCTACTACGGACCGCAGGCGATGCCGGATGAGTGGGTGGCGTTCTCCTCGCTGGCCGCCGTGGGCTTCTTCCTGCGGGCCACCGGTGCTGCCGGCTGGGCGCCCGCCGCCGCGGGCCAGGCTGGGACCGCCACCCCGGCTGGGGCCGCGGGCCAGGCTGGAGCCGCCACCCCGGCCGCGAGGACCGCGAGCCAGCCCCAGCCGACTGCCATCG